>NZ_JBWKAW010000038.1:0-73824 GCF_056437345.1 Kitasatospora sp. NPDC042419
TCCCGCGTCGCCCTGATCACCGACGCCATGGGCGCCGCCGGCATGGGCGACGGCCTCTACCCCCTCGGCCCCCTCCAGGTCGAGGTCAAGGACGGTGTCGCCCGGCTGGTCGAGGGCGGTGCGATCGCCGGCTCCACGCTCACCCTGGACGTCGCGTTCAAGCGCTCGGTCACCGTCAACGGCCTGACCCTCAACCAGGCCGTCGAGTCCCTCTCCGCCGTCCCGGCCCGCCTGCTCGGCCTCGCCGACACCGTGGGCACGCTGGAGACCGGCAAGAACGCCGACCTCGCGGTGCTCGACTCCGCCACGTACGACCTGGTCGCCGTGATGCGCCGGGGCGAGTGGATCACCGGCGGCGACCGCTTCGCCCCGATCGCCTCCGCCTGATCCCCGGGCCTCGCCCGCGACCTGCCCGCGCCGGCCGGCGCACGTGAGACGGCCGCCCGTTCCCCGAGGGGAGCGGGCGGCCGTCTCACGTGCACGGGCCGGCGGACCGGCAGCCGGATCAGCCGGAGGTCTCCAGCACCACCTGGTCGATCAGGATCGCCCCGCTGCCCGCCGGCACCGTGATCGTGATCGTGTTCGCCCCGGCCTGCAGCGGCGGGGTTATGTACGTCTTGAACCAGGAGGACGCCGGATCCTTCCCGGGCGAGTAGTTCTTGAACGACAGCCCGCCCGGCCAGTCCTTGCCGTTCACCGCCGCCGGGCCCTTCACGTCGGCGCCCGGGTTGTTGTAGTACACCCAGAACTTGTAGCTGCCGGCGGTCGGAACCTCACCGGTCCAGGTGACCGACCCGCCGGGCTGCAGCGTCAGGTAGCTGCCGTCCGCCGACCGGGCACCCTTGACGGTGTTCCCGGACGGCGCGTTCTGCGCCTGGAGCTGGCTCGCGTCGACGGTGCCCGGCCCGGCCGTGGCGGTCGCCGAGGGCGTCGCCGAGGCGGAGGCCGTCGGACTCGTGCTGCCGGTGCCGCCCGGGGTCGCCGGGGCGCTGGCCGAGGTGGTGCCGCCCTTGGCGTTCTCGTCCTTGCCCCCGTCCGGGTCCCCGGTGGAGAGGGCTATGCCGGCGCCGATCGCGATGGCCGCGACCACCGCCACCGCACCGATGACCGCCCCCTTGCCCCGGCCGCTGCCCGGCCGCTCCTCCCCCGGTTGCGGGCGGGAGTGCTCGGCGTACCGGGCCTGCTGGGTCGGGGCGCCCCCGTACTCGGAGTGCTGGGTGGGCTGGCCGCCGTACTCGCCCTGCGGCGGGTACGGCTGCGCGGGCTGGCCCTGCGGGTAGCCAGGCTGGGCCGGGTAGGGCTGCTGGGGCCGGGCCTGCTGCCCGTACTGGGCGCGGCCGACCTCCATCGGGCGGCTGTACGGCGTGCGCGGCACGCCCTGCTGGGGTTCGGACGGCTGGGCCGCCCCGCCCTCGGCCGGACGGTACAGGTAGCCGAACGGGTCGTCGTCCTGCGGGGTGCCGCCCTCCGGGCCCTGGGGCACTCCGCTGCTGCCGGCGGTGGTCACGGTGGTCAACTCCCCCATCGCGGTCGCGCCGCCGGGCTGCCGTGCCCCCGGCGCTGGTCGTGGTCGCTTGTACCCGGGAACACTACCTGCCGTCGGCGACGCCCCGAAAAGACCCCTTGACAACCAGCGGGTAGCTTTCGTCCGGAACCGCCCGACCGCGCGGTCCGCGACCCCTGGTCGGGCCCTCGGTCGGGGCCCTCCAGCGGCCCCGCCGACCGGAGGATCAGCCGGCCCGCCGGTGCGAGCGCTCGCCCCTGGCCCCGCGCACCGAACCGCCCCGGGCGCGCTTCTCGTCGTACATCCGCTCGTCCGCGGTGTGCAGCACCTCCTCGATGCTCATCCCGCAGCCCGCCCAGCCGATCCCCAGGCTGACGCCGACCCGCATCGCCCGTCCGTCGATCCGCATCGGCGGGATGATCGCGTTGCGCAGCCGGTGGGCGAGGTCCTTGGCCTCGTCGCGCCCGATGCCGTCGGCCAGCACCACGAACTCGTCGCCGCCGAGCCGGGCCACCGTGTCGCCGTCCCGCACGGCCCCGCTGAGCCGGCGGGCGACCTCGACCAGGACGGCGTCGCCGGCGTTGTGACCGAACCGGTCGTTGATCGACTTGAAGCCGTCGAGGTCGCAGAAGAGGACCGCCAGCCCTTTCTCGACGACGGCCGGTGCGCCCGAGCGGAACGGGCCCGACCAGGCCTCGCTCCCGGCCCCGTGGTCGGCGGGGACCACCGCGTGCACGTGCTCGCCGTAGCCGGCCGGTCCCGGTGCCGCGCCGGCGGCCGGCAGCGGGTAGCCCTCCGGGGAGCCGTAGCCGTGCGCCGGGCCGGAGCGCGGGTCGGTCCCCTCCAGGCCGTCGTACGCGGTGTGCGCGGTGTAGGAGTCGGCCACCGCGTACCCGGCGCCGGGGTAGCCGCCGGTCGGGAGGCCGGCGCTCCCGTACGGCACGTCGGCGGGCCCGGACTGGTGCCCGGCGACGGCGCCGACCGTCTGGGGCTGGGCGCAGAGCCGACGCCCGAGCCTGGCCTTGAGCTCGGCACCGTTCGGCAGGCCGGTGAGCGCGTCGTGGCTGGCCCGGTGGGCGAGCTGGAGCTCGTGCCGCTTGCGGTCCTCGATGTCCTCGACGTGGGTGAGCAGGAAGCTCGGGCCCTCGGCGGCGTCGGCGACGATCGAGTTGCGCAGGCAGACCCACTGGTAGCCGCCGTCCCGGCGGGAGAGCCGCAGTTCAGCCCGGCCGCTCTCGGCGCTGGTGCGCTCCAGCAGCGCCCGGTCGTCCGGGTGGACGAGGTCGGCGAAGCTCTGCTGGCGGAGCACCGCGCGGGGGCGGCCGAGCAGGCGACAGAGCGCGTCGTTGACCCTGGTCAGCTGGCCGCGCCCGGCGCCGTGCAGTTCGGTGATGGCCATCCCGCTGGGCGCGTACTCGAACGCCTGCCGGAAGCTCTCCTCGCTGGCCCGCAGGGCCTGCTGCTCCTTCTCCAGGCGGGCCAGCGCGCGCTGCATCTCGGCCCGCAGCCGGGCGTTGCCGATCGCGATGGAGGCTTGCAGGGAGAACATCTCCAGCGCCTCGCGGGTCCAGGCGCCGGGCCGTTTGCCGCTGCGCGGTCGGTCCACCGAGAGCACGCCGAGCAGGTCGCCGCCGGCGCTGTACATCGGGGCGAGCAGGCCGTCGGCGGGGTGCCAGTCGTTGGCGTAGACCGGCATCGGACCGTCCCCGATCCAGCGCGGGATGTCGCTGGCGACGGCCCAGCCCCGGTCGTAGGGGAGAAAGCGCAGGGTGCCCCAGTGGTCGCTGACGCCGAGCAGCCGGTCCCAGGACTCGCGGGAGCCGACCTGGCCGAGCAGCACGGAGGGGCCGCCCATGGCGCTCTCCTCCAGCTCCCAGACGGCCGCCACCACCAGGTCGCCGTCCGGCCGGACCAGGCTGACCGCGGCGGCGTCGAAGCCGAGCCCGTGCACCGCACCCTCGACCACGGCCTGCAGCGTCCCGGCCAGGCTGCGGGCAGCGTTGAGGTCCGCCACGACCCGGTGCAAGGTGCGGAGGGTCGCGAGACGGACGTACGGCTCCGACTCGGCTTCCATGCGGGGGCTCCCCGGCTGCTTCGGATAGGTCTTGATTGGTTATCGTCCGATTGCCAGAAGAACTGAATCACAGGGAGCACAGCGTTCGGCACGCTCGGTCAGCAATAGGTCATCACTTGTGACTTAAATCACACGACACTTATGCGCCCTTAATCAGTTCATCCGTTCCGTAAGTGGACATAAGCCGCTATCGGAACATTTCTCGTGGTCGGCCGTCACGGCCCCGCACTGAAGCCGGCTGCCCGCCGGCAGGCCCTCCCCTTCACTCCTGAGGGTGAGAGCGACCGCGAACCGTAACCCCCGGCCCACCCGGCGTCCGCACCGGCCCCCTGCGCCGCTGGTCCTACGACCAGGGCCCGATGCCGTTCCGCCCGGTCCCGGGCTACCGTGCGGTACGTGTACTCGTCCCCGCAGCCCGAAGCTGCCTCCCAAGCAACGCCCGACGAGTTCCGGGCGGCGCTCTCCCAGCTCGCCGCCGGAGTGAGCCTGGTGACCGTCCACGACCCGGAGGACGGCGAGGACCTCGGCATGACCGCCACGTCCTTCCTCTCCGTGTCGCTGGAGCCGCCGCTGGTCCTGATCTCCGTCCGCGAGGACTCCCGGATGGACGAGGTGCTCTCCCGGACCGACACCTGGGCGGTCTCGCTGCTCGCCGAGGGACAGCGGGCGCTCGGCTCACGGTTCGCCATGAAGGGCCGGCTCAGCGACCGGCTGCTGTTCGCCGACGCCCCGCACCACCGCGGACCGTTCAGCGGGGCCCCGCTCATCGACGGGGCGCTCGCCACCGTCGAGTGCCGCACCGAGCAGCGGATCGCGGCCGGCGACCACACGCTGCTGCTCGGCCGCGTCCTGGAGGCGCTGGTGCCCGACCCGGGCGGCCGCCCGCTGCTCTACTTCCGCGGCGGCTACCGCACCCTGGGCTGAGCCCGGCCCGCGCGTACGCGCGGCAGGCCGCCGCGCCCGGCGGGCTACTCGCCGCGCGGGGAGCGCCGCCCCTGCTTCAGCTCGGAGCGGTGCCGCTTGTTGGAGAGCCGCCGCTCGACCATGCCCTTGCTGGGCCTGGTCGCCCGACGGGCCTTCGGCGGCGGCGCGGTCGCCTCACCGAGCAGCGAGGCCAGCCGCGCCGCGGCGACCTCGCGGTTGCGCCACTGCGAGCGGTGCTCGGAGGCGCGGACCACCAGCACCCGCCCGTCCACCAGCCGGCCGGCCAGCCGCTCCAGCGCGCGCTGCTTCCAGACCTCGGGCAGCGCGGCCGAGGCCGCCAGGTCGTAGCGGAGCTCGACCTGGGTGTCGGACGTGTTGACGTGCTGGCCACCGGGGCCGGAGGAACGGGAGAAGCGCCAGACGAGCTCGGCGTCGGGGACGACCACCGATCCCCGTACGCGGATGGGCTCGGGCATGCGCCCATCATCCCGCGCCGGGGCCCCGCCGGTCACCCGGTTATCCGACCCGCCGCCCAGCCCCGACAATGGCCTGTGTGATCGAGCTCGGCTACTCCCTCTCCAACCGCTTCCCCGACCCCCCGCAGACCGACTACCGGACCGCGACGACGCACGCGCTGCGGTACGACCTGTTCTGCGGCGACGTCTACCTCGACGCCGAGGGCGCGGAGCTGTCCACAGCCTGGGGATGGGTCCCGGTGCTGGACTTCGCCTGGGCGCTCTGCGACATCGCCGAGGAACTGGACCGCGACCCGGCCGGCGGCCGCGCCGCCCGGGTGCAGACCGCCGATCTCGACTTCACCCAGAACACCGAGCTGCTGCGGTTCGCCCGCCGGTTCAACTGGGTCGAGATCACCGCCACCTGGCTGCCCGACGAGCCGCCCGCGGTGGTCCGCCACGGCGACCTGAGGCGCGAAGCCCGCGACTTTCTCCAGGACACTCTCGCCGACCTCTTCGACATGCACCCCGATCTCGCCGAGAATCCGGCCATCTGGTCACTTCAGGGCCGGTTCCGTCGAATCTGACGGGGAATACCCGAACCCGTGCCGGCGGCGGAAATCCGCCGACCCGCGTGGAACCATCTCCGCCGGTTCCCGCGTTATCCCCGGCAAAAGCAATCGAAGGGACAGCACACACCATGCCAGTGAGCCTCTCCAAGGGTGGCAACGTCTCGCTGACCAAGGAGGCCCCCGGCCTGACCGCGGTCACCGTCGGCCTCGGCTGGGACGTCCGCACCACGACCGGTGCCGAGTTCGACCTGGACGCCAGCGCGATCGTGCTGAACGCGGACGGAAAGGTGCTGTCCAACGGCCACTTCGTCTTCTTCAACAACACGAGCAGCCCGGACAACACCGTCGTCCACACCGGTGACAACCGCACCGGCGAGGGCGCCGGCGACGACGAGGCGATCAACGTCAACCTCGCCACGCTGCCGGCCGAGGCCACCCGGATCACCTTCCCGGTCTCGATCTACGACGCCGTCGCCCGGTCGCAGAACTTCGGCCAGGTCCGCAACGCCTACATCCGCGTGATCAACGCGGCCGGTGGCGCGGAGATCGCCCGCTACGACCTCTCCGAGGACGCCGCCACCGAGACCGCCATGATCTTCGGCGAGCTCTACCGCAACGGCGCCGAGTGGAAGTTCCGCGCCGTCGGCCAGGGCTACGCCTCCGGCCTGGCCGGCATCGCCCAGGACTTCGGCGTCCAGATCTGACGTCCCGGCACTCCGGTCCCCGGGCGTCCTGACGCCCGGGGCCGAGCGCCCCGGAGCGCCCGTCCCGCCCTCGGCGGACGGGCGCTCCGCCGCTCCCGCGCCCGCCGCGCACGGAGCGGGGTGGCCCGGAACGGAAGAGCGGCGCGGGAGGACGGTACGCCGTCCTCCCGCGCCGCCGTCGTTCCGGGGCCGGTGCTCAGCGCGAGGCGCGCAGCTCCGGGAGCTGGATCAGTTCGGTCTCGTCGTGCGGGGTCAGGTCGACCACCTCCGGCCCGGCCGCCTCCTCGGCGTCCGCCTCGGGGGCCCCGACCTGCGGCAGCACCTGCGTCTCCGCCTCGGACCGCTCCCCGCCGGCGACGACGGCCTGGAACGGGGCCGGAGCCTGGGTCCGGGCCTGGGCCGGGGCCTGCCCGGCCGCCGCCTGCTCCCGCGCCTGCTGCCGGGCCTGGGCCTCGACCGCCTCGTCCCCGACCACGTCCGCCAGGTCGGCCCGCTCGCCGAGCTCCGCGACACTGCCGACGGACGGCGCCGGAGCGGCCGCCCGGACCGCCGGACCGGAGCCGCGGCCGAAGAAACTGAACCCCTGCCCCCGCACCGCCGAGGACTGCACCGGCCGCGGACGCTGCCGCTCCGCCGGCACCGCGGGCGGGACGGCGGGCGCCCCGCCGAGCTGTCCGACCGTCGCCGTCAGCACCGGCCGGACCGGAGCCGCCGGAGCCGCCGGAACGGCCCGCACCTCCGGAGCACCGGGAGCCGCCTGGGCGGCCGCCGCGGACGGCCCCGCCACACCGGGGGCGGGCACCGCGGGGGCGACCGGAGCCGGAACCGCCGGCACCACCCGCGGGGAAGCCGCCGGGGAGGCGGCGGCCGAGGTCGTCGCGGACGAGGTCGTGGCGGGCGCCGTCCTGGCCCGCAGCGCGAGCTCGGCACCCGCCGCGCGCTCCCGCTCGGCCTGCCGCTGCGCCTCCCGCTCCCGCTGCGCCTGCAGCTGCGCCGCGCGCCGCTCCAGCTGCCGCAGCACGGCCCCGGCGCGGACGAACGCGGCCGGACTGGCCGGGTACCTGGGCCGGCTCGCCGCGAGCGCCCGCTGGGTCGCCTCGGCCTCCTTGAGCGCCTGCTCGGCGACCATCACGGCCCGCTCCTTGAGCAGCCGGGCGATCTCGGTCTCGGCCTTCGCCAGCCGGGACTTCTCGGCGGTCAGCCGCCGCCCGAACCGGGTGGCCCGCTCCTCGGCCACCTCGGCCGCGTACTCGGCCTCGGCGAGCTGCTCCTCGAACCGCTCCTCGGCCCGCAGCCGCTGCGCGACGGAGACCTCGGCGGCCGCCCGCGCGGCCCGGTCGCGCTGCCGCAGCAGCACCGCGATCCCGAGCGTCGCGAGCACCGCCGCGACGCCCACCGAGCGGACCAGGACGGTGTCCTGACTGAAAAGCAGCGCGGCCAACGCGGCGACGATGAGCACGCCGGCGGCGGTGGGGGGGAAGATCCGGCCGAGGACGGAGGAATGACGGTGGCGTCCGCGAGACATGCCAAGAAACTAGCGTGCGAATTGGGGCCGTGTCAGCCCAGGGTCCGCTTTGGCCCTTGACACCGCACCGGCCTTACCGGACGTACCCGGGGAATCACCCAAGATCACCGGAAAATGCCTGTTCAGCGGTGGGTGGCCGCCGGCCCGTGGGCACCCGGGTCGTCGTGGTTCTCCGGCAGCTTGCAGACGTGCTGCAGCCAGAGCGCCGCCGCGATCACCGCCACACCGGCCAGCACCGCGAAGCCGGCGGTGATCGCCTGGTCCTTGCGGGCCGGCACGTCCAGCTCGCCGAGCAGGTGGATCCCGGCGCCCGCGTAGATGCCGGTGACCACCGCCGAGACCAGCGCGCTCGCCTGGCCCAGCACCACCGCCCGGGCCGCGCCCAGCGGATCGACCCGCTTCGCCCCGGGCTGCCGCTCGCGCGCCGCCTTCAGCCGCGAGCGCAGCGACAGCGCGGTGGCGAGCAGGATCACCGCCACCGCGGCCAGCACCACCGGCGCCGCGCCCGGCACGGCGGGCAGCGTGTCCAGGGAGGACCAGAGCTTGGCGCCGGCCCAGGACAGCGCCGTGGTGACGGCGGTGATGCCGACCAGCAGGCGGAGGCGAAGCAGCTTCACGCGGACAAGGTCCTTTCCCGGGGCAGCGGTGACGGGCGGCCGCCCCCGGGCACGGGCACGGCGGCGCCAGGCCACCGTACCGGGCCCGGCTCGACAGGCACCCCGCACCGGGGCGCCCACCTGGTCGGCGCCCACCAGTTCGTACGGCCGGGACCCCCGCCCGAGTTCCCCGGACCGGCTCCGTGCCGGCCCGGGCGGGGCGGGGCGCCCGCTACTCCGGCAGGGTCAGCCCGATGTCCTCGCGCCGCCGGACGCCCTGGGCGTCCGGACCGCCGAGCGCCGCCAGCAGCTCGGCCACCGGCCCGTGGCCGGGGACCTCGGCGTCCGGCTGGGCGTCCAGCCAGGGGGCGAGCACGAAGGCCCGCTCGTGCGAGCGCGGGTGCGGCAGCAGCAGCTGCGGGTCGTCGCTGGTGACGCCCTCGTAGGCGAGGATGTCGACGTCCAGGGTGCGCGGCCCCCAGTGGACGGTGCGGACCCGGCCGAAGGCGTCCTCGATCGCGTTGCCGCGCTCCAGCAGGTCGCGCGGGGGCAGCGAGGTGCGGAGCACCACCACCGCGTTGTAGTAGGCGGGCTGGTCCTCGGGGCCGCCGACGGCCGCCGTCTCGTACACGGCGGAGACGGCCTTGATCCTCAGCCCGGGGGTGTCGGCCAGGGCGTCCACGGCCCCCTGGAGGGTGTCCAGGCGGTTGCCGAGGTTGGAGCCGAGGGCGATCACGGCGCAGCGCTGGCCGTGCAGGGTGGTGTCGACCGAGTCCACCCGGCTCTCCAGGTCGAACGCGCTCGGCGCGGCGGTCGGGTCGCTCGTGCTCATCGGACTTCCTCTACGGCTGGAACGGGCTCTGCGGCTGCCGCGGCGCGCGCGGCGGCGGTCACGCGCGGACCCGGTGGATGGTCACGGTCACGTCGTCGAACGGCACGGTGATCGGGGCGTCCGGCTTGTGCACGGTCACCTCGACCTCCTCGACCGCCTGGTGCTTCAGGCACTGGTCGGCGATCCGCTGGGCCAGGGTCTCGATCAGGTCGACCGGCTCGCCGGCGATGATCGCGGTGACCTCCTCGGCCACGATGCCGTAGTGCGCCGTGCGGGTGAGGTCGTCGCCGGACGCGGCGGGGCGGGTGTCCAGGTACAGCACCAGGTCCACCACGAAGGTCTGGCCCTCGACCCGCTCGCGCTCGAAGACGCCGTGGTGGCCCCGGGCACGCAGGCCCCGCAGGGTGACGCGGTCCAGCAAACGAATCACTGCTCCCAGTCGGACGGGCCCCGCCCCGGAAGGGTGTGGGCAGGCAGGGCGAAGGCGGGCGTCGCGCCCGCCACTGCGTTTTCGAATCTACCCGCGCGCGCCGACAACACCTGACCGTCCTACCCGGCACGAACCGTCGCCACGCGCGCCGGAATGGCGCTTGACGTGAACGTTCGGTGACCGTCCGGGAATTCCCGGGCCACCGCCGGGCGACATTTCCCGCCCGCTCGCGGAATCAGTCCTCTTCGTCCTCGTCGGCGCTGGTCAGAACGGGTGAACCGTGATGCGACCAGACTTTCCACCCGCCCGGGGTGCGGCGGAAGAGGTTGGTCGAGACGACCTTTCCGCCGACCAGCGGGCCGAGTTCGCCCTCCTCCTCCGCCTCGCCGCCGGAAAGGATGTTCTCGGTGCACGTGACAAGGGCCACATCGCCGTGCACCTCCGCCTCCTCGTCGGTGAGGATGAACTGGATGTACTCGGTGTTCGCCATGATCAGCATGTACGACCGGGTCACCTGGGCCCGTCCGCGCAGCACCGGCCAGCCCGGGTGGACGCAGACCACGCCCCCCTTGTCGTCGGCCTCGCCCGCCCCGAGCCAGGCGTCCTCGACCGCCGCGAGGTCCCCGTTCTCCAGCGCCTCGTAGAGCGCCCGGTTGGCCTCCAGGACCGCCTCCCGGTCCGCCTCGGCGGCCCGTCGGCCCGCGGTCTCCCCGCTCAACCTGCCGTCACCTGCCATGACCCTCCCGTCCTCCCTGCCGGTCACCCCTGCCGGGCCGCGCGCTGCCAGGCCGCGACCACCCGGACGGCATCCGCCGTGCCGGACACGTCGTGCACCCGCACCGCCCAGGCCCCCGCCCGGGCCGACAGCACCGACACCGCAGCGGTCGCGTCGTCGCGCTCTCGGGCCGGGCGCAGTTCCCCGGTTTCCGGGTCGGCGAGCAGCGTACCCAGGAACCGCTTGCGCGATGCGGCGACCAGGACGGGCCGGCCGAGCGCGGTGAGTGCGTCGAGCCGGCCGAGCAGCGCCCAGTTGTGCTCGGCGGTCTTGGCGAAGCCCAGGCCCGGGTCGAGGATCAGCTGCTCCTCCTTGGCCCCGGCCGCCAGCAGCGCCTCCATCCGGACGGTCAGCTCGGCGGCCACGTCCGCGACCACGTCGTCGTAGACCGCCAGCCGGTCCATGTCGGCGGACTGCCCGCGCCAGTGCATCACCACGAACGGCACGCCGGTCTCGGCCACCACCCGGGCCATCGCCGGGTCGGCCAGCCCGCCGGACACGTCGTTGATGATCGCCGCACCGGCCGCCACGGCCTGCTCCGCGACGGAGGCCCGCATGGTGTCGACGGAGACGGTCACCCCGGCGTCGACCAGCTCCCGGACCACCGGCAGGACGCGGTTCAGCTCCTCGCCCTCGGGCACCCGCTGCGAACCCGGGCGGGTGGACTCCCCTCCGACGTCGACCAGGTCCGCGCCGCGGGCGCGGAGCGCCAGCCCGTGGGCGATCGCCCGGGCGGGGTCGTGCCACAGGCCGCCGTCCGAGAAGGAGTCGGGGGTCACGTTGACCACGCCCATGACGGCGCAGCGGTCGAGCCGCGGCAGTCCGGCCGGCAGGGAGAAGGGCACCGAATCGCTCATAACCCCATTATCTGGCCGACGCCATCCGGTCACTCGGCAGCCCACCCCCCGAACCCCCTCCGGAGGACGCCGCCGGCCCCCGCCGAGGAGGGTCCTCGACGGGGGCCGGCGGAAGGGGGCGCGGGGACCGGGCGGCCCGCCGGACCGCTCAGGCGGCCTCGGTGACCTCCGGTCGGGCGTCGGCCGGCATCAGGCCCTGGCGCTGCCGCCTGCGGCCCAGCCGCGGCATGCCGAGGGTGATGAAGGCCTCCGCCTGCATCGCGGCGAAGCCGATCCGGGGCAGGTCCCGGGTGTTCGGGAAGACCAGGAACCGCGGCTCCCACTCCGGCTGGAACTTGGCGTTGAACTTGTACAGCGACTCGATCTGGAACCAGCGCGAGAGGAAGACCAGCAGTCCGCGCCAGGCCCGCAGCACCGGACCGGCACCGATCCGCTCGCCGCGGGCGAGCGCCGAGCGGAACATCGCGAAGTTCAGCGACACCCGGCGGACGCCCATCGCGGGCACCGCCTGCAGCGCCGCGACGATCAGCAGTTCGTTCAGTCCCGGGTCGGCGGCCCGGTCCCGGCGCATCAGCTCCAGCGAGATGCCGTCCGCCCCCCAGGGGACGAAGTGCAGCACGGCCTTGAGGTCGTCGCCGGCCTCGCCCTCCTCCGGGGCCTTGTGGGCGGTGACCACCACGCAGGCGTCGTCGCCCGGGTCGCCGAACCTGCCGAGCGCCATCGAGAAGCCGCGCTCGGTGTCGGTGCCGCGCCAGCGGGCCGCGGCCTCGGCGATCCGGTACTTCTCCTCCGGGGTCAGGTCGGAGACCCGGCGGACCTGGCAGGAGTAGCCGTTGCGCTCGATCCGCTTGACCATCTGGCGGACGTTTCGCATGGCCCGCCCGGCCAGCGAGAAGGTGGCGGTGTCGACGATCGCCTCGTCGCCCAGCTCCAGCGCGTCCAGGCCCGCCTCGCGGGTCCAGACCTCTCCGCCGACCTCGCTGCAGCCCATCACGGCCGGCACCCAGGCGTGCTCGCGGGCCTCGGCCATGAAGACCTTGATCGCGCCGGGCCAGGCCTCGACGTCGCCGACCGGGTCGCCGGAGGCGAGCATCACCCCGGAGACCACCCGGTAGGAGATCGCCGCCTTGCCGCTGGGCGAGAACAGCACGCTCTTGTCGCGGCGCAGCGCGAAGTAGCCGAGCGAGTCCCGCTCGCCGTGCCGCTCCAGCAGCCCGCGGACCTTCTCCTCGTCCTCGGCGGTCAGCTCCGGCTTGGGCTTCTCCGGCCGCAGCGCCAGGTACGCGGTGGTGAAGGCGGTGATCAGGCCCATCCCGCCGAGCAGGTAGGCGACCAGGTCGGAGACCCGGTCCGAGCTGTAGTGGACCTGCCCCTCGAAGCCGAACAGCCCGTAGAGGACGTGCTCCAGCCGCTCGTACAGGCCGGCGTGGCCGAGCTCGTACCCGGTCCGGGTGGAGACGACCAGCAGGCCGAGCAGCACGCTCACGGCGCCCATCACGACCAGGTTGACCAGCGCCCGCCAGCGGGTGCGGGGGTCTGCCTTGGCGTAGAACTCGCGCCGGTGGACCAGCACGACGACGAACAGCACCAGCGAGATGACCGCCGGGCCCAGCTGGTGCCAGCGCAGCAGGTGCAGCGCGGCACCGACCGGCAGCAGGACGCAGACCGCCCGCCAGGCCCGCCGCTTGCGCCGGCGCAGCGCGTGCGCGAGCAGCACCAGCAGCAGGCCGACCATCAGCGTGCCGGCCGCGGCCAGGGTGGTGGTGCCGCCGGGCAGCTGCCCGGCGAAGGTGTGCACCTTGGTGTGCCGGAGCTTGGGGAACACCGCGCTGGCGATGTCCACCAGCCCGATCAGCAGACAGGCGTAGCCGACCGCGCCGGGCAGCCAGGCCCGCGGTACGGCGGCCGCTTGGGTACGAAGCGTCTGCAGCCCGCGGCGGCGGGGCGGCTGCTCGGGACTCGGCTCAACGGACACGGGAACGCTCATGGAGGTTCAGCGTAGAGGCTGCGGAGCGGTGTCCGGTCACTCCGGGGGAGGAGCCGTGATGGGCCTTCATGCCATTTCCTTCATCAGGCAATACGCACACCAAGGAACCGGCAACGGAGGGTAAACCGGCCCCCTGGGGGCACTGCGATTGAGCCGAGGGGTGGGTGCCGGAGCCCCGCGCCGCGTGGCGCGACGGGGCCCCGCGTACGCGGTACGTACGGTGGACGCCGCATTCTAGGGCGCCGGTTGCGCACCGCGGCGGGCGGTCTCCCGGGCCCGCCCGGCGTCCGGACAGCCTAGCCGCGCTGGCCCCGGCTGACGCACCGCCAGACGATGAACCCTGCACCGACAGTGTCCCACCGGAAGGCCCACGGCATGGAACTGACCAGCGACGCGCTGATGAACTCGCTCCTCGCCCTGGGTTCGGCGGCCCTCGTCACCACCCTCTGGATCTGGCCCCGGCTGGCGCGGCAGCGCCCGCTGCCGGTGCTCGGCCGGGTCGGACTGATGACGGTCACTCAGGTCTCGGTGCTCGCGGTGCTGGCCCTCGCCGTCAACAACTCCTTCGGTTTCTACACCACATGGGACGACCTGCTCAGCTCGGGCGGCACCAAGCTCACCCTCACCAGCAACGAGAACCACAAGGGGGCGCCGGCCCCCGACGCACTGCTCCAGCCGACCGAGGAGGGCGGCATGGAGACCATCGGCGACCTGCCGAAGGGCCCGCCCGAGGAGGCCGGCAAGGTCGAGTCGGTCCGGATCACCGGCAAGGAGACCGGCCTGTCCGACCAGATGTTCGTCTACCTGCCGCCCGAGTACTTCGACCCGAAGTTCGCGCTGATCCGCTTCCCGGTGATGCTGGCCATCGCCGGCTACCCCGGCACGACGCTCAATCTGATGAAGGACCTGCCGGTCATCCAGACCGCCGCCGAGCTCCAGCGCGCCGGCCGGATGCAGCCGACCATCGTGGTGCTGTCCCGTCCGACCGTCGCCCCGCCGCGGAACACCGAGTGCGTGGACGTCCCCGGCGGGCCGGCCGCCGAGTCCTGGTTCACCAAGGACGTCCCGGAGGCGCTCCGCTCCGCGTACCGGACCAGCCGCTCGCCCGCCGCCTGGGGGACCTTCGGCTACTCGACCGGCGGCAGCTGCGCGTTCCGGCTGGCGATGCGGTTCCCGAACGTCTTCGGCGTCGCCGGCGGCCTGCACGGCGACTTCAAGGTCGTCGAGGACCAGTTCACCGGCGGCAGCCTGTTCGGCGGCGACAAGGCACTGGCCGAGCAGAGCGACCTCGCCTGGCGGCTGCAGAACCTGCCCGTCCCGGCCCTGTCGATGCTGGTGGTCTCCACCCGCAAGGAGGCCGACTACCCGCGGACCGTCCAGTTCGTCGACCTCGCCCAGCAGGTCTCCGCCGCCAACCCGCAGTTCGCCGTGGAGTCGCTGTACCTGGACGACGGCGGCCACAACTTCGAGAGCTGGGTGCGCGAGCTGCCCGCCTCCCTGGAGTGGATGGGCCACCACCTCGGCTAGGGCAGCTGAGTGATTACCGGCCGGTCGGGCGGACCGGGCGGCGAGCCGGGGGAACGCATCGAGACCGCCCGGCCGAACGGCCGGCACCGTCCCGGATCCGGGCAGGAGGCCCCATGCTCAGCACCCGATCACTCTTCGACGAGATCTACCGGAACGACGAGGCCTATCAGCTGTTCTGCAGCATCGCAGCCGGCGGCGAGGACCAGGGCGGCTGGGAGAACGAGCGGATCACCGAGCTCACCCGCGACCCGGTGCTCGCCCCGAAGATCGCCCGGCACGGCGCCGACGAGCGCAAGCACGGCCGGATCTTCGCCCAGCTGCTGAACAAGCGCGGCCTGCCCAAGGTCGACGTCCCCGCCGAGGCCGACTACTGCATGCTGCTGGAGCGCCAGGGCGTCGGCCTCGCCCACGAGCGGCTCACCAGCAGCGTGCCGCTGACCGAACGCGAGATCATCACCTACCTGGCGCACAGCCGGGTCACCGAGCAGCGCGCGGCCGAGCAGATGCGCCAACTGGTCAAGGTGTACGGCGACAACCCGGACGTCGGCCGGGCGATGCGGATGATCTCGGCGGACGAGGACAACCACCTCGCCTACTGCCACGAGGAGCTGCTCCGGCTGGTCACCGAGGGCCACGGCCCGTACATCCGGCACGTCCTGGAGACCAGCGCCCGCGGCGAGATCCGCACCCACCGGGACGTCGGACTCGCGGTGACGTCACGGATGGCGCGGATCCTGCGGTGGCCCCGCTGGCAGCTGGCCGTGGTCACCGCGGGCGTCCACGCGCTCTACCTGTACGACCTGCTGTACGGCTGGCGCCGGATGGTGCGGCTGCGGATGCCCGCGCGCCGCAACGCCCTGGGCACGCCCGCGCCCCCGCACGCGACGGCGGAGGCGCAGGAGGCGATCTGACCCGTGGCGGCCCGCGGCGGCGGCCCGGTCAGCGCCCGATGATGAGGCTCATCGCCTCGGCCCGGGTGGCCGGGTCGCGCAGCTGGCCGCGCACGCAGGAGGTGATCGTCTTGGCCCCGGGCTTGCGGATGCCGCGCATCGACATGCACATGTGCTCGCACTCGACCACGACGATCGCGCCGCGCGGCTCCAGGATCCGCATCAGCGCGTCGGCGACCTGGCTGGTGAGCCGCTCCTGCACCTGCGGCCGGCGGGCGTAGACGTCGACCAGCCGGGCCAGCTTGGACAGCCCGGTGATCTTGCCGGTGGTCGACGGGATGTACCCGACGTGCGCGACGCCCCGGAACGGGACCAGGTGGTGCTCGCAGACGGACGTCAGCTCGATGTCCTTGACCAGCACCATCTCGTCGTGGCCGAGGTCGAAGGTGGTGGTGAGGACGTCCTCGGGCTCCTGCCAGAGGCCCGCGAATATCTCCTTGTACGCCCGTGCCACCCGCGCGGGGGTCTCCAGCAGGCCCTCGCGGTCCGGGTCCTCGCCCACGGCGAGCAGCAGCTCGCGGATGGCGTTCTCGGCCCGCTTCTGGTCGAAGGTGCCGACGGCGGGCGGACCGTCGAGCGTCACCGGGTCGATCATGCGGGCCTCGCTTCTCGTGGGACTGGTCTGGTGGGACTGACTTGGCCGAACAGCACGGATGCCGCGCCTCCAGGGTACAAACCCTGGTGACGCGGCATCCATTCCGTGCGGTGCCGGTGCTTTCGATCAGCCCTCGGCGGGCGGGTCTGCCTGCAGCGGCGGGAGCTTCACCACGTCGGCCGGGGCGGCCTCGACGGCGGCGGCGCCGTTGGTGAGCGCCAGCTCCTTCGGCGACTGGACCGGCGGGCGGGTGGACGGGGTCCGGCGGGCGGAACCGGTCCAGGCCGGACGGGCCGGGCGCTTGACGATCGGGGCGAAGATCTCGGCGATCTGCTCCTTGTTGAGGGTCTCCTTCTCCAGGAGCTCCAGGACCAGGTTGTCGAGCACGTCGCGGTTCTCGACCAGGATCTCCCAGGCCTCGTTGTGCGCGTTCTCGATGAGCTTCTTGACCTCTTCGTCCACCAGCCCGGCGACCTCTTCCGAGTAGTCGCGCTGGTGGCCCATCTCACGGCCCAGGAAGGGCTCGGAGTTGTCGCTGCCGAACTTGATCGCACCGAGGCGCTCGGTCATGCCGTACTGGGTGACCATGGCCCGCGCCGTGGCGGTGGCCTTCTCGATGTCGTTCGAGGCGCCGGTGGTCGGGTCGTGGAAGACCAGCTCCTCCGCCGCGCGGCCGCCCAGCATGTACGCCAGCTGGTCGAGCATCTCGTTGCGGGTGGTGGAGTACTTGTCCTCGTCCGGCAGCACCATGGTGTAACCGAGGGCCCGGCCGCGGGACAGGATGGTGATCTTGTGCACCGGGTCCGCGTTCGGGGAGGCCGCCGCCACCAGGGCGTGACCGCCCTCGTGGTACGCGGTGATCTTCTTCTCCTTCTCGGACATGATCCGCGTGCGCTTCTGCGGACCAGCCACGACGCGGTCGATCGCCTCGTCCAGGATGTTGTTGTCGATCAGCTTCTTGTCCGAGCGGGCGGTCAGCAGCGCCGCCTCGTTCAGGACGTTCGACAGATCGGCACCGGTGAAGCCGGGGGTGCGCTTGGCGACGGCCGAGAGGTCGACGTCGGGCGCGATCGGCTTGCCCTTCTGGTGCACCTTGAGGATGTCCAGACGGCCCTGCAGGTCGGGGCGCTCCACCGCGATCTGGCGGTCGAAGCGGCCCGGGCGCAGCAGCGCCGGGTCGAGGATGTCCGGACGGTTGGTGGCCGCGATCAGGATCACGCCGCCCTTGACGTCGAAGCCGTCCATCTCGACCAGCAGCTGGTTGAGGGTCTGCTCGCGCTCGTCGTGGCCGCCGCCGAGACCCGCACCGCGGTGCCGGCCGACGGCGTCGATCTCGTCGACGAAGACGATCGCCGGGGCGTTCGCCTTGGCCTGCTCGAAGAGGTCGCGGACACGGCTGGCGCCGACACCCACGAACATCTCGACGAAGTCCGAGCCGGAGATCGAGTAGAACGGCACCCCGGCCTCGCCCGCGACGGCACGCGCCAGCAGGGTCTTGCCGGTCCCGGGCGGGCCGTAGAGCAGCACACCCTTGGGGATCTTGGCGCCGACGGCCTGGAACTTGGCGGGCTCCTGCAGGAACTCCTTGATCTCGTGGAGCTCCTCGACCGCCTCGTCCGCGCCGGCGACGTCGGAGAAGGTGGTCTTCGGGGTGTCCTTGGTCAGCAGCTTGGCCTTGGACTTGCCGAACTGCATGACGCGCGAGCCGCCGCCCTGCATCTGGTTCATCAGGAACAGGAAGACCAGCACGATGATCACGATGGGCAGCATCGACAGCAGGAGGCTGACGAGGGTGCTCTGCTTCTCCGGGCTGACGGTGTAGCCCTCGGTGAGCGTGCTCTGGTCGTTGTCGTTGATCTGGGCCTGCAGCTTGTCGGCGATCGCAACACCCTGGTCGCCGATGTAGGAGGCCTGGAACTTGCTGCCGGACTGCGGCTTGCCGGTGCCCACTGCGGGCAGCTTGGCACCGTCCTTCAGCTGGATCTTGATTGTGCTCGAGTCACCCGTGGTGATCTGCGCCGACTTGACCTGCTTCGCGTCGATCGCTGCGACGACCTGCCCGGTGTCCACCGTCTTGTAGCCGTTCGAATCCGAAACGACCTGCATCAGCACGATGACGGCGAGGACGGCCAGCACGATCCACATGATCGGCGCACGGAAGTATCGCTTGACGTCCATCCATGCGGGGCGTTGCCGCCCCGTCCCTCCTGCCACTCAACGGCGCCGCGGGGCTGTGGGCCGCCGGCGCATCCGGTCTGTGCTCATGTGAAGAGCGGTTTTATTGGACCGTACCGCAGTACGACCCGCTCGTGACGGGAGCACAGCGACACGACGTGTTTCTATGTCCCCCCTACCCAACGGGCGGGAACGGCCAACTGTTCCCGCCCGTCGTCCGAACGGGGTCAATCAGCCGCCGTAGACGTGCGGGGCGAGGGTGCCGATGAACGGCAGGTTGCGCAGCTTCTCCGCGTAGTCGAGGCCGTAGCCGACCACGAACTCGTTCGGGATGTCGAAGCCGACGTACTTGACGTCGATCTCGACCTTGGCGGCGTCCGGCTTGCGCAGCAGGGTGCAGACCTCCAGCGAGGCCGGGCCGCGCGAGCCCAGGTTGCCGAGCAGCCAGGACAGCGTCAGACCGGAGTCGATGATGTCCTCGACGATCAGCACGTCACGGCCGGCGATGTCGGTGTCGAGGTCCTTGAGGATCCGCACCACACCGGAGGACTTGGTGCCCATCCCGTAGGAGGAGACGGCCATCCAGTCCATCGTGACCTGCGAGTGCAGGGCGCGGGCGAGGTCGGCCATGACCATCACGGCACCCTTGAGGACGCCGACGATCAGCAGGTCCTTGCCTGCGTAGTCCCGGTCGATGCGCTCGGCCAGCTCCAGGAGCTTCGCGTCGATCTCGTCCTTGCTGATGAGCACCTTCGCGAGGTCAGCGCCCATGTCGTTCTGGTCCACCGGGGATACGTCCTCAAACGTGTCGGGGTCTGGATGGCCGGCGGCCGGCTTCCCCGGGGCACACCAGCCCGTCAGTCGCCCTGTCGCCGAAAGACCAGCGTGCCACACCGCCGGGTGGCTTCGACGCCCCCGGGTAGGTGCAACGGTCCCTGACCCCGCCATCCGGTGACCAGCAGGTCGATCGTTTCGAGGTGGCGGGCGAAGAGGTCCCCGGCCGGGCAGCCCGCGCGCAGCGCCGCCCGGCGCAGCACCCGGCGCCGTACGGCGGGGGGCAGTTCGGCCAGTTTCACGGCGTCCAGGGTGCCTTCGCCCGTACGGAGGTCGCGTTCGGCCAGCGAGGCCCACTGGTCGAGCGCGTCGGCGTCGTCGCGGAACAGCCGGGCGGTGCGGGCGAGCGCCTCGACCACGCCGCCGCCCAGGTGCTTCTCCAGCACCGGCAGCACCTCGTGGCGGACCCGGGAGCGGGTGAAGGCCGGGTCGCAGTTGTGCGGGTCGTCCCAGACCTGGATCGCCTGGGCGGAGCAGGCCTGCCGGGTGGCGGCCCGGTCCAGCTCCAGCAGCGGGCGGCGGTAGCGGCCCTTCTGGGCCGGCATCCCGGCCAGCGAACGGGAGCCGGAGCCGCGGGCCAGGCCCAGCAGGACGGTCTCGGCCTGGTCGTCGCGGGTGTGGCCGAGCAGGACGGCGACCGCGCGGTGGCGCTCGGCGGCCTCGTCCAGGGCGGCGTACCGGGCGTCCCGGGCGGCGGCCTCGGGGCCGCCCTCGCGGCCGACCCGGACCGGGATCGCCTCGACCGGGTCGAGCCCGAGTTCGCGCAGCCGCTCGGCGACCTGGGCGGCGCGGTCGGCGGAGCCGGCCTGGAGGCCGTGGTCGACGGTGACGGCGCCGACCCGCAGGCCGATCTTGGGAGCCTCGAAGGCGGTCGCGATGGCCAGGGCCATGGAGTCCGCGCCGCCGCTGACGGCGACCAGGACCAGCGGCGAACCGGGCGCGGCGGGGGTGCGCGGCAGCCCGGACGGGTGGCGGTGGGCGTTGCCGATCAGCGTGGTGCCGACGGCGGCGACGGCCAGCGGCACGCCGCCGGTGCGCTCGCGCGGCTCGCGGACGGGAACGGTGAAGGTGGAGCCGGCCTCGGCGGCGAGGTCGGTGAGGGTACGGCGGACGGCCAGGCGTATCGCTGCGACGGCGGGGTGTGGGCCCACGGCGGACGACTCCTCGACGGAGGGGACAGGACGGCTGCGGGCGCGGCGGGGACCGCGCTTCCATGAGCGCCGCGTTACCGGGCGCTCACAGATGGTGGCAGAAAGGAGGCAGCCGCTACGCCACCCGCGCCACCGGTACGACCACCGTCCCACGTTCGGGTGAATGGAGAAACGTATCTTCACCCGCCATCTGCACGACTGGACCACCCGTACGAACGGGTTTGACCATCCGCGACCACCCTTCGGACCGAACCCCCCGTCCCGGGCTCCGGAGCACCCGCCCGCGCCGGATCAGCTCGCCCCGGGGGGCGGGCGGGCGGATCACCGCCCCGAGCCGAAGGGGCGCGCCGGTGCCGAGAGGGAGAGCGCGAGGAGGCCGCGAGGCACGAGCGGCATCGGAGCGCCGACCGTCGGCACCGGGTCGGAGCGCCCCGGAGGCGAGCGGGCGAATCACCGCCCCCTCAGCGCGCCACCCGGGCCACCCAGGCGGCCGGGTCGTGGATCTCCTCCTTGGTCGGGAGGGTGTTCGGCGAGGTCCAGACCCGGTTGAAGCCGTCCATCCCGACCTGGTCGACCACGCCCCGGACGAAGACCGCGCCGTCCTGGTACTGGCGGAGCTTGGCGTCCATGCCGAGCAGCCGGCGCAGCACCAGGTCGAGGCGGTTGGCGCCGCGGTCCCGGCGCTGCTGGAACTTCTCCCGGATCTCCGCGACGCTCGGCACCACGGCCGGGCCGACGCCGTCCATCACCACGTCGGCGTGGCCCTCCAGCAGCGACATCACGGCGGTCAGCCGGCCGAGGATCTCGCGCTGGGAGGGCGACTGGACGATCTCCAGCAGTCCGGCGGACGGGGCGCTCTCCGCGCGGCCGCCGAGCCCGGGCAGGCCTCCGCCGAGCGAGCCGGCCGCGTCCCGCAGCCGGTCCAGCAGCGCGCCGGGGTCGACGTCGGTCTCGGACAGGAAGGACTGCACCTCGGACTGGATGTGGTCGCGCAGCCAGGGCACCGCGGTGAACTGGGTGCGGTGGGTCTCCTCGTGCAGGCAGACCCAGAGCCGGAAGTCGGCCGGGTCGACGTCGAGTTCACGCTCGACGTGCACGATGTTCGGCGCCACCAGCAGCAGTCGGCCCGGGCCGGCGGTCTCGGGACCGAGCCGCGGCTTGTCGAACAGGGCGGCGGGGCTGTCCGGCGTCTCCAGCGAGGACTCGGCCGGGGCGAAGGTCTCGTACTGGCCGAGCACCTTGGTGGACAGGAAGGCCAGCAGGGCGCCGACCTCGATACCGGTGGCCTTCTCCCCCACCGTGCCGAAGACGCCGGGGCCGGAACCGTTGGCCCGGCGCGCCTGGAGCTTCTCCACCAGCGGCTGGACGATCGTGCGGAAGCCCGCCACGTTGGCCCGCACCCAGCCCGGGCGGTCCACGATCAGCACCGGGGTCGCGGCCGCCTCGGACAGGCTGCTGGAGCGCATGCCGGTGAACTCCCGGACGTGCTCCTCGGCCTCCAGTGCGTGCCGGCGCAGCTCGGCGACCACGGCGGCCGCCTCGGCGCGGCTCACCTCCGGCCCCGGCCGTACCAGCCTGGTCGCGGTTGCGACCGCGAGATTCCAGTCGACCATGTCAGCACCGCCGCTCGCGCTCGTCATACCCCTCACCGTACGTGCTCTCGTCCGCCGGGGGGAGCCACAGTGGCCGGTCAGTGGCAGCCGCAGGCCGCCAGCCGGGCGACGATGCGGTCCATCGCGGCGCGGGCCGAGTCGACGGGGGCGCTGGTCCGGGTCATCACCGCGAAGGAGAGCAGCCGCCCCTCGGCGTCCACCACGGTGCCCGCCAGGGTGTTGACGCCGCTGAGGCTGCCGGTCTTGGCGCGGACCAGCCCGGCCGCGTCGGCGGCGCCGGAGCCGGCGCCGAACCGCTTGCCGAGGGTGCCGGTGAAGCCGGCGATCGGCAGACCGGTCATCACCGGGCGCAGTGCGGGGTGCTGGTCGGAGGCGGCCAGCGCGAGCAGCCGGACCAGCACGACCGGCGGGATCGCGTTGCCGGTGTGCAGGCCGCTGCCGTCGTTGATCGCCACGCCGTTCATCGGCACGCCGAGCCGGGCGAGTTCCTGGGTGACGGCGGTGGAGGCGCCCTCGAAGCCGGCCGGCTGGTGGGCGGCGAGCGCGGCCTGACGGGCGATCGCCTCGGCGAGGGTGTTGTCGGAGGTGGTCAGCATCCGCTCGACGAGCCGCGCCATGGTCGGCGAGTCCACCCGGCCGAGCACCGGGGCGTCGGCCGCGGCCGGGGCGGCGGCCTGCTTGGCCTTGCCCTGGACGGTGATGCCCTGGGACTTCAGCAGGGCGGCGAAGGCCTCGGCGGCCTGGCCTGCCGGATCGGCGTACCGGGCCGGGGCGTCCTCGCGGCTCTTCGGGTCGACCTTGGCCTCGTCCACCATCAGCGGGGTGACGAGCGCGATGTTCTCCCCGTCGTGGTTCTTGTGCTGCGGGCTGCCCGAGTAGAGCGAGAGGTCGTAGTCCAGGGTGACGGTGGTGGTGCCGGCGGCCTTCAGGGCGGCGGCGGTCTGCCGGGCCAGCGCGTCCAGTGAGGCGGGGGCGGTGTCGGGGTCGGCGGGCAGGCCGGCGATCTGCACCTGGTCGGCGGGGAGCGCGGTCAGGGTCGGGTCGCCACCACCCACGAGGGTGATCCCGCCGGGAGCCGCGCCCTTGACGACCCGGGTGGTCAGCCGGGTGTCCGCCGGGATCAGCGAGAGGGCAGCCACCGAGGTGGCCAGCTTGGTGGTGGAGGCCGGCGTGGCCGGGGTGTTCTCGCCGCTGCCGTACAGCAGCCTGCCGTCGGCGGCGTCCGCGACGGCGAGGCTGACGGTGCCGAGGTTCCGGTCGGCGAGCGCGGTGGCGAGCGCCTGCTGGAGGCCCTGGGCGGTGGGCAGTCCGGTGCCCGGGCCGACCTCGGCGGTGGCGAGCACCGTGCCCGCGGCGGGCGCCGGGCGGGCCGCGCCGGGCGTGCCGGTGGCGGCGGGCGTACCGGTGGCCGCGCCGGGCGTGCCGGTGGCGGCGGGCGTACCGGTGGCCGCGCCGGGCGTGCCGGTGCCGCCGGCGGCGGGTGTGGTGGACCCGCCGGGGGAGGGTGTCCCGCTCGGTGTCGCGGAAGGCTGCGCGTACGCACCACCCGAGGTCAGCACCGTCCCGGCGACCAGGAGCGCCGTCCCGAACAGCCCCGCCGCCGTCCCCCGACGGCGACGCCCCGCCCCAGCCCCTGCTCGCACGACCCGGCCCCTTTCCTGAGCACCCACTCCCGTAGGAGACACTTGGATTCTGTCAGTACCTACCTTGGAGGAACCGTTGGAGTTCGACGTCCTGATCGAGATCCCGAAGGGCTCCCGCAACAAGTACGAGGTCGACCACGAGACCGGTCGCCTTCGTCTTGACCGGATGCTCTTCACCTCGACCCGTTACCCGGCCGACTACGGCTACGTCGAGGGCACCCTCGCGGACGACGGCGACCCGCTGGACGCGCTGGTCATCCTGGAGGAGCCGACCTTCCCCGGCTGCCTGATCAAGTGCCGCGTCATCGGCATGTTCAAGATGACGGACGAGGCCGGCGGCGACGACAAGCTGCTCTGCGTCCCGGCGACGGACCCGCGCTGGGAGCACCTGCAGGACATCCACCACGTGTCGGAGTTCGACCGCCTGGAGATCCAGCACTTCTTCGAGGTCTACAAGGACCTGGAGCCCGGCAAGTCGGTCGAGGGTGCCAACTGGGTCGGCCGCGCCGAGGCCGAGGCCGAGGTCACCGCGTCGATCAAGCGGCTGGCGGAGCAGGGCGGCCACTGAGCCGAGCCGTGCCGATCCCGTCCGCCCGGCGGCGCGTCCGCCGGAGCGGTTCGAGGTAGGTCGGGGCAGTCGGAGGCCGGGGTTCGCGGGGTTGTCCCGCGGACCCCGGCCTTCGCCGTGTCCGGGGCCGGTCCGGCGGGCGCGGATCTTCCCGACACCCTGTCGGCATCATGCGAGATTAGGCTAGGCTAACCAAAGCAATCGGGGGCGTTCTCGATCTCTGGAGGCCCGCATGCCCATACCCGAGCAGCCCGTCCCGTTCTCCACCGTCCTGCGCACCGCGAGCAGTGCTGAACACGAGGCCGCGGAGCAGTCCTCGTTCATGAGCCGGCTCCTCGGCGGGCACCTCGGCGTCGACGCCTACGCCGACCTCACCGGCCAGCTCTGGTACGTCTACCGCGCCCTGGAGGGCCGGGCCGCCGAGCTGGCGGAGCACCCGGTGGCCGGGCCGTTCATCGACGCGGCGCTGATGCGGACCGCCGCCATCGAGCGCGACCTGGCGCACCTGCTCGGGCCCGGGTGGCGCGACGCGCTGGAGCCGCTGCCCGCCACCGCCGCGTACACGGCCCGGGTGGAGGAGCTGGCCGAGCAGTGGCCGGCCGGGTACGTCGCGCACCACTACACCCGCTACCTGGGCGACCTGTCGGGTGGTCAGATCATCCGCGGCATCGCGGAGAAGACCTGGGGCTTCGAGCGCAAGGGCGACGGCGTGCGGTTCTACGTCTTCGAGGAGGTCGGCAACCCGGCCGCCTTCAAGCGCGACTACCGGGCCAAGCTGGACGCCGCCGGGCTGGTGCTGGACGAGATCGAGCGCCGCCGGGTGGTCGAGGAGTGCAAGCTGGCGTTCCGGCTCAACGGCGCGATCTTCCAGGACCTGGACGCGCGGTACCCGCTGAGCGCGTGAACCGCTCTGCACGGCGAACGGGGACGGCCCCGGCGAGCAACCGCTCGCCGGGGCTGTTCCGTCGGGCCGCCGACCCGGGACCGTCGGGTCGGCGGCCGGTCGTCAGGCCCGGACCGCGCCGCGGCGGCGGGCCAGCACGGTGGCGCCGCCACCGGCCAGCAGCAGGCCGCCGGCGGTGGCCAGCAGCGGGACCACCGGGGTGGAGGAGCCGGTGGAGGCCAGCACGCCGGAGCCGCCGAGCGAGGCGCCGCCCGAGGTGGTGAGCGAGGCGCCGCCGACCGAGCCCGCACCGGTGCCCGTGCCGGTGCCGGTGCCGCCCGCGGTGGTGCCGCCCGCCGTGCCGCCGCCGGCCGGGGCCGAGGGCAGCGGGGCGCTCTTGTCGAAGGCCAGCGAGACGGTGACCGGGTCGAGCACCTCGCCCGCCGGGTAGTTGGCGAAGGCCGGGACGCCGTCGGCGGTCAGCACGGCCGGGACGGCGGTGAGCGTCACCACGCCGTTGACCGGCGTGAGGTCCGCCTTGGACAGGTCGAGCTTGGCGATCCGGGCGCCGGACAGCGCGGTCGTCCTGCCGTCCAGCGACTTGGCGTTGACGTCGGCGGTCAGGAAGGCACCGTCCTTGGCGATGCTCAGGCCGAGCTTCGAGAAGGTGGTGTCCAGCTGGTGGCCGCCGGCCGCGGGGTGGCCGAGGAAGCGGACCGAGCCGGCGAAGCCCGCCGACAGCGCGTGGGTCCTGGTGTTGTAGCTGCCGGTCGCGTTGCCGAAGCGGTAGTCGGCCGCGCCGCCGCCGAACTCGACCTTGCCGTTGGCCACCGGGCTCTGCAGGTACTTGCGGAAGCTCTCCTTGACCTTCCAGTCCAGGGTGCCGTTGACGACGGCGAGTTCACCGGCGGCGGCCGGCGGGGTGGTGGACGTGGTGGTGGCGGACGGCGTCCCGCTCGGGGAGCCGGTCGCGGACGGCGAGCCGGTCGCGGACGGGCTGCCGGTCGCGGACGGCGAGCCGGAGGCGCTCGGCGACTGGGTGGCCGACGGGGAGCCCGACGTGGTCGGCGACTGGGTGGCCGACGGGGAGCCGGTGGCCGTCGGCGAGCCCGTCGCGGTCGGCGTGGCGGTCTCCGTCGGCGTGGCGGTCGGGGTCGGGGTCGGCGTGGCGGTCGGGGACGGGGTCGCCGGGCTCTGCTTGAGCACCAGCGACAGCGGGTCCATCACGGTGTCGGCCGGGTAGCTCCCGAGGATCTTGGCGCCCTCCGCGGTGAGCTTGGTCTCCGTCGGGACACCGGTCGTGGTGTCCCGGCCGACGGTGAAGGTCACCAGGGGGACGTCGTCGCGCTTCGTCACCTCGGGGGAGCCGATCGTCTCCGTGCCGCTGGTGTCGGCGGTGATCCGGCCGGTCGTCCCCGCGGTGACGATCTTCAGGTCGGTGAACGTCAGGTCCAGCGCGCCGTGGTGGGCGGTGAACCGGACGCCGCCCTTGAAACCGGCCTTGAGCTCGTGCGTGCCCATGTCGTACGTGGCGCTCGCCAGGCCGAAGCGGAAGCTGCCGTCGGCGTTGGTGGTGGCGCCGCCGCTCAGCTCGATCGCACCCTGGCCGATCGGCCCCGTCACGTAGCTGCGGAAGCTGGCCTTCACGCCCCAGTCCAGCGAACCGGTGTCGTAGGTGACGGTGCTCGGCGCACCGGCGCCGAACGCCAGGGCGGGAGCACCGGCGGCGGCCAGGGCGAGACCGGCGGTGACGGCGGCCAGGGCGGCCATCCGGGTGCGGTTGCGGCGGCCGGCCGGGGGCAGGGCGGTGCTGCGGGACATGGGGGACTCCGTTCGGTGAGGCGGGGGAAGGGTGGGGCGGCCGTCAGGCCGCGTCGGCCGGCTCGGCGGCCTGGGGGTCCGCCGGCTCGGCGCGGCGCCGGCGGAGGGTGTACACGGCACCGGCCGCGGCGAGCGCCGCCGCCAGCACACCGCCGGCCACCACGGCCGCCGTCGGCACGCCGCCCGAACCGCCCGCGTCGGAGGACGCGGCGACCGGTGCGGCGGAGGGCGAGGCGGTGACCGGGGCGCTGCCGATGTCGGGCAGCGGCGGGAGGGCCGCGGCCGGGTCGAGCGCGACGGCGAAGCTCAGCGGGTCCATCGCGGTGCCCGCCGGGTAGAGGCCGCCGAAGGCCTTGGCGCCCGACTCGCCGAGCTTCAGCGGGAGTTCGACGGCCTTGAGCAGACCGCCCTCGGGCTTCAGTCCGGCCGGGTCGAAGGTGCCCAGCTCGACGCCGGTGAGCTGCTGGGTGGCACCGTCCGGCGTGCGGCCGGAGACGTCGGCGAGCAGCCGCCCCTGGCCGTCGGCGATCGTCACGCAGGGGTTGGCCAGGGTGAGGTCCAGGCCGTAGGTCTCACCGGTCTTCATGCCGGTGAAGCGGACGCTGCCGGTGAAGGCGGCGGTCAGCGCGCCGGTCGCCGGGTCGTAGCCGCCCTTGGCCGGGGTCCAGCGGAAGAAGGCGCCGCCGTCCGCCGCACCGCCGGTGAGCTCCCAGCGGCCCTGGGCGATCGAGCCGGTGACGTAGTCGCGGAAGGTCCGCCGGACGCCCCAGTCGAGCGCGCCGTTGCCGAACTCCGTCCGGGCGGCGGCCTCCGGGGTCGCGGGCGGGGCGGTCGGCTCGGCGGTCGGCGCCGGTGCGGTGGCCGGCGTCGTGGCCGGTGCGGTGGCCGGGGCGGCGGTCGGCGTGGGCGTCCCGGTCGGGGTCGGCGCGGCGGCCGTCGGGGCCGTCGAGGGTGCCGCCGAACCCGACTGGGCGGCCGGGAGGTTGACCGAGAGGTTGACCGGGTCGAGCGCGGTCCCCGCGGTGTAGAAGTTGCCGAAGGCCTTGGCCCCGGCGTCGGTCAGCGTCGCCGGGACACCGCTGAGCGTCAGGGTGCCGGCCGCGCCGCGCAGGTCGACGCCGGCCAGCGAGAGGTCGGCCAGCTTGGCCTGGCTCGCGCTGCTGACCTGGCCGGTCTCCTTGGACTTGCTGCTGACGTCCGCGTACAGCCCGGCCGCGCCGCCCGCGGCGGCCCGGAAGGTGAGCCGCCCGACGCTCAGGTCGAGCGCGTTGACGCCGTTCTCCTGGTGCCCGGTGAACCGGACCCCGCCGGAGAACGCGGCGGTCAGCGCACCGGTCGCCGGGTCGTAGGTGCCGTTCGCGGAGTGGAACCGGAAGCCGCTGCCGGAGACCGTGGCCGCTCCCCCGGTCAGCGCCCAACTCCCCTTGGCGATCGGCCCGGTGACGTAGGTCAGGAAGGACTGCTTGATCCCCCAGTCGAGCCGCCCGCCGGAGACCTTCCCCTCCGCCGCCACCGCCTGGCCGGGCAGCACCACGACCGTCATCAGGGCCGCGAGGGCGGCCACCAGGGTGGCGGCCAGGCGGCGTAGGCGGCTGGGCAGAGGCACGCGGATCACTCCTCGGCGCGACGGGGCAAGGGGAGTCGGTACACCACCGACCCCCTTGCGATATTGAGGTAAGGCTAACCTAATATATGAGTCAAGAGCCCCGCCGACCGCCCCCCTCCACATGGCGCACGGCGGGGACAACTCCCAGCGAAGGGGCCCATGTTGAGCAGCAGTACCACCCGAACCCGGGCGGCCACCGGGCCCGCCCTCCTGCTGCTCGCCCTCGGCCTGCTGCTCGCCCTGACCGCCTGCGGCCCGTCCGCCGGCTCCGCCGGCGCGGCCACCGGAGCGGGCACCTCGAAGGCCCCGGACACGGTCGAACCGCTGCCCGGCGAGCCCGCCCCGCAACTCCCCGCCACCGCGGCCTCCGCCGACGGCCGACAGGTCACCGTCGCCAGCGCCGACCGGATCATCCCGCTCAACGGCAGCCTGGCCGAGATCGTGTTCAGCCTGGGCCTCGGTCCCAGGGTGGTCGCCCGGGACGTCTCCACCACCTTCCAGCAGGCCGCCGCCCTGCCGGTGATCACCCAGGCGCACGACGTCTCGGCCGAGGGCGTGCTCTCGATGCACCCGACCGTCGTCCTCGCCGACCGCTCCACCGGCCCCGCCGAGGCGATCGACCAGATCCGCGCCGCCGGCGTCCCGCTGATCGTGCTGGACGACGCCAAGAAGCTCGGCGACGTCGGCCCCCGCATCGACACGGTCGCCGCCGCCCTCGGGGTCCCCGACTCCGGACGGCAGCTCAAGGAGCGCACCGAGCAGCGGATCACCGAGGCCGGGGCCGCCCTGCCCGCCGTCGACCGCCACCCCAAGGTCGCCTTCCTCTACCTGCGCGGCAGCGCCTCGGTCTTCCTGCTCGGCGGCCCGGCCTCCGGCGCCGGCTCGCTGATCGAGGCCGTCGGCGGCACGGACGCCGGCACCGCCGCCGGACTCTCCGGCGACTTCACCCCGCTCACCAGCGAGGCCCTGGTCAAGGCGGCACCCGACGCGATCCTGGTGATGAGCAAGGGACTCGAATCCGTCGGCGGCGTCGACGGCCTGCTCAAGCTGCCCGGCGTCGCCCAGACCCCGGCCGGACTGGACCGCCGGATCGTCTCGATCGAGGACGGCCAGCTGCTCAGCTACGGCCCGCGCACCCCCCAGGTCATCCGCGAGATCGCCGAACAGCTCTACCCGACGGGCGCCAAGTGACCACCGCCCCGCCCCAGGCCGCCGCCGTGCAGAAGAAGTCCGCCCCGCCGGCCGGGCCCCGGAGCCGGAGCCGGAGCCGGAGCCGGACCACCCTGGTCATCGCCGGACTGGCCGCCGCCCTGGTGGTCTGCGCCCTGCTCGCGGCCGGCATCGGCGCCTACCGCATCCCGCTCGGCGACATCCTCGCCTCCTTCGCCCACCGGCTCGGCCTCGGCGGCCACCCGCTCGACCGCGTCCCCGAGTCGGTGCTCTGGAACGTGCGCCTCCCCCGGGTGGTGCTGGCCCTGCTGGTCGGCGGCTCGCTCGGCTGCGCGGGCGCCCTGATGCAGGGCGTCTTCGGCAACCCGCTCGCCGAACCCGCGGTGATCGGCGTCTCCTCCGGCGGCGCGGTCGGCGCGGTCGCCTGCATCGTGCTCGGCCTGGACGCCTTCGGGAACTGGACGATCACCGCCTTCGCCTTCGCCACCGGCCTGCTGACGGTCTTCGCGGTGTACGCGATGTCGCGCTCCGGCGGCCGCACCGAGGTGGTCACCCTGATCCTCACCGGCGTCGCGGTGAACGCCTTCTGCGGCGCGCTGATCGGCCTCTTCCTGTTCACCGCCGACTCCGCCGCGATCAACCAGGTCACCTTCTGGCAGCTCGGCTCGCTCTCCCAGGCCACCTGGGGCAAGGTGCTGGCCGTCCTGCCGTTCGCACTCGTCGGCCTGGCCCTCGCCCCCCGCTACGCACGGCCGTTGGACCTGCTGGCGCTCGGCGAACGGCCGGCCCGCCACCTCGGCGTCGACGTCGAGCGGATGCGCCTGGTGCTGATCACCCTGGTCGCGCTGCTCACCGCCGCCGCCGTCGCGGTCAGCGGCATCATCAGCTTCGTCGGCCTGGTCGTCCCGCACCTGCTGCGGATGGTGGCCGGACCGGGCCACCGGTTCCTGCTGCCCGCCTCCGCCCTCGGCGGTGCGCTCGTCCTGGTCGCCGCCGACCTCGCCGCCCGCACCCTGGCCGAGCCCGCCGAACTCCCGCTCGGCGTGCTCACCGCACTGATCGGCAGCCCGTTCTTCTTCTGGCTGCTGCGCCGCACCCGGACCAAGCAGGGAGGCTGGGCATGAGGCTGCGAACCCGCCCCGACGTACCCGGACGCCCCGCCCCGGGCACCGAACTCCTCACCGCCGAGGCCGTCCGGCTGACGGTCGGCGGGCGCGAGCTGCTCACCGGCGCGGACGTCCGGGTGACGGCCGGCGAGGTGGTCGCCCTGCTCGGGCCGAACGGCGCCGGCAAGTCCACCCTGCTCTCCGTCCTGGCCGGCGACCTCGCGCCGACCTCCGGCGAGGTCCGGCTGCTCGGCCGCCCGCTGGCCGGCTACCGGCCCCCCGAGCTCGCCCGGCACCGCGCCCTGCTGCCGCAGTCGGCCGCGCTGTCCTTCCCGTTCCCGGCGGACGAGGTGGTCCGGATGGGCCGCGCGCCCTGGTCCGGCACGGCGGCCGCCGCCGAGGACGACGCGGTGGTCGGCGGGGCGATGGCCGCGACCGAGTCCACCGCCTTCACCGGGCGGCCGTTCACCGCGCTCTCCGGCGGCGAGCGGGCCCGGGTGGCCCTGGCCCGGGTGCTGGCCCAGCGGACCCCGCTGCTGCTGCTCGACGAGCCCACCGCCGCGCTCGACCTGCGCCACCAGGAGCTGGTGCTGCGGGTCGCCCGCGAACGGGCGGCCGCCGGGGACGGCGTGGTCGTCGTCCTGCACGACCTGTCGCTGGCGGCGGCCTACGCGGACCGGGTGGTGCTGCTGACCGGCGGCACCACCGTCGCGGACGGGCCGGTGGCCGAGGTGCTGCGCGCGCCGCTGCTCAGCGAGGTCTACGGCCACCCGGTCGAGGTCCTGCCGCACCCGCGCACCGGCGTCCCGCTGGTGCTGCCCGAACGCGGCTGAGGCCGGCCGGCGCGCGCCCCGTCGTACCGCGCCCGGCCGTACCGCGTCGGCTCAGGCCGCGTCCGGCTCAGGCCTCGTCGTCCAGCCGGAAGCCGATCTTCAGGCCGACCTGGTAGTGCTCGATCCGCCCCTCCGCGAGGTGGCCCCGGACCTGCGTCACCTCGAACCAGTCGAGGTTGCGCAGCGTCCGGGAGGCCCGCTCGACGCCGTTGCGGATCGCGGCGTCGATGCTCTCGGTCGACGACCCGACGATCTCGGTCACCCGGTAGACGTGCTCGCTCATGACGGACTCCCTCAGCTGTGCGACGGCCCCCGGTCCACCGTGCACCGGGGGCCGTCCGTCCGCACTCCGGCGACCGCCGTCCAGGTCCGCCCGCCGGGAGGGGGCGGGGGGACCGGCGGGGGGGGGACCGGCGGGGAAACCGGCGGGCGGCCGTTCCGGGCGCCCGCGGTCGGAGGCTCAGAAAGCGGCCCGGACCTCGCCCACCGGGACCCCGCCGCCGAACAGCGGGGAGGCGGCTATCCGCTCGACCGTGCCGTCCTCGGCGGACACCCCGAGCCGGCGCAGCGCGGCCGCCAGCACCGGTCCGCGGGCCCGCTCGGCACCGTCGTCGATCTTGAAGGCGAGCGCCCGGCCGTCCGGCAGCGCCACCACCTGGACCGCCTCCGCCCCCATCTTGGAGAGCGCGCCCGGCACCGCCCGCATCAGCCAGGTGTCGGCCCGGCGGGTGCCGGCGACGTACTCGGGGTGTGCGCGCATCGCGTCGGCCACCCGGCGCTCCGGCGTGCCCGAACCGGCCAGCAGCAGCGCCCGGTAGCCGCGGGCCAGCGCGGTCAGGCTGACGGCCAGCAGCGGCGCGCCGCAGCCGTCCACCCCGGCGTGCCCGGCGGGCTCGCCGGTGGCCTGCTCCATGGCCTCGCGGGCCAGCAGCTGGACCGGGTGGGCCGGGTCGAGGTAGCTGTCGACGGGCCAACCGTTGGCCACGCAGGCGGCCAGCCAGCCGGCGTGCTTGCCGGAGCAGTCCATCAGGATCGGCGCGCGCTCCCCGCCGGCGCGCAGGTGCAGCTCGGCCTCGGTCTCGTCGAGCGGGAGGTCCGCCGGGGTCCGCAGGGAGGACTCGTCCAGCCCGGCCCCGGCCAGGATCCGTCGTACCCCATCGAGGTGAAACGATTCTGCCGAGTGGCTGGAGGCCGCCAGTGCCAGCAGCTCGCCCTCGATCGCCAACCCGGCCCGCAGGGTGGCCACCGCCTGGAACGGCTTGGCGCAGGACCGCGGGAACACCGGCGCCTCCGGCGCCCCCAGTGCGAACTCGACCGAACCGTCGGCGGCCAGCAGCACCAGCGAGCCGTGGTGGCGGCCCTCGGTGAATCCCGAGCGGACGACCTCGGCGAGCACGGACAGGGCGGTGGGCTTGGACATGGCGGGAGCCTTCCGGAGGTGAGGGTGGGCCGGGGGCGAGCCGGGCCCGACCCAGCCCCCGGCGCCTCACCCGGTCAGAGCGGGCCGCCTGCGAGCAGGTCGTCGACCCGTGCTTCCCCATCACGGTACCTGCGGGTGATCTCCGCGTTGCAGCCGTCCGCCGTCCGCAGCAGCAGCTGCCGGCGCCCGGACACCTCGCGCTCGTGCGAGCGCAGCCGGTCCAGTGCCGCCAGCAGTTCCTCGGCCGGGTGCGCGGCCAGATCGGCCAGCTGGACGTCGCCCATCAGCTCGTCCGCCTCCAGCTGGGACTGGTGGCCGCGCGGCGGGCCCAGGGTGACGTGCCGGGCCGACCGGCGGACGGTGGACGGCGCGTCGGTGAGGATCGCCGGCAGCCGCTCCAGCAGGGCGCCGGCCGGCTCCCCGGCCTCCGCCGGGCGGGGGGCCGCGCCGCCCGGCCTGCGGTCCAGCTCCGCCAGCAGGATGTCCATCCGCCCGTGCAGCAGCCGCCGCAGGTAGGAGAGGTCGGCCTCCTGCTCCAGGGTCTCCCGGCGCAGGATCCGCAGCTGATCCAGGCCCAGCCGTTCCAGGTCCCGCTCCGGCCCCGCCCCCTCGGGCGCACGCCCGGAACGGTCCTGCGCCGTGCTGCTAGCGTCCATCAACCAACCACCTGCCGTCGTCCCGATCCCGCCCGCTCGCGGCACCCCGTCGCCTGCCGCCGGTCCGGCCCGTTCCCGTCGCGTGCGCCCGTGGCGCCCACCCGTCCGGGGCACGCCCGGGCCACCCGCGAAGGTTCCCGCCCCCGGCCACCGCCACCCACCGGGGCGACGCGACCGGAACACCTGACCCACCGGCTCGACCGTGTGGCCGAACCCGGCCCGGTGCGGCGGACCTTGGCGCCCCGGACCCCTTGTACGGTCCCCCAGCGTGCCACCCCGCCCGGCGCCGCCGCACCGCCCGTGCACCCGAACGGCCCCCTGGCGAAGAGGGGTGGCTGATATGACCGAAGCTTTCCGCAGGGAGAGCGGCGCCAACCGGCGCGCAGGCGCACGCTACCCAGCGCGCGCCAGACAGCTGAGCGCCCCTGGGGGGCTCGCGGACGCCCCCGCCGCCTCCGGCACAATGGCCGCATGCGAGCAGTGGTACAGCGAGTGGCCGAGGCCCGGGTGACGGTGGCCGGGGAGACCGTCGGCGCGATCGAGGGGCCGGGGCTCTGCGTCCTGGTCGGCGTCACCCACGACGACACCCCCGCCCAGGCGGCCCAGCTGGCCCGCAAGCTCTGGACCCTGCGGCTGCTGCCCCCGGACGAGGACGGCGTGGAGCGGTCCTGCTCCGACATCGGCGCGCCGCTGCTCGTGATCAGCCAGTTCACGCTCTACGGCGACGCCCGCAAGGGCCGCCGCCCCACCTGGAACGCCGCCGCCCCCGGCCCGGTCGCCGAGCCGCTGGTGGACGAGGTCGTCGCCCGGCTGCGGGCGCTCGGCGCCAAGGTCGAGACCGGCCGGTTCGGTGCGGACATGCAGGTCGCGCTGGTCAACGACGGGCCGTTCACGGTGCTGGTCGAGGTCTGACCGCCGCGGTCGGCGGGGCCCCGGCGGTCGGCGGCTGCTAGGCCGGCGGGACTACCGCGGCCGGCGGGGCTACTGCGGTCGGCGGGGCTACTGCGGGACGATCACGTCCTGCGTCCCCGGCACCGTGCCGGCGAGCAGCACCGCGTCCAGCGGCACGTTCCGCTTCACGATCGCCAGCGCGACCGGTCCCAGCTCGTGGTGGCGCGCCGAGGAGGTGACGAAGCCGAGCGCCCGCCCCTCCGGGTCCGAGGCGAGCCGCACCTCCGTCCCGTGCGGGGGCAGCACCTCCTCGGTGCCGTCCAGGTGCAGGAAGACCAGCCGGCGCGGCGGGCGGCCGAGGTTGTGCACCCGGGCCACCGTCTCCTGCCCGCGGTAGCAGCCCTTCTGCAGGTGGACGGCGCTGGTCAGCCAGTCCACCTCGTGCGGGATGGTCCGGTGGTCGGTCTCGAAGCCGAGCCGCGGCCGGTGGCCCTCGATCCGCAGCGCCTCGTACGCCCAGATCCCGGACGCCGGACCGTACCCCCCGGTCAGCGCCGCCAGCTCGGCACGCGGCAGGAAGAGGTCCCGCCCGTACGGCAGCTCGCGGACGGCCGCCGCGCCCTCGGCGGAGGCGGTGGAGCCGGCCGGCAGGTGGACCACCGCGTAGTCGGCGGTCGCGTCGGCCACCTCGACCCGGTAGAAGAACTTCATGCTCTCCAGGTAGCCGATCAGCGCCTGCTGGGTGCCGGGCTCGACGTGCGCCCAGGTGGTGGTGCCGTCGTCGACCAGGTAGAGGGCGTGCTCAACGTGCCCGTTCGGGGAGAGCACCAGCGCCTCGGTGGCCTGCTGCGGCGGCAGCGCGCTCACGTGCTGGGTGAGCAGCAGGTGCAGCCAGGCGAGCCGGTCGTCGCCGGTGACGGTGACCACGCCGCGGTGCGAGAGGTCCACGAAGCCGGTGCCCTGCGCGAGGCTGCGCTGCTCGCGGAAGAGGTCGCCGTAGTGGGCGGCCACCCCCTCGTCGGTTCCCTCGGCGGGGACGGCACCGGGCAGCGCAAGCAGCGGGCTCTTCATACCGGAAAGCTTACGACTGCGCCGCGGAGCGCTTGGCGGTGCAGTCGGCGCAGCGGCCGAAGATGGCGAAGTGCTCCAGGTCGGTGTCGAAGCCGTGCTGTGCGCGCAGGCCGTCGATCAGCGGCCCGGCGATCTCGGTGCCGGTCTCGGTGACCCGCTCGCAGTCCCGGCAGACCAGGTGCAGGTGGTGGTGGCGGCCGGCCAGGTGGTAGGTCGGGGCGCCGTGGCCGAGGTGCGCGTGCGAGACCAGCCCCAGCTCCTCCAGCAGCTCCAGGGTCCGGTAGACGGTGGAGATGTTGACGCCGCTGGCGGTCCGCCGGACGTGGCCGAGGATCTCGTCGGGGGTGGCGTGGTCGAGGGCGTCGACCGCCTCCAGCACGAGCTGGCGCTGGGGTGTGAGCCGGTAGCCGCGTTCACGCAGGCCGGCCTTCCAGTCGCCGGAGAGTTGCCAGTCGGTGGTGCCGGTGTCCGCCACGGGTCCTGTCCCTGCCAATGTCGGGGGTCCTGAGGCAAGTGTAGGGACCGGCCGCGGGGCCGGTCCCTACCTCAGGCGTGGTGTGCTCGGCGCGGAGGGGCCGGGCTCAGCGGAAGAACGCGATGCCGTCGTCCGGCAGGTCGTTGATGTCCTTGATCAGCTGGGCCGGGCTGAGCACCTTCTTCAGCTGCGCCGACATGTACGGCCGCAGCGGCACGTTCGGGGCGGCCTTCTCGCCGACCCAGAGCAGCTCGTCGTTGACGAAGCCGTAGAGGCGCTTGCCGCCGGAGTACTCCGGCGAGCCCTCGATCCGGGCCACCGCGTCGGTGGAGACGTCGATCTGCGGCTTGCCGTCGGCCAGCTCGCCGTACCAGATCTCCACCGTGCCGTCGTCGCGGACCGAGGAGATCTCGACGCCGCGCACACCGCTGGTGCCCTGGTGGTTGCTGGTGATGCGCCAGAACGCGTGCTCGTTCTCCAGCGGACGGACCTTCTCGCCCTCGTTGTCCAGCACCCAGGTACGGGAACGGAACTCCAGGAAGGGCCGGCCGTCGTGGCGGATGACGATCTCCTGGCCGAAGTTGCACTTCTCCGCGCCGGAGCCCTCCTCGTTCGGCAGCGGGGCGTAGACGCCCGCGCCCTCCCAGGTGCCGAGGAGGAAGGCGAGCGGGACGACGTCCCGGTGGAGGTCAGAAGGGATCTCGATCATTTTCCTGGTCACTGTCGTCGGTGCGGGACTGCTTCAACCGTACGGCAGTCGCTCAGCGCTGGCCCTGGTACAGCTTCATCACCGCGAAGATGGCGAACCAGGTGATCAGCACGGCCATGAGGGCCAGCAGACCGTCGAAGAAGATTTCCAGACCGGACACGGGGGGCTCCCAGGGCGGCGACAGTGTGGTGGATTTTGCTCGCGCTCACTCTATCCGCCGGGTGCCGACGGTTCTCGGTGAGCCCCACCACGTCGTCGATCTAGGGTGTCGGCATGTCGTCTCAGTCGCAGCAGTCGCAGCAGTCGCAGTCGAAGAAGCTCGTCATCAAGGTCACCGCCGGCGCGGACGCGCCGGAGCGGTGCTCGCAGGCCTTCACGGTGGCGGCGGTCGCCGTCGCCAGCGGGATCGAGGTCTCGCTCTGGCTGACCGGGGAGTCGTCCTGGTTCGCGCTGCCCGGGCGGGCGGCCGAGTTCGAGCTGCCGCACGCGGCGCCGCTGCCGGACCTGCTGGAGTCGGTCCTGGCGGCCGGCACGGTCACCCTCTGCACCCAGTGCGCGGTGCGGCGCGGGATCGAGCAGAAGGACACCGTCGAGGGTGTCCGGATCGCGGGCGCACAGGTCTTCGTCAGCGAGATCATGGCCGACGGCGTGCAGGCGCTCGTCTACTGACGACCGGCTACGGACGCGGTCCGCGGTCGGGGCGGTCGCTGTCGGGACGGCCCCGGTCGGGGCGGTCGCTGTCGGGACGGTCCCGGTCGTGGCCGGGGTCGTCCCACTTCGGGTCCTCCCACCGCGGGTCGTTCCACCAGTCGTCCTCGGGGTCCCGTTTGTTGGCGAAGACCGCGGCGGCGGGCGGGATCACCATCGCGACCACGCACATGCCGATCGCGGCCGGGACGGACCAGAACCGCACGACGCCCCAGGCCAGCACGAACAGCCCGAGGCAGACGCCCATCATGGCGAAGTAGTAGCGGTGTCGCCGGCGTGCCTGCACACCTCCACGGTATGCCCGAGGGCCCCTGCTCGGCAGGGGCCCTCGGTACTCCGTCCACCGGGGTGGAGGTGGATCAGACCGCGATCGCGACCTCGGTCAGGTTGCCCTGGGAGGCGACCACCTGGCGGTCCACGGTCTGGCCCGGGATGAGCGCCCGCAGGGTCCACTTGCCCGGGCGGGCGAAGAACCGGAACTGGCCGGTCGCCGAGGTGGGCACCTCCGCCGTGAACTCGCCGCCCTCGTCGAGCAGTCGGACGTAGCCGTTGACCGGCTCGCCGTCGCGGGTCACGGAACCCTGGATGATCGTCTCGTTCGCCACGTCAACTCCTGCCAGGTCCGGCCCACCGGCCTTCGCACCGCACATGTCTTGTCTTCCCTTCAGCCTTACGGGTGGAGCGGGCGGCTCAGTTGCCGAGCTCGATCGGCACGCCGACCAGGCTGCCGTACTCGGTCCAGGAACCGTCGTAGTTCTTGACGTTCTCCTGGCCGAGCAGCTCGTGCAGCACGAACCAGGTGAGCGCGGAGCGCTCGCCGATGCGGCAGTACGCGATGGTGTCCTTCGCCAGGTCGATGCCCTCGGCCTCGTACAGGGCCTTCAGCTCGTCGTCGCTCTTGAAGGTGCCGTCGTCGTTGGCGTTCTTGGCCCACGGGATGTTGCGGGCGCTCGGCACGTGGCCGGGGCGCTGCGACTGCTCCTGCGGGAGGTGGGCCGGGGCGAGCAGCTTGCCGGAGAACTCGTCGGGCGAGCGCACGTCGACCAGGTTGAGGTTGCCGATGGCGGCGATCACGTCGTCGCGGAAGGCGCGGATCGAGGCGTCGGCGGCCTGCGCCTTGTACTCGGTCGCGGCGCGGGTCGGCACCTCGGAGACGAGGTCGCGGGAGTCCAGCTCCCACTTCTTGCGGCCGCCGTCGAGCAGGCGGACGTCACCGTGGCCGTACAGCTTGAAGTACCAGTAGGCGTACGACGCGAACCAGTTGTTGTTGCCGCCGTAGAGCACGACCGTGTCGTCGTTGGCGATGCCCTTGGCGCTGAGCAGCGCCTCGAAGCCGGCCTGGTCGATGAAGTCGCGGCGGACCGGGTCCTGGAGGTCCGACTTCCAGTCGATCCGGACCGCGTTGCGGATGTGGTTCTTGTCGTAGGCGGAGGTGTCCTCGTCGACCTCGACGATGACGACCTTCGGGTCGTCCAGGTGGGCCTGGACCCAGTCGGCGTCGACCAGGACGTCGCTACGGCTCATGGTGATGTTCTCCATCCGAGGGCGGTTTGCGGAAGGTATTGCTGCTCTGGGGTCCCCGGCCGGAGGCCGGGGAGGGGTGCTGCCGGGTTGCCCGACGACGCCCGGTCCGAAATTCCGTCCGAATGATGGGACGGGGGCGGATCCGCGGTACGGCCGGGCGGTGATCTGCGGTGCAGGGCGGCGACGTTCGGCCCGGGGGGCCGGTCCAGGTCACCGGGGGAATCGGCGGCGGGCGACAAACGCCCTGCCAAATCGCCGAGTTAACGCATTCGACACAGACAGGCGGCCACGCGGCACAGGTCTACCGCCCGCCGCTTCGTGAGGTCCGTCTGTCGCTTCATGCCGACGATGCTAGGGACACCCGGCACCTGCTGTCATCAGCGTATCGAATACTGAGATCAAATGGATCGCATGCTGGGATTTGACCGATTCGTGGGCGTCGGGAACCGGCCGGACGCCCCGCGGGACCCGGTCAGGGGGTGGAAACGACACCGCTCCGCCGTCCGCGCTGGACAGCGCGTCTCGCGGAGCGGAACGGAGGCGAACGGACACGAACCGGCGGGAACCGCGTGGGCGCGGAGCCGCCGGGCGGTGGCGGTCAGCCGATGAGCTTGACGCCCTTGCCCTCGAAGGACAGCTGGAGGCCGTCCTCCTTCGGGGTGACCTCCGACAGGTTCAGCCCCGCCGGCAGCGAGGAGAGGGTGAAGCTCACCGGATCCAGCGGCTGGCTGGTCAGCCCGGCCAGCATCGCGGCCACCCCGGTCAGCCGGAAGCCCTCCGCCGTCACCGTGTTGCCCTTGCTGTGCACCGTGCCCTCGCCGACCGGGACCGGCCCGAACGCGGCCTTGATCTTGCCCGGGCCGCCGTACGAGAGGCTCAGCCGGGTGTTGCCGCCCAGCGCCAGCCCGCTCGCGTTCGGCACCAGCTGGGAGGCCGGCGGCAGCAGCTGGGAGAGGTCGGCGTAGGAGATCAGCCCGGTACCGGTCCCGCTGTCCACGGTGGCGCTGCTCATGCTGTCGCTCACCTCGACGCCCGACAGCTTCGCCCGGAACGAGTGCAGCGCCACCTGGCGGCTGCCGTCGCCGACGGTCAGCCCGTCCGCGGAGATCCGCACGTCGTCCAGCTTCATCGACAGGACCTGGGTGAGGAAGGGGAAGCCGTCGATCGACACGTCCGGCCGCTGGCTCATCCGGCCGCTCTTCAACAGCTGGTCGGCGGCCTCGTCCTCGGCCACCCCGACCGCGATCCGGTCGGCGCCCACCAGTACTCCCGAGAGCACCACCAGGCCGATCGTCGCCTTCAGCCAGCCGCGCATCGCTCTCCCCCGTCGTCGCCGGTCGCCGTGTTCCGAACCGCATCCGCACACCGTGTCCGGATCCGGACCGGGCCGCTCCCGAGCGGCCGCTCCCGCACGACCGTACGACGTCCCGCCCCGGAGCATGGTTCCGGGGCGGGCGTCGTACGGCACGCCGCAGGTCCGGCCGCCCGCCCCCGGGAGGGCGGACGCCCGGACCGGCCGGATCAGCCGGCCAGCAGTTCGGTGGCGATCCACACCAGGGGCGCGGCCACCGCGAGCGGCAGCGCCACGCCCGCCGTCATGTGCACGAACCGGGACGGGAAGTCGTACCCGGCCACCCGGCGCCCGACCAGCGCGCCGATCCCGGCCGCCGCACCCAGCGCGGGCGGCGCGCCCACGGCCAGGCCGAGGCCCACCGCCGCCAGCAGGCCCAGCACCGGGCCCAGCGGCTTCGGGCCGGGCAGCGGAGCCGCCGCCAGCAAGGTCGCCAGCGCGACCGCGCCGACCGCCGCCGGCACCCAGTCCGCCAGCAGCAGCGCGGTGCAGAGCACCGTCACCACGGTGGCCGAGCCGAGCACGGTGAGCGCGTAGAAACGCTCCTTCGGGTCGGCCGGCCGGAACGTCTGCAGCACCAGGACCAGCAGGAAGAACCCGCCGAGGGTGCCGACCACCGCCGCCGTGCCGCCGTCGTCGTCGGCCAGCAGCACCGCCACGTCGGCCACCAGGCCGGCGAGCGCCGCCAGCGCGATGCCCTGGCGGGCCGGCCACATGCCGTTGAGCCGGAACCAGCCGGCCGCCGTCAGCGCCTGGAGCAGCGCGACCACCAGGGCCAGCGGCAACCGGCCGAGGGCCGCGCCACCGGCCAGCAGGGCGGCCGCACCCGCGGTGATCAGAGCGGGCTGAAGGCCCGGATCGATGATCGGCGAGCCGGTCCGGGCGGCGCCGGACGGGACGGCCGGCGCCGCGGGGGCCGGGGGCGGCTGCGCGGGCAGCCCGGGGGCGGGCGCGACCGGCGCGGTGTACGCGGCGGGCGGGGCCTGCCCGGCGGGCGGGGCCTGCCCGGCGGGCGGGGCCTGCCGCGTGGACCGGGCGGCGCGCGCGGCACGGGCAGCCCGGGCGGCGGCCGGATCGGTCGGAACGGTCGGGGCGGGAACCGGCGGACGCTTCAGCGTCATGGTCGGCGGGTCGAAGACCTGGGCCGGGTCCTGCACGTGGGCCTGGGCCTGGGCCGGGTCCTGCGCGTAGGCCTGGGCCTGGGCCTGCGGCATCGCTCCCGACACCCTCACCGGCGGCAGCAGCGCGGTCGCCGCCGCGTCGTCGACCGGCGGGACCGGCGGGACCGGCGGGAGCAGCGCGGTCGCGGCGTCGTCCACGCCCCCGCCTCCGCCCGGACCGGCGCCGTACGGCTGCTGCCCGTACGGCTGACCAACCTGGACGTGGCCACCGTACGGCTGACCGCTCGGGACCTGGCCGCTCGGGACCTGGCCGCTCGGGGCCTGGCTGCCCGGGACCTGGCCCGCCTGGGGCTGCTGCCCGTAGGTCTGCGGCGCAGGCGGCTGCTGACCGTAGTGCTGCGCGGACTGCTGCTGCCCGGGGCGGCCGCTATACGGCGTATGCCCCGCCTCGGGGGCGTACGGCTGCGCCGCAAGCCCCTGCTGCGCATAAGGATCCGGCGCGTACGCCTGCTGCGGGGCGTACGGATAGGGCGGCTGCTGCTGAGCCTGGTGCGGCTGCGGCTGCGGGGGCAGCCGCTGCGCCTGCCCGTGCGGGTACTGCGGCCGGGGCTGCTCGTACGGGTACTGCGGCTGCGGCCGGCCGTCCGGGGTGGGGTCGTTCCTCTCCGTCACGCCGCTCACCCGCCCGCGAACGGGGGGAGCACCTCGACCGTGCCGCCCTCGGTGAGGGCCACGGTCGCGTGGTCACGGCCGCCCACCGGCGAGCCGTCCACCAGGTAGGAGCAGTGCCCGAGCAGCCCGACGAGCTTCGGCCGGTCCGCGTGCCGCTCCCGGACCGCCTCCAGCGCCTCGGCCAGGGTCGCCGCCCGGTACGGCTCCTCGGCCAGCCCGGCCTCCGACTTCGCCGCCGCCCAGTAGCGGATCGTCCCGCCCACCCGAGTGGCGCCGGCCGGGTCGTGCCCGGTGGTCGCGCCCATGGCAACCCCTTCTTCGTCGTCCTCGCCCGGGCCCGGTAACCCGGCCGGGTCCACCACCGGAGCCGCCGAGCGCCCCACCCGAACGGTGTACGCGCACGGTGCCGCCGATGTGCGTCCCATGATGGCCTGTTCGCCCGCGCGACCGGCAATCGCCCTGGCCCGATGCCCGTCCGCGGCCCCGCGAAGCTGTGGCCAGGCTCACCCGGGGCGCGCCCGAAAAGGCCGAACCGCCGGATTCGAGCCCTCCCCGGGGCGGGGACGGGTCGGCTATCCTCGACCCCTGAGGGATCCGGGCAGAGTCGCCCCCGGATCCTTTTGTGCTTTCAGGACGCCAGTACGGACGTTCGTGCGAATCGTCGGCCCACCCCCGGCGTGCCGCAGGAACCGCCCCGCCACAAACGGCACAACGACGTGCCGGGGCCAGGCCGGGGTGTCGGAACCCCGGCTCCGGGCCGCCGCCCGGAACGGGACAGGACCGGAAGGTTCGCAGATGAGCAGGGCAGAAACGGTGCATCGCGGGTTGCGGGACCCTCGACGCGCGCCCCGTTCCGCCGTGCGCGCCGGCGAGTCCCCCGGTTCCCCAGCGGCGTCCGCATCCTCCCCCTCCCCAGCACGTGCGCCATCCGGCTGTGGCGGCAGCCGTAACGCGACCGCGACGACCCGGAAAGGGGACTACCGGGTATGAGTTCTCTGCTCCTCCTCACCAACGCGCTGCAGCCCTCCGCGGAGGTACTGCCCGCCCTCGGCCTGCTGCTGCACAACGTCCGGGTGGCCCCCGCCGAGGGGTCCGCCCTGGTCGACACCCCCAGTGCCGACGTGATCCTGGTCGACGGCCGGCGCGACCTGCCGCAGATCCGCAGCCTCTGCCAGCTGCTCCGCTCCACCGGCATCGGCTGCCCGCTGATCCTGGTGGTCACCGAGGGCGGCCTGGCCGCGGTCACCGCCGAGTGGGGCATCGACGACGTCCTGCTCGACACCGCCGGCCCCGCCGAGGTCGAGGCCCGGCTGCGGCTGGCCATGGGCCGGCTCCAGGTCGTCACCGACGACAGCCCGATGGAGATCCGCAACGGCGACCTCTCGGTCGACGAGGCCACCTACTCCGCCAAGCTCAAGGGCCGGGTGCTCGACCTCACCTTCAAGGAGTTCGAGCTGCTCAAGTACCTCGCCCAGCACCCCGGCCGGGTCTTCACCCGGGCCCAGCTGCTGCAGGAGGTCTGGGGCTACGACTACTTCGGCGGCACCCGGACGGTCGACGTGCACGTCCGGCGCCTGCGCGCCAAGCTCGGCGTCGAGCACGAAGGGCTGATCGGCACCGTGCGCAACGTCGGCTACCGCTTCGTCGTCCCCGAGAAGCCGGACAAGGGGGAGCGCCCGGAGACCGCCTCGCTGCGCTCCACGGCACCGCTGGAGGCCTGACAGGCCGGCCGGGCGGGAACACCCGCCCGGCCTGTCCGCATTCGCCCCGTGCTGTCCGGCGGGCACCGCCCGGCGGCCGCGGTCCCCACTGCCCGGCCGCACGCCACACGCGTAGACTCCCCCCGTGGCCAAAGTGACGCGCGACGATGTAGCCCGACTGGCTGGTACCTCGACCGCGGTCGTCAGCTACGTCATCAACAACGGGCCGCGCCCGGTCGCGCCCGCCACCCGGGAGAAGGTGCTCGCGGCGATCGAGCAGCTCGGCTACCGGCCGAACAGCGTCGCCCAGGCGATGGCCTCCCGCCGCACCAACCTCATCGGCATGGTCGTCCCGGACGCCCGCCAGCCGTTCTTCGCCGAGATGGCGCACGCCGTCGAACGCGCCGCCTCCGAGCGCGGCAAGCTCGTGCTGATCGGCAACTCCGACTACGTCGACGACCGCGAGGTCCACTACGTCCGGGCCTTCCTCGGCATGCGGGTCTCCGGCCTCATCCTGGTCAGCCAGGGCCCCTCCCAGCGGGCCGCCGAGGAGTTCGCCGCGATGGAGGGCGCCAAGGTCGTGCTGCTGCACCGCCGGCCCGAGGCCATCGACGACGTCGCGGTGGTCACCGACGACGTCGGCGGCGCCGAGACCGTCGTCCGCCACCTGCTGGAGGTGCACGGGCACCCGTACGTGGCCTGCTTCGGCGGTCCGGTGGAGTCCCCCGCCCCCGGCGACCCGGTCATCGACCACGTCGAGGGCTGGCAGCGCGCCATGGACGCGCACGGCCTGCCCACCGAACCGCACCTGATCGACGCGCCGTTCCACCGGTACGGCGCCTACGACGTCGCGCTCGGCGTGCTGGGCTCCCCCGACCGCCCGCCGGCGATCTTCTGCTCCACCGACGACCAGGCGATCGGCGTGCTGCGGGCAGCCCGCGAGCTCGGCCTGCGGGTGCCGGAGGACCTCGCGGTGGCCGGCTTCGACGACGTGCCGGAGGCCGCGCTGGCCGACCCGCCGCTGACCACCGTCGCCTCCGACCGGGACGCGATGGCCCGGGCCGCGGTCGACCTGGTGCTCGACGACTCGCTGATGGTGCCCGGCTCGGACACCGAACGGGTCCGCAAGTTCCCGTCGCGCCTGGTCGTCCGGCGTTCCTGCGGCTGCACGCCGCCCGACCCCGCGGCCTAGCCTGACCAGGCTTTATGAGAAGTCAACGGGCTTCTCGGAGCGTTCTGAGCGCACTCTCATCGGATTCTCATCCGGCGGGCGGACGTTGGTCCGCATGAGCGATCACGAGCAGTACCGCGGCGGCACGCAGGACGACGGCCCGTACGGGAGCGGGAGCGGGAGCGAGTACGGCCGGGCCCCCCACGGCCACGGGGCGCCATACGGCCACGGGGACCCGCAGGTCATCCCGGGCACCGTGCTCGGCAGCACCACCCACCAGGACTTCGGGTACCCGGCCGCCGGCACCCCGTCGGTCGGCACCCCGCCCCCTCCGCCGCCCACCGCCCCGCCCGTACCCCCGGTCCCCCCGGTCCCTCCGGTCCCCGCCGGGCACGGCGGCGACGGCAGCGGCCCGGCCTCCCACGGCGGCAGGGCCCGACGCGGCCTGCTGCGCGGCCGGCTCGCCCTGGTCACCGCCGTCGCCGCGGTCGCCGCCGTGCTCGGCGGGGTCACCGGCGGCGTGGTCGCCGCCCAGGAGCACGGCTCCGGCAACCGCACCGGCACCGTCGCCAGCCCGGTCTCCGCCCGCTCCGACGGCAGCGCCGACGTCGCCGCCATCGCCGCGGCCGTCTCGCCCAGCGTCGTCCAGGTCGCCGTCCAGACCGCCAACGGCACCGCCACCGGCACCGGCGTCGTGCTCACCGCGGACGGGCAGATCCTCACCAACTACCACGTGGTCTCCGGCGCGGCCTCCGGCGGACAGATCACCGTCACCTTCCACGACGGCTCCACCACCCGCGCCACCCTCACCGGCACCGACAAGAGCCTGGACGCCGCCGTGATCACCGCGAGCGGCGCGAAGAAGCTCACCCCCGCCGTCCTCGGCGACTCCTCCGCCGTCTCCGTCGGCGACCCGGTCGTCGCCATCGGCAACCCGGCGGGCCTCACCGGCACCGTCACCTCCGGCATCATCAGCGCCCAGCACCGCGAGGTCACCGTCCAGCTCGACGAGGGCACCACCAGCGGCAACGGCGGCTTCGGCTTCCCCAACCTGCCCGGACTGCGCGGCACCACCCAGCCCACCGGCGGCGACACCACCACCTACCAGGCCTTCCAGACCGACGCCGCGCTCAACCCCGGCAACTCCGGCGGCCCGCTGATCAACGCGAACGGGCAGGTCATCGGCATCAACTCGGCCATGTACTCGCCCACCGGCGCCGGCGCCACGGCCGGCGGCGGCAGCGCCGGCAGCGTCGGCCTCGGCTTCGCCATCCCGATCGACGACATCAAGCAGGTGCTGCCGAAGCTGCAGTCCGGCCAGAACGTCTGACGACGTCCGACAATTGACCCGAGCAGGCCCTCCCACCACCGCCCACGAGGCCCACAGAAAGGGCAACCGCCCATGACCCCGTCCGTTGACGACCGCACCCCCGCAGAGCCCGGGCAGCAGCCCACCGCCCGGCTCCTCGTGGTCGACGACGAACCCGCCCTCCGGGACGCCCTGGAGAGCAGCCTCGCCTTCGAGGGCTACGAGGTCGCCACCGCAACCGACGGCTACGAGGCACTGGAGTACGTCGAACGCGACCGGCCGGACCTCGTCCTGCTCGACATCATGATGCCCCGGATGGACGGCCTCACCGCCGTCCGCCGGATGCGCTCGCGCGGCGACACCGTCCCGGTGCTGATGCTCACCGCCCGGGACGCCGTCGGCGACCGGGTCACCGGCCTCGACGTCGGCGCCGACGACTACCTCGCCAAGCCCTTCGAACTCGACGAACTGCTCGCCCGGGTCCGCGCCCTGCTCCGCCGCAACGCCCTCGCCACCGAGGCCGCCGCCCGGGCCGCCGCGGTCGAGGAGGAGGGCGACGTCCTCGCCTTCGCCGACCTGCGGATGAACACCGCGACCCGCGAGGTCACCCGGTCCGGCCGCCCCGTCGAACTGACCCGCACCGAGTTCATGCTGCTGGAGATGTTCCTCGCCCACCCCCGGCAGGTGCTCACCCGCGAGCAGATCCTCAAGGCGGTCTGGGGCTTCGACTTCGAACCCTCCTCCAACTCGCTGGACGTGTACGTGATGTACCTGCGGCGCAAGACCGAGCAGGGCGGCCTGCCCCGGATCATCCAGACCGTCCGCGGCGTCGGCTACGCACTCCGCCCGGCCGCCGGCACGCTCACGTGACCCCCCCGATCCCGCCGCCCCCGCTCGCACCGCCCCGCGTCCCGCACCGCGGCCGCCTCCGCCTCCTCGCCTGGTACCGCGCCCGCTCGCTGCGCAGCCGCCTCACCTTCCTGACCGCGGCGGCCGTCGCGGTGGCCATCGCCGCCTCGGCCCTGGCCTGCTGGTTCATCGTGGAGGAGAAGCTCTACGGCCAGGTGAGGCAGAACCTCTCACGAGCCATGGACCAGCCTGCGCTGGAGCCCGCCGACCCGGTGCTCCAGCGCAGCCGGCTCGGGTACTGCGCCCCGTCGGCCGCCGAAGCCCAGAGCAAGGCGGTGGCCGCAGCAAAGATCCGCGACAGGCTCATGCCCGGCCTGGTCGGCAACGTACCGCCCCGGGGCACCGGCCAGTTCACAACCGAGCTCTACGGCCAGAACGGCAGCATCTGTCTCACGCCGAGTTCGGTGCCGAAGGCCATCGAGACCAAGGCCACCGACCGCGTCGGCACCCTCTCCACGGAATTCGTCTACCGGGAGGGCCGCTACCTCGACGGCACACCGGCCATGGTCCGGATCAACCTGCTCGCTGACTCGGCCACCGGTGAACGCTACGCCTACCTCACCGCCACCCCCGTCGACGGGGTCGAGCGCGACCTCCGCCAACTCGCCTTCGTCCTCGGCGGGGTGGCCCTCGGCGGGGTCATCCTGGCCGGCCTCGCCGGCCGGCTCGTCGCCCGCTCCGCGCTCAAGCCCGTCGACCAGCTCTCCGACGCCGTCGAGCACATCGCCCGCACCGAGGAGGTCGGCAGCACCATTCCGGTGCACGGCGAGGACGAGATCGCCCGGCTCTCCACCTCGTTCAACTCGATGAGCACCGCGCTCGCCAACTCCCGTGAGCGGCAGACCCGTCTGATCGCCGACGCCGGGCACGAGCTGCGCACCCCGCTCACCTCGCTGCGCACCAACGTCGACCTGCTGATCCGCAGCGACGAGACCGGCCGCCCGCTGCCGCCCGCCACGAAGACCAAGCTGCTGGGCAACATGAAGGCCCAGATGCAGGAACTCACCGCCCTGATCGGCGACCTGCTCCAGCTGTCCCGCCCCGACTCCCCCAAGCCCGGCCGGAACCTCGCCGTGGTCGCCCTGCACGAGATCGCCGAACGGGCCGTCGCACGGGCAAGGTTGCGCGGCCCGGGGCTGGTCTTCGAGACGGCCACCGAGCCCTGGTTCGTGCACGCCGACGCCGCCGCCCTGGAGCGGGCCGTGATCAACCTGCTGGACAACGCGGTCAAGTACAGCCCGCCCGGCGGAACCGTCGAAGTCCGCCTCCACCAGGGCGTGTTGACCGTCCGCGACCACGGCCCCGGCATCCCGCCGGACGAACTGCCGTACGTCTTCGACCGGTTCTGGCGCTCCCCGTCCTCGCGCCAGCTCCCGGGTTCCGGGCTGGGCCTGTCGATCGTGGCGCAGAGCGTCCGGGAGGCCGGCGGCGAGGTGTCGCTCGGGCCGGCCCCGGACGACGGCCCGGGCACGCTGGCCACCGTCCGGTTGCCCGGCGGCCCGGGCGCCGACTGAGCCGGGAGCGCGGGTCCCGGAGGCGGCCCGGCAGGCAGGCCCGGCAGACAGGCCCGGCAGACAGGCCCGGAACGCAGGCCCGGAACGCAGCTCCGGAACGCAAAGAGGGGCGGGGCGCCCCGACAGCGCCCCGCCCCGACCGGCTCACGGTCAGCCGATGGAGCTGCCCGGGCCGATGACCTTGATGCGGTCCTGCGCCGGCACCTTCAGCGGCGCGGCGGCCGAGCTGTTGGCACCGAGGTAAGCGGCGAAGACGTCCAGGTCGGAGGCGCCGACGAGCTTGTCGGTGCCGGCCGCGAAGGCCGGGAAGCCGTCGCCGCCGCCGGCCAGGAACTCGTTGGCCGCGACGCGGTACTTGGCGGCCGGGTCGATCGGCGCGCCGTTCAGCCGGACCGAGTCGAGGACGATCCGCTCGGCACCCTTGTTGCGCATGTCCAGGGTGTAGGTGAGGCCCTTGGACGACTGCAGGATCTTCGGCGAGGCCTCGTTGGAGCCGCTCACCTGCTGCTGGAGCAGCTGGATCAGCTGTGCCCCGGTCAGCGTCTTGACCTGCATCATGTTGGTGAACGGCTGGACGGTGAACGCCTCGCCGTAGGTCACCACGCCGTCGCCCTCGGAACCGCTGGCCTTGTAGACCAGGTCGGAGCGGATGCCGCCCGGGTTCATGAAGGCGATCTGCGCGCCGCCCTTGTCGGCGGGCGCGAGGCCGGCCAGCTGGGCGTCGGCGATCACGTCACCGAGCGGCTTCTCCGGGTCGTTGTTGCCCCGGCCGTTGACGTCCGCGGCGATGTAGCCGAGCGGACGGTTGGCGATCGGCGCGGCCAGCTTGGAGTAGCGCGAGATCAGCTCCGTCATGTCCGGGGCCTTCTCGACGGTGCGGCGCACGACGTGGTTCTCGGCCTTGACCGACGGGCGGACGATCGCGCCGGTGGTCTTGTCGAGCTTCAGGTCGATCTCGGTGTAGAGCCGGCCGAAGGAGGCGGCGCTGGTGACCGAGCGCGGCACGCCCTGCGGGTCGGGGATGGTGCAGGCGTACGCGTTGTGGGTGTGGCCGGTGACGATGGCGCCGACCGCCGGGTCGATCTTCTTGGCGATGTCGACGATCGGGCCGGAGATGCCCTCGCCGGCCGCGCCGCAGTCGTAGTTGTACGTGCTGCTGGCCGGGAGGCCGCCCTCGTGGATCAGCGCGACGATCGAGTTGACGCCCTTGGCCTTCAGCTCGGCGGCGTACCTGTTGATCGTGGCGACCTCGTTGCCGAACTTCAGGCCCTTGACGCCCTCGGCGGTGACGATGTTCGGCGTGCCCTCCAGGGTGACGCCGATGAAGCCGACCTTCACGCCCTGCGACTTGGTCACCCAGTACGGGGCCAGCAGCGGCTTGCCGGTCTTCTCGTTGAGGACGTTGGCCGACAGGTAGTTGAAGTTGGCGCCCTTGAACTTGCGCCCCTCCTCGTAGCAGCCGTCGACCGGGTGGCAGCCGCCGTCCTGGAGGCGGCGCAGCTCGGCGGCGCCCTCGTCGAACTCGTGGTTGCCGACCGAGGTGACGTCCAGGCCGAGCTGGTCCAGCGCCTCGATGGTGGGCTCGTCGTGGAAGAGCGCCGAGGTCAGCGGGGAGGCGCCGACCAGGTCGCCGGCGGCGACGGTGATCGAGTCGTCGGCCGGTATGCGGGCCTGGCGCAGCGCGGTGGCCAGGTACTCGACGCCGCCGGCCGGGGTGCTGACGACCTGGCCGGTGGCCGGGTCGACCTCGCGGATGGTGCCGGACGAGCCGGCCGGGGGCTCAAGGTTGCCGTGCAGGTCGTTGATGGCCAGCAACTGGAGGTTGACGGTCTTGGGACGCTTGGCGTCCGCGGCCTGGGCCGCGGTGGGCACGGCCACCGTGCCGACCAGGCCGGCGGCGGCGACGACGGCCAGCGCCGCACGTCGGGATCTGACGGAGAGCATGAAGGGGTCCCCTGCACCTGAGAGAGAGCGCCCTGCTGTGGACGGGTCCGGGCGGGCGCTGAGTGTCGTTGCGCGAGTGCAGCCTAGAGTCAACGCGCGTAGCTGTCAGGACCCTGAACGTAACGACAGGGTTACCTACTGACGAATCGTCGCCGGACTTTCCCCTCCGGCGCACCCCTTCGGGCCGCCTCCGGCGCCCCCGGCGAGAGCCGCCGAAGGCCCGCCGGGGGGCGTCGGCGACACTGCCGGAACCGGCTCAGACCCCCGGCTCGGCCGCCAACTGGCGTTCCGCACGGACCCGTTCGGCCACGGCGTCCTCGGTCATCGCGCGGTCGGTGTAGACCAGTGGGCGCTCCGCCTCGGTGATGATGTGCTTCACCACCTGGACGTTCCCGTTGACGTCCCAGACCGCGATTCCGGGCGAAAGTGTGGGGATGATCTCCACCGCCCAGCGCGGCAGCCCCAGCACCCGGCCGGTGGCCCGCGCCTCCTCCGCCTTCTGCATGTAGATCGTCCGGGTGGAGGCCATCTTCAGGATCGCCGAGGCCTCCTTGGCGGCCGCGCCGTCCACCACGTCCGACAGGTGGTGCACCACCGCGACGAAGGAGAGGCCCAGCCGACGGCCGAACTTCAGCAGGCGCTGGAACAGTTGGGCCACGAACGGGCTGTTGATGATGTGCCAGGCCTCCTCGACCAGGAAGATCCGCTTCTTCCGGTCCGGCCTGATCCAGGTGTGCTCCAGCCAGACCCCGACGATCGCCATCAGGATCGGCATCGCGATCGAGTTCCGGTCGATGTGCGAGAGGTCGAAGACGATCAGCGGCGCGTCCAGGTCGATGCCGTCGGTGGTCGACCCGTCGAACATGCCCCGCAGGTCACCGTCGACCAGCCGGTCCAGCACCAGCGCCACGTCCAGGCCCCAGGACTGCACCTCGTCCACCGCCACCCCCAGCGACTCCACCGAGGACAGCTCGGGGTTGCGCAGGGTGTCGATGATGTCGTCCAGCACCGGCTGCCGGTCCTGGACGGTGGCGACCACGTGCGCGTGCGCGGCCTTCAGCGCGAAGCCGGCCCGCTCCTCCAGCCCCCGCCCCATCGCCACCTCGACGATGGTGCGCAGCAGCGACAGCTGCCCGGTCTGGGTGATCGCCGGGTCCAGCGGGTTGAGCTTCACCCCGCCGTCCCGGGCCGCCATCGGGTCCAGCCGGATCGACTTTATGCCGAGCGCGTTGGCGATCAGGTTCCACTCGCCGACCCCGTCCTCGCCCTGCGCGTCCAGCACCACCACCTGGCGGTCCCGGAACCGCAGCTGGCGCAGTACGTAGGTCTTCTCCAGCGCCGACTTGCCGTTCCCGGACTCGCCGAGCACCAGCCAGTGCGGCGCCGGCAGCTGCTGACCGTACAGCTGGAAGGGGTCGTAGACGTACCCCTTGCCGCTGTACACCTCACGCCCGATGATCACGCCCGAGTCGCCCAGCCCCGGCGCGGCGGTCGGCAGGTAGACCGCCTGCGCCTGGCCGGTGGAGGTGCGCACCGGCAGACGGGTGGTCTCCACCTTGCCGTACATCAGGCTGGTGAACGCGTCGGTGAGGTTGCCGATCGCCATGCGGGGCCTCCAGGTGGATCAGCGGCGGATGCCGGTGGCGAACGGCAGGGTGTTGACGAACGCGCGGTGGTGCTCGCGGTCGCACCACTCCAGCTTGAGGTAGCTCTTGCCGGCGGAGGCGCGGATGGTCCGCTTGTCCCGGGCCAGCGCGTCCGGATTGCGCGAGGAGACCGTGATGTAGCCGACCAGGTTGACGCCGGCCGCGCCGGACGCCAGGTCGTCGCCGCGCTGGTCCACCCGGCCGGTGTGGGCCAGGTCGCGCGGGTCGACCGTGCGGTTCATCTTGGCGGCGCGGCTGGCCTCCGCCTCGTCGTTGGTCTTCTCGGTGAGCATCCGCTCGATCGCGACGTCGGTCGGCTCCAGGTCCATCGTCACCGCCACCGTCCGGATCACGTCCGGGGTGTGCACCAGCAGCGGCGCCAGGAAGTTGACGCCGACCGGGGTGAGCGGCCACTCCTTGACCCATGCCGTGGCGTGGCACCAGGGCTCCCGGGTCGCCGACTCGCGGGTCTTCGCCTGGAGGTACTGCGGGTGCGTGGCGTCCAGCTCGGCCGGCCAGGCGTTCCGCTTCGACATCGCCTGGATGTGGTCGATCGGGTGGTCCGGGTCGTACATCGAGTGCAGCAGCGAGGAGAGCCGGGCCTGGCCCAGCGGCTGCCGCACCCGGATGTCCGCCTCCGCCAGCCGGGCGCAGATGTCGGTCAGCTCGCGGGCCATCACCGCGGCCAGCCCCTCGTCGTCCCGGGCCCGCCGCCCGTTCGCGGTCCGGCCCATCGCGTGCGCCTCGGCCGCCAGGTCCCGGGTGTAGTGCATGCAGGCCACCAGGTACGCCCGGTGCTGCTCGGAGGAGGTCGACACCATCGACTGCAGCTGGTCGTACGAGTCCTTCAGCCAGCGCGGCGAGTCCGGGTCACCGCGCCGCTCCACGTCCTTGGCGTGCGCGTCCGGGTCGGCCGGCAGCGTCCGGGCGAGGATCTGCAGCCGGGTCACGAAGCCGTCCCCGTTCGCGACGTGCTTCAGCAGCGTCCCGAACCGGTCGACCAGCGCCTCCTGATCCTCCGAGTCCCGCAGCCCGACGCCCGGGCCCTCGATCTCGATCGCCGCCGTCACCGTGCGCCGCTCCAGGTGCATCAGCACCCCGACCTCGTCCGGCCCGAACGGCGCCGCCAGCCAGCGCAGCCGCCCGACCCCCGGCGGCGGGCCGATCTCCACCTCGCGGCCGTCCAGCCGCGTCCCGGCGTCCATGACCTCCGACTTCCACACCCCCCGCCCGCTGCGGACCGTCCGGCGGTAGGTGCGGTTGATCTCCACCCACTTGTAGAACGTCCGGCGCCGGTACGGCACGTACACCGCCGCGATCGCCAGCAGGGGCAGGCCCACCAGGCCCCCGATCCGCAACGGCAGGATCGGCATCATCAGGCCCCAGACCATGCCGAGGAAGGCCCCGAAGATGATCAGCACGATCTCGCCGGACTCGCGGTTCCGGCCGATCGGCGCGTTCGGGCGGGCCTTGCCGATCAGATAGGTACGGCGCTGGTGCACGTACGACTGGGCGTACTGGGCACCGTACTGGCCGAGCGGTTCGCTGCTCACTTACCCGTCACCCTCCCTTCGCTGGATTGCTGTCGCGGATCGCCCCGGCGGCCTGGGCCGGCGGCCCGGCCTGCGGCGGCGGCGCAGGCGTCCGCGCCGCGTGGGCGGCGATGCCCGGCGCGACCGAACCGCCGCCCGCACCCCCACCGCCCCCGCCACCCGGCTGCGGGCCGCGGTCGCCATGGGTGGTGATGCCCTGCTTCATCAGGTTCGCGGTCCCGTTGATCATCGCCGACCCGGCCGACACCGCACTGGCCCGGGCCTGACGCATGTTCACCATCTCGTCGCCGAAGCCCGGCACGAACCGGTACACCGCGGCACTCGCGAAGATCGACAGGAAGAGGATCGCCAGCCCCGACAGCACCCGGGCGAAGTCGTCCGTGGCACCCGCCCCGGCCGCCACCGCACCCGCCAGCCCGAGGATGATCACGATGATCGGCTTCGCCAGGTCCACCGCCACCATCAGCCCCGCCCAGCGGCGCACGTGCTTCCACAACTGCTTGTCCACCAGCCCCGCGTACACCGCCGTCCCCAGCAGCGCGCCCACGTACAGCATCGCCGCCCGGATCAGCAGCTCGATCCAGAGCACCGCCGCCGCCAGCACGGCCACCAGCGAGACGATGATCAGGATCAGCGGCCCACCGCCCATGTCACCCTTCTCCAGGGTGTCCGCGAACCCGCCCAGGTACGTCCCGGTGTCCGACTTCGTCCCCACCGCGATCGCCTTGGTCAGCCCGTCCGTCGCACTCACCACGGTGTACAGGATCAGCGGCGTGAACGCCGAGGCCACCACGGTCAGCCAGAGGAACCCGATCGCCTCCGACACCGCCGTCGCCAACGGCGCCCCGCGGACCGCCCGCTTGGTCACCGCCAGCAGCCACAGCACCAGCGTGATGATCGTCGACGCGGCGAACACCACCGCGTACTGCTGCAGGAACGACGCATTGGTGAAGTCCACCTCCGTCGTCCCATCGATCGCCCCCGACAGCTTCCGCACCACCCACGCCGCAGCCTGCGCACACCCCTTCGCCAGCGACCCCAGCGGATCCGTCACACTCCCCACCGTCCCGCTCCCGGGGATGACCACGGCCCCGTTCGGGGCACAGCCGGCATCGCTGCCCGGGATCGGAAGATCGACCTTCTGGCAGGTCGCGCTCGGCGTTGGCGACGGCGTCGCCGTCGGCGACGGCTCGGCGAAGACCCGCTGGGCCGCGAGCAACGCCCCGAGCTGAATGACCGCCACGGCGCCGGCCACCGTGCCCGTCCGACGGGCGGTGGTGCGACCGGAAGGCGAGGCTTCGGTGCCTCGGCCCGCGCTACGACGGTTCGGTGCGTGGTCAACGGGCATAGCGGAAACCCCCGAACTGCTGGACGGCGCCGGTGATCTCCTCGGCGGTGGCGGCCTGCTGGTCGCCGGGCATGGGGGCGGGGCCCTGCCGGCTGGCGTAGTCGGTGAGCTTCCAGTCGCTGCCCGTCCAGCGGAGGGTGAAGGTGAGCGTAAACCAGTTCGCCACGACCGGCAGGACGGACCGTTCGCCGGCGAGGCCGGTGATGCCGGTGCACCACACCTCGACCTTGGTCTCGGTGTCGTTGTAGCCGACCGCCTTGGTGCCGACCGGCACGGTACGGCTGACGAAGGTGAGGCCCTTGGGTGCGCGGCCCTGGGCGTCCAGGCCGTAGCGGGTCACGGTGTCGCCGCCGAACCCCTGGTCCAGGCGGGCCTGCAGGGCCGGGGCGGCCGCGGGGTCGGCGATGGTGGTGACGATGGTGTGGCGGCTGTCGGTGCGGAACATGTCGGCGGAGCCGATGGCCACCGCGTAGTTGGCCGCGGCCGACTGGGCACCCTGGTCGGTGTGCGGGAAGCCGGCGGCGATGCCGTTCGCGGTGGTGGCGACGGGCTGGTCGCCGCTGGGCGCGGGGCCCGCGCCGGAGGCGGCGCTCGGGGTGGCGCGGTCGGCGGAGCCGCTCGCGGTGGTGGTGGTCGGGTCGGGCTTGCCCCGGTTGGCGATGGAGATCGCGACCACCAGGAGGGTGACGACCGCCAGGACGGTCACCAGGGTCCGCAGCGGCCGCGGCTGACGGCCTGTCGCGTGGGAGGAGGGCTGTTCACCGACCGGCAGCCGCGTACGGGTGTGCGGCTGGTCGTCGGACAACGGCACGGCGGCCCTCCTGGTGCGGGGAGCCGGGGCGGCTCCGGGGGCCCCTCCGCCTGTGGGCGGGCGCGGAGGGAGGGGTGGTGGGGTTGGACTCCCGGCGGGACTCCGACGGGTCGCGGTCAGCCGGTCGGGCGGACGGCCCGGCGACGGGCGGCTCCCCGTCTCCTCGTTCCGTCACCGCCGGATCTGTCCGATCGTCAGATGGCCATGCCGTACACAATGGTGAACAGAGTGCCGAGTGATCCAATGATGAACACGCCGGTCAGGCCGGCGATGATCAGCCCCTTGCCCTGTTCGGCACCGAAGCTGTCGCGCATCGCGGTGGCGCCGATCCGCTGCTTGGCCGCACCCCAAACGGCGAGACCGAGGCAGGCGAGGATCGCCACGGCCATGACGACCTGGACCATCACCCGGGCCTCGGACCCGAGGCTCGCGAACGGGCCCCAGTCCGGGGCGATCCCGCCGATGATGGTGTCGATATTCGGCTTCTTGGGGGGGTCCTCGGCCAGGTGGCCGATCGCGATGCTGTTCACGCTGCTCAGGTCCATTTCCATCTCACCGCCCGATCAGGCAAATTCAAGGGCCCAGACCCCGCCCGCGCGAAGGGTCGGTACCTATTCTTGGCCAGATCTGATGTCGACTTGGCTACTTCTCGCAGATTGGTCGTGAGGCATCGGACACGTACGCGAGGATGTCCACCGTACGAAGGATAGCGCTCACTCTTTGTATCTCTGATGATTGCGGTGAGCAACGCCTTCCGGGACACTTCGACTGACGATTCGTCGGGATGGTGCTGATGGTACTCCGGAAGGCCGGTACGGCCGCCGCCGCTGCGGGAGTTGTCCTGATCGGCTTCGTCGGTCTGGTGACCGTCGGGACGTTTGCGGCGAGTGGGACGCCACAACAGTCGGGCAATCGCGCGGGACTCTCCCCGGGAACGGTTCCGGCCGCGTACCAGGGGCCGATCCAGCAGTGGGGTCAGCTCTGCCCGGATCTCTCGCCGCCGCTGCTCGCGGCGCAGCTCTACCAGGAAAGCGGTTTCGACCCAGGAGCCCGTTCCTACGTGGGGGCGCAGGGTTTGGCGCAGTTCATGCCGGACACCTGGGCGGCATACGGCACGGACGGCAACAACGACGGCCGGAAGGACCCGTGGGACCCGCTGGACGCGATCGCCTCGGCGGCCACCTTCGACTGCGCGCTGGCCGCCTACGTCGCCAAGGTCCCCGGCGACCGCCAGTCCAACATGCTGGCCGCCTACAACGCCGGGCCGGGCGCGGTGACGAAGTACCAGGGCGTGCCGCCGTACCGGGAGACCCAGGGGTACGTGAAGAAGATCCTGGCGACGGCCGGCAGCTTCGCCGCGCCGGTCGCGCCGGTGGAGGTCTCGGCGCAGTCGGCGGGCGCGATCTACTTCGCCCAGAGCAAGCTCGGCACCCCGTACCTGTGGGGCGGCACGGGGCTGTCCTCGCAGAACGGGCGGTTCGACTGCTCGGGGCTGACCCAGGTCGCGTTCGCCAGCGTGGGCATCGAGCTCCCCCGGGTCGCCAACGACCAGTGGTACGCGGGGCCGCACCCCTCGCGCGACCAGCTGCGTCCGGGGGACCTGGTGTTCTGGGCGACCGACCTGACCGACCCGCGCAGCATCCACCACGTGGGCATCTACGTGGGCGGCGGGTACATGATCAACGCGCCGCACACCAATGCGGTGGTCCGCTACGACAAGATCGACACCCGGGAGTACATCGGGGCCACCCGGGTCACCTCGGACGGCGCCCAGGCGCTGCCGATGCGGGACGCGTCGGGCGCAGTGATCGCTCCGAGCCGTCCCGGCGACCCGGCGGCCCCGCCGGCGTCCACCCCGCCCGCGTCCACCCCGGCCCCGGCCGCTCCCGGCACACCCGCTCCGACCCCCGGCACACCGGCCGGCGGGGCCCCGGCCCCGGCGGCCGCCAGGACCCCGGTCGCCACCGGTCCCGTCACGACAGGTGCAGGTCAACAATCCGCAAAGAGCTGATCACTTCCACCCGCCGGGTGTGAGTGCGCTGTGGACGCTGAGTCAAGTTTCCATAACCGCGTGTTTCCGTGGAACGCTGTGCACCGGTTATGACGTTGTGTCCGATGGTCCCGCGTCAGCCCACCTGGCCTGGGCGGCGCTGCGCGGACCACGGCCGGAACGATCAGGTGCTGCGGACCAGAAGGAGGTGCGGCGTGTCGACGCCGCTTGCCGACACGACCAACCCCGACCTCGACCTGCTCTACGCCGTCAACGGCCTGGCCGAACGCTCACCGGCCTGGCTCGACCACGTGGTCTCGTGGATCGGCGAGTACGGCATCCTGCTGGGCCTCGCCCTGCTCGGCCTGACCGGCTGGCTCCAGGCCAGACGCCGCCCGGACGCCCCGGTGGCCGTCGCCGGGCTGCTCTGGGCCCCGATCGCGGTCGCCATCGCCGAGCTCGCCAACCTGCCGATCTCCGCCATCGTGGACCGCCCCCGCCCCTTCGTCGACCACGCCGGCCTGGAGGTGCTGGTGGAGGGCAAGGCGGGCACGTACTCCTTCGTCAGCGACCACTCGACGATGTCGATGGGCATCGCGGTGGCGCTCTTCCTGGTGAACCGGCGGCTCGGCTGGATCGCCGGTGGCCTGGCCCTGCTCCAGGGGTTCTGCCGGATGTACATGGGTGTCCACTACCCCACCGACGTGATCGGCGGCTTCGCTCTGGCCACCGCCGTCGTACTGCTGCTGGCGCCGATCGCGATGGCCGTGCTCGTCCCGCTCTGCCACGCGCTCGGCCGGACCGCGCTCGCCCCGCTGATCCGGGCCCCGCAGGTCGGTGGCCGGCGGGCGGGCGGACGCCGGCGCGGCGGCTCCCGGGGGTCCGTCCGGGCCGACGAACAGCCGCCCGAGTCCGACCTGGCGGCCTGACCGCTCCGGGCCGCTCCCCGCGGGCCCGGGCGGGCCCCGCGGATCGAGCAGACCCCCGCGCGCCCGGTGGGCCTCCCGCGGGCCCCGGCGCCCCGGCGCTACCCTGTCTCCCCGCCGCTGGCGGCGAGGTGGTCGGCGGCCTCCCGACGGGTGAGGTCGCGCGAGCGGCGGGCCGGGGAGAACCAGCCGCAGACGCAGGTCGCGTAGCAGAAGGAACCGCGTTCGCTGATCGCGACACGGTGCTCGGGCATCCGGGTGGTGCCGGGCGCTGCCGGCAGCTCACTGTGCACGTGCTTCACCGTAACGCGCCGGAGCCCCCGGACGCGATGCAGCCGGACGGATTCGGGGCAGGGCGCACGCCGGCGCCCGCGCGCCGGGCCCCGCGTAACCCTTGCCGCGTCAACTCGTTTGCCCGGAAAGAGCTCTGCCCACCCACGGGTGGCCGGCGGGGCAGTCGGGCCCGAGGGGGTTGTCGCGAGGATGAAGATGACCGACCAGCAGCGCAGCGGCCGGCGGACCGGCCGGACCGGGCCGCGACTGCGCCCGGCGGCGGGGGTGGCACTGCTCGCGGCCGCCCTGGCCGGACTCACCGGCTGCTCGGCCGGCGGAGGGGCCTCCGCCGACCAGCAGGCGAGCGGCAGTCCGGACCAGCTCGCCGCGGACCCGCTGACGGCGGTCCGCAACGCCGCCGACATCACCGGCCGGACCGGCTCCGCGCACGCCGCCACCGAGCTGGTGACCGAGTCGGCGGACAAGAAGGCCGTCTTCACCGGCACCGGCGGCTACGACTACGTGAAGCGGATCGGCCGGCTGGAGGTGCAGGTGCCGCCGGGCGCGGCGACCACCGGCAAGATCGTCGAGGTGCTCCTGCCCGGCACCGTGTACCTGCAGAACAGCGGTGCCAAGGTGCCCGAGGGCAAGTGGGTCAAGCTGGACGTCCGCCAGCTGCCGGACGGCAACCTGGTCAGCGGCGGCGCGACCGACCCGGCCTCCGCGGCGGGCGCCCTGCGCGGCGCCGAGAAGGCGGAGCTGGTCGGCACCGAGACGGTCGGCGGGGCGGCCCTGAAGCACTTCCGGGGCACCCTGGACCTCGCCAAGGCGGCCGACGCCACCGGCGGCCGGGGCGGGGACGGGCTGCGGATGGCCGCGCAGACCTTCACCGTCAAGGAGATCCCGTACGACGCCTGGCTGGACGAGCAGGGGCGGCTGCACAAGGTGGTCGAGGTCTTCACCTTCGCCGGGGTGGCCGGGTCGAAGGAGGCCAAGGACCAGGTGAAGGTGGTCTCGACCACCTCGCTGACGGACTTCGGCAAGCCGGTGGAGGCCGCCGAGCCGCCGGCCTCCGACATCTACGCGATGAAGCCCACCGAGAGCCCGAAGTAGGTCCCGGGCCCGCCTCCCGGCCCACTGGCCGGCGCAGGGCCGGGAGCGGGCCCGGACCGGGGCGGGAGCGGCGCGAGAGGGGGCGCCGCCGGAGCGGGTGGGCCCGGGACACCTGTCGGGCCACCCGTTTCGGCGGCGCCGAGATGGCCCGTCCGTGCCATGTGGGCGGGCTCCGGAGTGCCTAGGCTGGACGCCGGGTGGCTGCCGCCCGGGCTGGCGAGGCGCTGAAGGGGTGGTGCAGGTGATGTCGTCCACGGGCAGCCGCAGCGGTGGCCACGACGACGCGGCCCTCGACGAGATCGAGCTGGCCGGCGAGCTGATGATCGCGGCCACGGCCAGCAGTGGCGACCGGTTGCCGACCGAGCGGATCGACGAGGTGCTGCTCGACCGGGCCGACGGCGGTCCGGCCGCCGGGTCCGGGCGGGACGGCCGGGAGCGGGACGCCCGCGAGCAGGGCGGTTAGAGCAGGGCGCTCGGAGCCGGACGACCGGGACGGGCTGGTGCACGCCCCGGGCGCACACCCTGTCGACGCGCGCCCCTTCCTCGGACGACGCCCGGCTGTGAGGGCCCGGTCACGACGGCGCGGCTGCGGCGGTCCGGCCGCGACGGCCGGGCGCCCGTCCTCAGCTGCGCAGCAGCCGGCCGATCGCCGCGGTGGCCTCGGCGACCTTGGCCTCCAACTCGGTGCCGCCCTCCTCGGCGGCCGCGGCGACGCAGTGCCGCAGGTGCTCCTCCAGCAGCGAGAGCGCGAAGGACTGCAGGGCCTTGGTGCTGGCCGAGACCTGGGTGAGCACGTCGATGCAGTAGACGTCCTCGTCGACCATCCGCTGCAGACCGCGGATCTGGCCCTCGATCCGGCGCAGCCGCTTGAGGTGCGCGTCCTTCTGCGCGGTGTACCCGTGCGGCCCGTGGGCGCCGTGGTGCCCGGCGGCGTCCGGGGCGGCAGCGTCCGGGGCGGCGCCGTCCGGCCCCGTGGCGGCCGGGGAGACGGGCCGGACGGTGGCGGTGTTCGACGTGCCGGCGTCCGGCGCGGTCCGCTCGCCGTGCGGTTCCGCCCCGGGCGCCGGCTCCGGCTCGGTGCGCGCTTGCGTGGTGGTCATCGGCCCGCCTTCGTCTGAGTGCCTGGTGGCTGCGTCGGCATCCAGTGTCCAACACCGGGACCGGTCGTGGTGTTCCTCCGGCGCGGTCGGCCGGCCCTGGCGGGGCACCGGGCCGCGGGGTCGCCCGGGGTTCCCCCGTCCGGGGAACACCCCACTCTTCCCGCGCACGGCAGGGGCGATCCGGGCGAGGTTCCGTCAGACTGGGGGCTCACGCCCACGCCTGGAGTGCAGGTCGGTCCACTGCTGCGGCAGCCGAACGGAAGGGGAAGTTCCGGCTCCTCTTCGACCACCCCGTTTGCGCAATTGCGCTTGGTTGCACCTAGCATCGTTCAGTCCCCTACCCCGCACATCGGAGATTTCCGTGCGTTTTAGCCTGACCCCGAAGGAGACGAGCTTCTACGACATGTTCACCGCTGCCGCGGAGAACCTGGTCGTCGGTTCGAAGCTCCTGCTGGAACTGCTGGGATCAGACGTGTCGGCCCGCGCGGAGATCGTCGAGCGCATGCGCGCCGCCGAGCACGCCGGAGACGACACCACCCATGCGATCTTCCACCAGCTGAACTCGTCCTTCATCACGCCCTTCGACCGCGAGGACATCTACAACCTCGCCTCGTCGCTGGACGACATCATGGACTTCATGGAGGAGGCCGTCGACCTGGTCGTCCTCTATGACATCCAGACCCTCCCCAAGGGCATCGAGCAGCAGATCGAGGTGCTGGCCCGGGCCGCCGAGCTCACCTGCGAGGCGATGCCGAACCTGCGCAGCATGTCCAACCTGACCGAGTACTGGATCGAGGTCAACCGGCTGGAGAACCAGGCCGACCAGATCCACCGCAAGCTGCTCGCCCACCTCTTCTCCGGCCAGTACGACGCCATCGAGGTGCTCAAGCTCAAGCAGGTCGTGGACGTCCTCGAGCAGGCGGCGGACGCCTTCGAGCACGTCGCCAACACGGTGGAGACCATCGCGGTCAAGGAGTCCTGACCCTCGTGGACATGGCAGCACTCATCGCCGTCATCGGCGTTGCGTTCTTCTTCACCTACACCAACGGCTTCCACGACTCGGCGAACGCGATCGCCACCTCGGTCTCCACCCGGGCGCTCACCCCCCGGGCCGCGCTCGCGATGGCCGCGGTGATGAACCTGGCCGGCGCCTTCCTCGGCAGCGGGGTGGCGCACACCGTCTCCCAGGGAATCATCGAGACCCCGACCGGCAACCAGGGGATGGCGATCCTGTTCGCCGCGCTGGTCGGGGCGATCGCCTGGAACCTGGTCACCTGGTACTTCGGCCTGCCGTCCTCCTCCTCGCACGCGCTGTTCGGCGGCATGGTGGGTGCGGCGCTGGCCGGGGGCACCGAGGTGATCTGGAGCGGTGTCCTCGACAAGATCGTCATCCCGATGATCGTCTCGCCGGTGGTCGGCCTGATCGGCGGCTTCCTGGTGATGCTGGCGATCCTCTGGATCTTCCGGCGGGCCAACCCGCACCGGGCCAAGCGCAACTTCCGGGTCGCGCAGACCGCGTCGGCCGCCGCCATGGCCCTCGCGCACGGCCTGCAGGACGCCCAGAAGACCATGGGCATCGTGGTGATGGCCCTCACCATCTCGGGCCACGAGAGCGAAGGGGACCCGATCCCGGTCTGGGTGAAGATCTCCTGCGCCACCATGCTGTCGCTGGGCACCTACGCGGGTGGCTGGCGGATCATGCGGACCCTCGGCCGGAAGATCATCGAGCTGGATCCGCCGCAGGGCTTCGCGGCCGAGGCCACCGCCTCGACCGTCATGTACATCACGTCGTTCGTGTTCAAGGCGCCGATCTCCACCACCCACGTGATCACCTCGGCGATCATGGGCGCGGGGGCCACCAAGCGGATCCGCGCGGTGCGCTGGGGCGTCGCGAAGAACATCGTGCTCGGCTGGTTCATCACGATGCCGGCGGCCGCCATCGTCGCAGCGCTGGTGTACTGGTTCGTCCACCTGTTCTGGGGCTGACGCTCCGGCGCCGGAACCGTGCGGACGTGACAAGCCGTACGGACGTGACAGGCAGCGCGGACGTGACAGGGCCCGCCCCCACATCTCGGGGGCGGGCCCTTTTCCATGCCCCGCGGCGGCACCGCCATGCAGCACCGCGGAGCAGCTCTGGTCCGTCGGCCGCCTCCGGGCGCCCCGGCCGGGAGGGCCGGGGAGCGGGGACCGGAGGTCGGGGCCGGGGTCCGGCCCGTGACGGGGGTGCCGCGGTCTAGCCGAAGCGGCCCGAGATGTAGTCCTCGGTCGCCTGGACGGACGGGTTGGAGAAGATCCGCTGCGTGTCGTCGAGCTCGATCAGCTTGCCCGGCTGGCCGACGCCGGCCAGGTTGAAGAAGGCGGTGCGGTCGCTGACGCGGGCCGCCTGCTGCATGTTGTGCGTCACGATGACGATGGTGAACTGGGACTTCAGCTCGCCGATCAGGTCCTCGATCGCGAGGGTGGAGATCGGGTCGAGGGCGGAGCAGGGCTCGTCCATCAGCAGGACCTGCGGCTCGACCGCGATGGCGCGGGCGATGCAGAGGCGCTGCTGCTGGCCGCCGGAGAGGCCGGCGCCCGGCTTGTTCAGGCGGTCCTTGACCTCGTTCCAGAGGTTGGCGCCCTTGAGGGACTTCTCCACCACGCCGTCCAGGGCGGACTTCTTGCGCACACCCGCGAGCTTCAGCCCGGCGACCACGTTGTCGTAGATCGACATGGTCGGGAACGGGTTCGGGCGCTGGAAGACCATGCCGACCGCACGGCGGACCGCCACCGGGTCGACGCTCGCCCCGTACAGGTTCTCGTCGTCGAGGAGGACCTTGCCCTCGACCCGGGCGTTGGGGATCACCTCGTGCATCCGGTTCAGGGTGCGGAGGAAGGTCGACTTGCCGCAGCCCGAGGGGCCGATGAAGGCCGTCACCGAGCGGGGCTCGATGCTCATCGAGATGTCCTCGATGGCCTTGGTGCTGCCGTAGAAGGCGGACAGTCCGCTGACGTCGATGCGCTTGGCCATGTTCTTTCGTCTTCTTTCAGCCCGCGGCCGGGGGCCGCTAGTAGATGCCGGTCGTACGTCAGTCGGTCAGTGTCCGCCCTTGGGCGAGCGCCAGCGTGCGATGCCCCGGGCGATGAGGTTGAGCGCCATCACGAAGGCGATCAGCACGAGCGCGGCACCCCAGGCACGGGCGTAGCCGAAGTCGTTGTTCACCATGGCGTACTGCTGCCAGATGTACATCGGCAGCGACTGCTGCGGCCCGTCGAACGGGTTGGAGTTGATGATGTCCGCTCCGAAGACCAGCATCATCACCGGCGCGGTCTCACCCGTGATGCGGGCGACCGCGAGCATCACACCGGTGGTGATGCCGCCGATGGCGGTGGGGAGGACGATCCGCAGGATGGTCTTCCACTTCGGCACACCGAGCGCGTACGACGCCTCGCGCAGCTCGTTCGGGACGAGCTTGAGCATCTCCTCGGTGGAGCGGACCACGACCGGCATCATCAGGATGGCCAGCGCGAGGCTGCCCGAGAAGCCCGAGTAGCTGAAGCCGAGGGCGATGTTCCACAGGGACAGGATGAACAGACCGGCGACGATCGACGGGACACCCGTCATGACGTCGACGAAGAAGGTGACCGCCTTGGCGAGCTTGCCGCGGCCGTACTCGACCAGGTAGACGGCGGTGAGCAGACCGATCGGCGCCGCCATCAGGGTGGCCAGCAGCACCTGCTGGATGGTGCCGATCAGCGCGTGGTAGATGCCGCCGCCGGGGCCCGAGTACCGCACGCCCTTCATGGAGTGCGTCAGGAAGTAGCTGTCCACCACCTCGGCGCCCTGCTGGACGGTGTAGGTGATGAGCGCGAGCAGCGGGATGACGGCCAGGATGAAGGCCACCCAGACCAGCGAGGTCGCGAAGCGGTCCTTCGCCTGCCGGCGGCCCTCGACCTGGGCGGCGAGCCCGTAGCCGATGGCCAGGAAGAGGATCGCGGAGATCAGCCCCCACTGGAGCTTGCTCTCCAGGCCGCCGACCAGGCCGATGCCGCAGCCGAGGGCGATCGAGCCGGCGGCGACGGCGGCCGGGGCCCACTTGGGGAGCCGGTTGGCGGTCAGCGGGCGGCCGACCGGGCGGGCGTCCGCCGGAACGGAAGTGGTCGCGGCGCTCATGCGTTGGCCCCCGAGTACTCCTTGCGGCGGGCGACGATCAGCCGCGCGGCACCGTTCACCAGCAGGGTGATCACGAACAGGACGAGACCGGAGGCCATCAGCGCGTCGCGGCCGAAGGGCTGGGCCTCGCTGAACTTCAGCGCGATGTTCTGCGCGAAGGTGCCGCCACCCGGGTCGAGCAGGTGCAGCGAGAGGACGTTGTTGGCGGAGAGCACGACGGCGACGGCGATGGTCTCGCCGAGCGCGCGGCCGAGGCCGAGCATCGAGGCCGAGATGATGCCGGGGCGGCCGAAGGGCAGCACCGCGGTGCGGATCATCTCCCAGCGGGTCGCGCCGAGCGCGAGCGCGGCCTCCTCGTGCATCCGCGGCACCTGACGGAAGACCTCACGGCTGACCGCGGTGATGATCGGCAGGATCATGATGGCCAGCAGGATGCCGACGGTGAACAGGGTGCGCGGCGCGGTGCCGACCTTCGACTGGTCGAAGATGTACGTCCAGCCGAGGTACTCGTCCAGCCAGCTGGTCAGTCCGTACAGGTGCGGCACCAGGAAGAGCGCGCCCCAGAGGCCGTAGATGATGCTGGGGACGGCTGCCAGCAGGTCCACCAGGTAGGCGAACGGCTGGGCGATCCGGCGCGGCGCGTAGTGCGAGATGTACAGCGCGATCCCGATGGCCACCGGGACGGCGATCGCCATCGCGATCGCCGCGCTGACGATGGTGCCGAACGCGAGGACGGCGATGCCGAAGACCGGCTTCGGGGCGTCCGGCGTCCACTCGAAGGTGGTGAGGAAGTTGCCCTCGTTCTTGGTCAGGGCGATACCCGCGCGCCAGGTCAGGAAGCCTGCGATGGCGGCCATGATGACCAGCAGCAGGATGCCCGACCCGCGGGACAGGTTCATGAAGATCTTGTCGCCGACCCGGCTGTCGCGCTTGCGGCTTTCCCTGCCTCGCGGGGCGGCAGGGGTGGATGAAGTCATTGGTCTACTCCGGTCTGGTGGTGCTGCCCCGAGGGGGCGGCACCCTGGCGGCGGTGCCCCGGACGTGTTGCTCGGTCACTGCATCCGGTGGAGCGGCCCCGGCCCCCCTCGTCCACGGGGCCGCTCCACCGGAGGTGCTGCTGGGATCAGGCCAGCGTCGGGATGATGGCGTTGGCCTTGTCCGTGAGCTCCTTCGGGAGCGGGACGTAGCCCGCCTCGCCGACGGCCTTCTGGCCGGCGTCGCTGGCCGCGTAGGTCAGGAACGCCTTCAGGGCGTCGAGGGTCTCGGCCTTGTTGCCCTTGTCGCAGACGATCTCGTAGGTGACCAGGACCAGCGGGTAGGCGCCCTCGTCCTTGGTGCCGTAGTCGAGGGTCAGCGCCAGGTCGCTGCCGGTGCCCGCGATCTTCGCCTTGGCGAAGGTGGTGGCGGCGTTGGCGGCGGTGGCCTCGACCGGCTTGGAGGCGCCCGTGTTGATGGCGGCGCTCTTCAGGTTGTTGGTCTGGGCGTAGGACAGCTCGGCGTAGCTGATCGAGTTCTTGACCTGCTTCACCTGGGCCGCGACACCGGCGGAGCCGTTCGCGCCCTGGCCGCCCTTGCCGGCCCAGGCCTTGGCGGCCGGGTAGGCCCAGGCACCGTTGGAGACCTTGGCGAAGTACTTGGTCAGGTTCTCGTTGGTGCCGGAGTCGTCCGTGCGGTGGACGGCCTGGATGTCGGCGTCGGGCAGCTTGGCGCTCGGGTTGAGCGCCACGATCGCCGGGTCGTTCCACTTGGTGATCTGCGAGTCGAAGATCTTGGCGGTGGTCGGACCGTCCAGGACCAGGTTGTCCACGCCGTCCACGTTGTAGACGATCGAGATCAGGCCGGCGACGAGCGGCAGGTTGATGCCCTGGCCGCCGGTGCAGATCGCCTTGGTGGCGTCGACCTCGGCCGGCTTCAGCGGCGAGTCGGAGCCGGCGAACTGGACCTTGCCCTGGGTGAACTGCTGGACACCGGCGCCCGAACCGCCACCGCCGTAGTTGACGGAGGACTCCTTGCAGGCAGCGGCGAAGTTCGTCTTCCAGACGTCGATCGCGTTGCCCTGCGCGGTGGAGCCGGCGGCGAGCAGAGCGGCGGGCTTGGGGCCGCACTCGATCTTGGCGGCCGGGGCGGCGGAGCCGCTGCCCGAGGCGCCGGTGGTGGTGGTGTTCTCGTCCGAACCGCAGGCGGCGAGCGACAGCGAGCTGACGAGCGCCATGGCACCGATCGCGAGGGCCTTGGAGCGGCCGTTCCGCTGGAGCTTCACAGGGTGTCCCTTTCTGTGGCATTGCCCTGCGCGCGGGCCGTGCACGGCACGGCGGAGCGCGGGTTTTGCTGTGGTCCGGGGCCCGTTCGGCCCTCCGGTGACACCGAAGTTAAGCCGGGTAGGTGACGCGTCAGCCGGTCGTAAGTGAACGGAGAGTGAACCTCGAACGGATGGCAGGAAACTACGTCAGGTAGTAACGGTTGCGTCACGGCAGGAGCGCGACGAGATCACTTCCACCGTTCCTTCACGACTCTCCGGACGACGACCGGACCGGCCGCGCCCCCAGCAGCTCCAGCAGCGCGTCGACCAGCCGCCGGTCCCGCTCGTGGGTCAGCCGCGCCCGGGCCTTCCCGGCCGGCAGCCACTCCAGCCGGTCCACCTCCCGGTTCGGCCGGAACTCCCCCGCCGCCGGCACCGCCGCCCAGTACCGGACCTCCTTGGGCCGGCCCTGCGCCAGGTAGTGCTGGGCCGGCAGCTCCTCCCCCAGCACGCAGGTGAACCCGGTCTCCTCCCACACCTCGCGCAGCGCCGCCTCGACCACGCCCTCGCCCGCGTCCAGCTTCCCCTTCGGCAGGCTCCAGTCGTCGTACTTCGGCCGGTGGATCACCGCGATCCGCGGCCGCCCCAGCCGGCCGCTCTTCTTCACCCGCCCCGGCAGCCAGAGCACCGCCCCGGCCGCCAGCACCACCGGTCCCCGGCCGGGGACCACCGACCGGCCGCCCACCTCAGGCCGTCCGGGATTCCGCCGCCGCCCCCCAGCCCTCGGCCGGCGGAAGCTCCAGCCAGGCCTCCAGCCCGGGCGGCAGCTCCGGCCAGCGGCGCCCGAAGGCGTACCGCGCCGCCTCCACCTCCAGCCGCTGGTCGGCGTGGACGACGCCCAGCACGTACGCGGTCGCCGGGGTGATCCGCGGCGTGCGCGCCGCCGTCGCCGCCGTCACCGCCGCGTCCGAGGCCTCCTGGTGCCGCGCCAGCACCCCGTCCAGCTCGTCCAGCACCCCCGGCGACCGCCCGCACACCTCCAGCGCGTACCGCGCCCGCTTCACCAGCACCCGCGCCCGGTGCCACGGCGCGTCGTCCGCCGCCAGTGCCGCGTCCGCGTCCAGCGCCCCCCGGGCCTTCGGCACCTCCTGCCCCTGGGCGGGCAGGGCGTGCGGCACCGCCGCCAGCCGGCGCAGGCCGTCCCCGCCGTACGGCGTCGCCGACCGCTGCAGCGGCAGCTGCTGGACGCCCACCGCCAGCGCGGTGAACGCCGCCCCCGCCTGCGGCAGCAGCACCGCACCCGCCCGGCCCCCCGCCGACTCCACCAGCGGTGCCTCCGCCACCAGCAGCGTCATCCGGTCCGCCAGTGCGTGCAGCCGCGCCGACCGCAGCTCCTGCAGCACCGTCGAGTGCGCCCTGGTCCGCGCCAGGGTCAGCTGCCGGTCCAGCAGCGCCCGGGCCTTCGGCGCCCCCACGTGCCCGGCCAGCATTCCCGGACCGTCCGCCTCGCTGCCGTTCAGCCCGTCCAGCGCACCCAGCAGCCGGGCCGACCGCCGCACGTACCCCGGCTCCAGCGCCAGCAGGTCGCGCAGCCAGCCCAGCTCGGTCCGCGACTCCTGCGCCCATTCCGGCTCGAAGGCCGCACCGAAGGTGTGCAACAGGCCGCTGATCCGCCGCACCGCCCGCAGCAGGTCCGCGGTGCCCTCCGAGGGGAGGACGGACGCCCCCGGTCTCGCGCCGACCTCGCCCACCGCGAGCGGCAGCGCGCGCAGGAACGCACCCGCCAGCGCGGTGAGATGGCTGGAGAGGATGTCCCCGGCGGTCGCGGTGGAGGCCGCCTGGGCCGTCATCGGCGCATCGGTCATGACTAGGTAGATCCCCGTTTCCCCCGGGGCCGTCCCCGGGGCTGGTGGCCGACCGCTCAGCGGCTCCCTACCGCTCAGCGGCTCGCGTCAGTGGGTCGCGCGGTCGCGTCGTCGCGTCTCGCGTCAGCGGGGTCGTGGCGGCGACCGGCCGTCACCGGGTGGTGGCGGCCCGGCGGCGCTGACGCGAGTCGATGAGCAGGTCCTGGACGTGCCGCAACTGCTTGCCGTCGGCGTCCTGGGCGTGCCGGGTCCACGACCCGTCCGGCCCGAGGTGCCAGGACTCCGTCTCGTCAGACACCCCGAGGTCGATCAGCCCGGACAGCTCCGCCCGGTGCGCCGGGTCGGTGATCCGCAGCAGCGCCTCGATCCGGCGGTCCAGGTTGCGGTGCATCATGTCGGCACTGCCGATCCACACCTCCGGATCGCCGTTGTTGCCGAACACGAACACCCGCGAGTGTTCCAGGAAGCGCCCCAGGATGCTGCGCACCCGGATGTTCTCGCTCAGCCCCGGCACCCCCGGGCGGATCGCGCTGATCCCGCGCACCCAGACGTCCACCGGCACCCCGGCCTGCGAGGCCCGGTAGAGCGCGTCGATCACGGCCTCGTCGACGATCGAGTTGACCTTGAGCTTCACGTACGCCGGACGTCCGGCCCGGTGGTTGGCGATCTCGTTGTGGATCCGCGAGACCAGACCGTCCCGGAGCCCGCGCGGCGCGGTCAGCAGCCGCCGGTACGACTCCCGGCGCGAGTAGCCGGAGAGCCGGTTGAACAGGTCCGAGAGGTCCGCGCCGACCTGCGGGTCCGAGGTCAGCAACCCGAGGTCCTCGTACAGCCGGGCCGTCTTCGGGTGGTAGTTGCCGGTGCCGACGTGCGAGTAGCGGCGCAGGGTGTCACCCTCCTGCCGGACCACCAGCGACAGCTTGCAGTGCGTCTTCAGCCCCACCAGCCCGTAGACCACGTGGCAGCCGGACTCCTCCAGCTTGCGGGCCCACTTGATGTTGGCCTGCTCGTCGAAGCGTGCCTTGATCTCGACCAGGACCAGCACCTGCTTGCCGGACTCCGCCGCGTCGATCAGCGCGTCGACGATCGGCGAGTCACCGGAGGTCCGGTACAGCGTCTGCTTGATCGCCAGCACGTCCGGATCGGCCGCGGCCTGCTCCAGGAAGGCCTGCACCGAGGTCGAGAAGCTGTCGTACGGGTGGTGCAGCAGCACGTCCCGCTCGCGCATCGCGGCGAAGATGTCCGGCTGGGAGGCCGACTCCACGTCGGTCAGCCCGCGCGCGGTGCCCGCCACGAACTTCGGGTACTTCAGCTCCGGCCGGTCGAGCTCGGCGATGCCGAACAGACCGGTCAGGTCGAGCGGACCGGGCAGCGGGAAGACCTCCGCCTCGGTGATGTTCAGCTCCCGGACCAGCAGGTCCAGGATGTACGGGTCGATCGACTCCTCGACCTCCAGCCGCACCGGCGGACCGAACCGCCGCCGCATCAGCTCCTTCTCCAGGGCCTTGAGGATGTTCTCGGTGTCGTCCTCCTCGACCTCCAGGTCCTCGTTGCGGGTCACCCGGAAGGCGTGGTGCGCGAGCACCTCCATCCCCGGGAAGAGCTCCTCCAGGTGCGCCCCCATGACGTCCTCCAGCGGCACGTACCGCTGCGGGGAGGCCTCCAGGAAGCGGGCCAGCGACTGCGGCACCTTCACCCGGGCGAAGTGCTTGTGCCCGGACACCGGGTTGCGCACGACGACCGCCAGGTTCAGGGAGAGCCCCGATATGTACGGGAACGGGTGCGCCGGGTCCACCGCCAGCGGGGTGAGCACCGGGAAGATCTTCTGCCGGAACAGGGTGTGCAGCCGCGCCTGCTCCTTCTCCGCCAGCTCGGACCAGCGGACCACTTCGATGCCCTCGGACGCGAGGTCCGGCAGCACCTCCTGCTGGAAGGCGGCGGCGTGCCGCGCCATGAGCTCGCGCGAGCGGGTCCAGATCAGGTCCAGCACCTCGCGCGGCTGCAGCCCGGACGCGCTGCGCTGGGCGACCCCGGTGGCGATCCGGCGCTTGAGGCCGGCCACCCGGACCATGAAGAACTCGTCCAGGTTGCTGGCGAAGATCGCCAGGAACTTGGCCCGTTCGAGCAGGGGGATCCCGGGGTCCTCGGCCAGCTCCAGCACGCGCTCGTTGAACGCGAGCCAGCTGCGCTCACGGTCCAGGAAACGGCCCTGCGGCAACTCCTCGAAGTCCTGCTCGTCCGCGGCCGGCAGCTCGGGCGGAATGCCGAGCGCACTGGACAACCGGGCGGGCGGGGACAGCGGGGCAGAGACGGGGCGGGGGATGCTCATGGGCTCCAGCTCCTCCAGCAGGACGGCGTCCGGACGCGAATTGCTCTGCGGGCCGTCGTCCTCGCCCAGCGCCAACGCCCACCCACCCGGCGCAGTCGTCACAGGACCGGCCAGCGGGTGTCGGCCGATGCTGCACGAGCGAGACACTACGGACTTCATCCTGTGATCTTCGCGGCATTAATTGAATCCACGGTAAACACCGCATGGCCAGGAGGAAAGCTGAGGCGGTCGGGGCCGGGGCGTGGGCGCACGACCGTTGCCCCGGCACCTCCTTCTCCGCTAAGCCGGGTCGTGCCTCCAGGTCACCGCTGCGGCCGCGGCGGCTGGGGCGGGCACTGCTCCGACCGGTGCTCCGACGCCGCCGCGTCCGGTGCCCCAGTCGGAGTCCCGGCCGGTGCTCCGACCGGAGTTCCGGCCGGAGTTCCGGCCGGCCTCGGGTCGGTGCTCCGGTGCCTCAGTCGCCGTTTCGGTTGCCGTGGTATCGGGTGCGGTACATCAGGTCGATCTCGTGGATCGTGAATCCCAGTCGTTCATATACCCGCACGGCAGCCGGATTGTCAGCGTCGACGTAGAGCAATACGGTTTCCAGCCCGCGTTCACCGCCGGTGGTGCCCGTCAGGTGGCGCAGGCCGGCCGCCGTGAGCGCCCGGCCGAGTCCGCTGCCCTGTTCCACCGGGTCCACCCCGACCACATACACCTCGCCGAGGGCGGGCTCGGTCGCGGTCGCCGGGTGCACCTTGGTCCAGTGGAAGCCCACCACCTTGCCGTGGCGGGTGGCGAGGAAGAAACCGGCCGGGTCGAACCAGGGCTCCGCCAGCCGGTCGGCGAGGTCCCGCTCGGTCCAGGAGCCCTGCTCCGGGTGGTGGGCGAAGGCCAGGGCGTTGAGGCGGAGCCACTCCGCGTCGTCCTCACCCGGACGGAAGGTCCGCAGCTCGACCCCTTCGGGGAGGGCCACGGTCTCGGTCTGCGGTCCGGTCCGGCGCATCTGCCGCAGCTCGCGGACCAGCTCGGCCCCGTACCGCTCGGCCAGGTGCCGGGCCGCCGGATGGCCCCCGTGTACCCAGAAGTCCACGTACTCCCGGCCCGCGCGGTCGGCCTCGACGAGGACCGCGTCCACCAGGGGCCGCCCGAAGCCCCGGCCGCGGACGGCCGGCGCGACGACGAGCTCGGCGGAGGGGTTGGCGCCGATCCCCTCCGGTACCTCCAGCTGGCCGTAGCCGACGACGTCCTCGCCGTCGGCCTCGACGAAGTGGGTCACTCCGGCCCGGGCCGTCTCCGAGGAGCGCAGACGCAGGCGTCCCTGCTCCGAGACGGCCGCCCGACCGTCCACCGCCTGGGCGTCCTCCAGGACCCGCAGGGCTCCGTCACGTTGTCCGGGCCGCAGCGTGCCGGCTCCGACCACCGCGGCGGTCGCCGCGCCGTCGGCCGAAGAGCCGGTTGCAGATCCGCTCACAGAGCCTGTCGCGTCGCCCGTTGTCGGCGTTCCATCGTCCATGCCCTGACGATACGTCAACGGGAATCGCGGGGAAACGCAAAGAACCCCCGTCCGGATCCCGGACGGGGGTTCTTTGTGAATGATTGTTCGGCGGCGTCCTACTCTCCCACAGGGTCCCCCCTGCAGTA
>NZ_JBWKAW010000039.1:0-65390 GCF_056437345.1 Kitasatospora sp. NPDC042419
CCCGCGGAGCGGGATATGCCCCGGCAAGCCGGGGCATAGAGCGCCGAATTGCGCAAGCGCAATTCGAATTCCGGCGCAAGCGCCGGAATGGAATTCCGTAAACGGAATTCCGAACGGAATGCAATTCGCGCAAGCGCGAATTGGAGGCGACCGCGCAAGCGCGATCACCGGGGCTGGCTACGAGGGAGGTGCATCACGCGCGGGACTGTGTAGGGCTTGGGAATCCCAGCCACCACCCCCGCAACGGCCGTGACGGATCGTCGGGTCGCATGGGTGCCGGCCTCGCCGCAGTGACGGGTTCCGCTGCGCTCCACCCCGACCCCTCCCCCGCTCCTGAGTTTGCCCGCTCGCGTTCACCAATACCCCGCCAGCATACACGCCAACCGGCCATAGCGGGGCGGCATCTGAAGAGACGTCACCTGAGAGAGTGAACGCGCGGCGGGGGTGATGCATCAGACGCGTGCGCTGTGTAGCGTTTGGGTCCTGGCCGCGCCACCCCTGGCCCGGCCAATAAACTACCGGTTGAATTCAGAATTGCGCTGCCCGAAATAGCTCAGCCACGGAAAGGAAGCTCGGATATGGGTCCGGTTGAATTCGACGTGCGGAGGTACCGGAGCCGTCCGGCCCCCTAGGGCCGGTGGGCGGAACCGCCCACCGGCACCGGCCACGCTTCCTCGCTTTTGATCGTCACGGTCGGCACCACCCGAGACTCAGAGCCGCTGCTGCCGTCCACGACCCGCACCGGGGTACGGCGCCGCACGCGAAGCCTGCTCAGCCACGAGGGCCGGCCTCCTCGATCCGGTGGTTGGCAACGGCGACACGCCCGCCGTGACCAGCCGTTTGTGCCGTGCGCCGCACGGGGTGACGGGAGCGGCGCACGGGGTGGGTGACGTCTAAAGACACATAAGAGCGTTCCGCGCTCAAACCGGCTCTGACCTGCGGTGATGCGAAACCGTTTGTTCTAGATATCCAGAACACAGGCGTCCTGAGTGTTCTGGATATCTAGAACAAAGACCCTCGAAATCTGACGGGCCGTCAGGTGACTCTGAGGCACCGTTTGTTCTGCTCCTCCAGAACAAGCCGGTTTACCTAGTGCTACCGTGCCACTCGAAACGTTGATCATCCCTGGAGGACTGTGCTGATGGAACAGCTGCCGATCGTCCGCCCCGGCGAGCGCGTGGTTGCGCGGTCGGACGGCAAGGGCGGCTTGATCCTGGGCGTGGAGAAGATCCAGGGCCGCGAGTTCGCCGCGAGCGCGGGGTGCAGCGGCTACGTGCTGGACGCCCGGCTGCTGATGGACGTACTCGGCAGCCTCAAGATGCCCGGCTCCTGGTTCCAGGTCTGGTGCAAGCAGGTGGCGCTGCAGAACGCGAACCGTGCCGACGACCAGCTCCGGGAAGCCGCCCGCGGCTTCGTGAAGACCAACCAGCGCGATCTCCAGGCCCGGTGCAACCTGTCGGCGGCCTCCGTGAACGAGGCCAGCCAGTTCTTCACGCACATCGGCTGGCAGCGCACCGCCAAGCGCGGCATCCTCCAGCTGAACCCGTGGCTGACGGTGGCCGGCACCTCCGGCGAGCAGGAGAAGTGGCAGGCGCTCTGGAACAGCGCCAAGGGCCCGGCCTGCGTCATCCCGCACGCCGACTACCCCACCGAGTGGCGTCAGCTGCGGGAGGCGGAGAAGAAGGCCGCGGAGTCCGCCCGCCGCAAGGAGAAGGTCGTGACGCTGCGGCAGCGGCGGCCCGTACGCAAGGCGAGCGCATGACCTCGCCCGGCATATCCTCGTTACAGCGTCCCGACCTGATCGGAAGTGGTGAGGCTCCGTGAGCAGCTCTTACGTCCCTAGCCCTCCCACGGAGGCCCCCGTCACGATCCCTCGTGACGTCCTGCGCCTCCTGGCCCTGGTCGACGTCTCCACCGCCGGCCGCCGCGTCCTGGACCAGCTGCTGTACCTCAGCGACCCGGAGACCGGCACCGCTTCGATCAGCCAGAACGAGATGTGCGCCGAGCTAGGCGCGAGCAAGCCGACCGTGAACCGCGGCTTCAAGGAGCTCCGCGAGTGCGGACTCGCCTGGAGCCTCGAGGACGGCCTCTACCAGCTCCACCCGCTGCTGACCGGCGGCGCGGTCTCCTCCCCCGTGATGAAGGTCCCGGAGATCAAGGCCGCCGAACCCGGACGCTTCACTGAACAGCGACGGGCCCGGTTCGCCGCCCAGATGGCCAACCTCGCCCCCACCGGCTGAGCACCCCACCGCAGCCCTCGTAGGCTGCCCAGCGGGCTCCTGGCCCCGCGAAGACCCCAAGGCGCCGCACTCTCCGTGCGGCGCCTTCGTCGTGCGCGCCGCGATCAAGCCGGTAGCACCAGGTAAACCGGTTTGTTCTGGGAGAGCAGAACAAACGCGAGGCGCTCCACCACGCTGACCGACCATGGGCAGCGGGCAGGCGGTAGCACTAGGTGAACCGCTTTGTTCTGGAGGAGCAGAACAACCGGCGGCCTCTCGGACCGAGAGAGATCTATGCGTCAGCTGCGCATAGATCTCCTGCCTAACATCACAGCTGAGCTATGTTCCGCAGCCGCTGCGACGGGTCCGATGTCCTGGCCCCTGGCCCCGGAGCAGCAGGCCCCGGCCCGGAAGCAGCACGGCCCGAGCAGCGTGCAGCGGCTGGCCGTGCTGCACCGGCCGGGGCCGGCCTGCTACCCGTGCAGCACCTGTGTGCCGCCTGACCCAGGCAAATGCTGCGCTGCACCCGCGACACCACCGTGCTGCAACCCGACGACCACCACCAGGAGCACGAGCAGCACCCCGCCAACCGCGGCCACCACCCCCGCTGCCCATCGAGCAGCAGCCCGTTCCACACCACCGCGAGCAGCACGGTCAGGAGCAGCGGCATCCCGTCGGCGCAGGCCCTCGCCTCACAGCTCACACCCTCTCAGCGCACCTTGCCTACCTGGGGAAACGGCCTGTGTGCCACACAGGAGCGCCGGGGTGAGTGGCCTACAGGACGGTGCCGTACAGGGCGCGGCGGTCACCGGACATCGCGTAGCGGCGGGCGGCGAGGCCGTTGTCGAGGTCCTCGCCGATCTGCTCGCACAGCGGGGCCAGGACGTCGGCGGCCGCGGTGTCGGACAGGTACGCGGGGGCGACTTCGAGCATCAGCTCCCCGAGCTGGTGGGTGGTGGCGGCGAGGTCGTCGACGACGCGGCGCAGCTCGGTGAGCGCGGGATCCGCCGGCGGACCGACGGGCGGCGAGGGCGGCGCGGTGCGAACGTCGCGGACGGCCTGGCGGACCACGGCGCGCACGGTGGGCTCATCGAGCGTCTGGAGGCCGCTGTGGGCGAGCGTGGCGAGGCGGCGGATGATCAGCTCCGCGACGTCGCCGGTACGGCCGGAGACGGCGATCAGGGCGCGTTGGGACAGGCCGTAGTCGAGCGCGGCCGCGGCGCCAGGGTCGCCGTCTCGCGTGCGGGACATCCCGGGGCCGGCGGTGACGGCGTCGTGGATCGCGGCCAGGGCGCGGGCGACGTCGAGCAGCCGGTACGCCTGGGCGCGGCTGATGCCGAACTCCGCACCGCAGTACGACTCCCACGAGGTGAAGCCCAGGGGGAGCCAGACCTTGGCGGCGTGCGCGGCGCGGACCCGGGCGGCGAGCACCGCGACGGAGCGCCGGACGTCGTCCATCGCCTCGCGCAGCCCGGCCGTCATCTCCCGGGCGCGGGCCGCGCTGAGCGGCGGGCGCGCCGGTTCGCCGCCGTGCTCCTGGTCCTCGTTGTCCTCGCCCACGACTCCATCGTCCTGCGCGCCGGCGGACCGCACCAGGGCGTACGGAAGCACGGCCGCAAGCCCCCACCTCACAGGCTCACAGCCTCATAGGTAGCGCGCTCACCTGGGGAAACGCCCTGTGAGGCTCATAGACCTCACAGGGGGAGGGCGGAACGTGACACCTGCGGCGGGCGGCTCTGGCAGGCTGATCCGCGACGGCGGGCTGTCGCGTCTCGCCGCGGGAGCAGGGGGTCCGGGGTGGCGGGGATCGAGCGGGAGCCGGTGGAGGTGCGGATACCCAAGGCCGCCCTGGACGCCTTCGCCGCGGCGCTGAGCGTGCGTACGGCGGCGATCCGGACCTGGCCCGACGGCATCGGGTGGATGTACGCGCTGGGTACGTGGGACGAGCCGCACGTGGAAGTGGCGCTCATGCCCGGCGGCGATGAGGTGTGGCTGCGGATGTCCACCGACCGCTCCAAGCTCGTCGTGTGGACCATCCAGGAGTGGTGGGACTTCGCCGGCGAGCTGCCCGGCGCCGCGCCGCCGGAGGTCTGAGCGTCAGCCCTTGTCGATGATCCGGATGATGCCGTACGGGAGTTCCTCCGCCAGCCGGAACAGCGGGTCCAGGACGCCCTGGTACACCGGGTCGGTGTGGGGCGGGCAGTGCTCGGTCAGCAGGCAGCCGGCTGCTTCGTCCTTGGTCCGGGGGTGGGCCGCGTCCTCGTCGGCGGCGATCTCCATGACCATGTCCATCGCGCCGGCCACGCTGTCGCGCACCTTGGCCCACCGGCGCGCGGTGTCCTCGCGCTCGTTCGGGATGGCGCTGTGGTGTGGGCGTTCGGGCAGGAGGTCGGCCACCGGCACCGACAGCGCTGCGTGCAGGCGGCCCAGGGTCGGCTCCTGGCAGAGCTCCTCCACCAGCGCGGCCGTGAGGGGCGGCTTCGCCTCCGCGAGGCGCTGCACAACGGTGACGCCCAGGACGACCGCGGCGGCCGTGTACCGCCAGGCGGTCAGTGCCGTGTGCCGCTCGTACGCGGTCGCGCCCCTCGCGATCTCATGGAGTGCCTGCTCGTGGAACGGGAACGTCGTCTGCGTCTCGTGCAGTTCGGCGACGTCACCGGCGCTCGCGAGGCGGTCCCAGAGGGTGACCGCCGACTGCCACTCGTACCGCGCGGTCAGACACGCCGCGTTCAGCGACCGCAGCGCCTCGAGCTCGGTTGTCGTCAGCGTGCCGCGCTCTTCGAACCGTGGAAACCGCATCGCCACTCCCCCACCCCGGGTCCGGATCAGTGCCCGGAACGCTACCCGGCGCCGCGGCCGGTGGTGACGATCGCGGGCGGATACGCGTTGCCGCCCGGGTGGCAACTGGTGGATACGGCCTCTCGGGCAGCACGTTCGCGGCACACTCGGGCCACCAGCGTGCGTGGACAAGGAGCAGTGCGATGCCCGTGAAGATCACCCCCGACGACGCGTACGACGACGCGACCGACACCCTGCGGGTCGGGCGGCACGACCTGGAGCGGCTGCTGCTGGAGTTCCGTGAGCTGATGCGGAAGCAGGAGCCGGGCAGCTGGCGCCACATGGAGGACTACGACCTGTCCTTCGAGCGCCTGGCCGACGCCGTCGACGCCGCGACCGAGGCCCGGCGGGGTGCCCGCTGGGAGGGTCCTGACCTTCGGATGCGCTGCACGACCACCGAGGCCGTGTACGAGTGGCCGGAGGGTGCTCCCTACGAGGGCGGCACGACGGTCACGTGGAACGTGCCGGGCTACGGCTCGCACGCCACCGATCCCGAAGAGGACGCCGCCCTGTCGCTGTGCGGCTTCCGGTTCGCGGAGGGGGAGGGCCGGCGCGTGAGCGGCTTGCCGGACTGCCGTGAGTGCCGACGTGAGGTCCAGCTCGGTGCCGAACGCTCTCGCGGCCGCTGGTGACTACCCGGGCGGCTACGCGTTGCCGCCCGGGTGGATACGGCCGTGGCTACGATCGGAAACGCCCTGACCCCGGCAGTTGCGATGCCGGGGTCAGGGCGTTGTCACCAGGGATGGCTACCCGAGCCAGACGATGTTCAGGACCGTCAACCGGCGCAGCGGCCGGTTCACCCAGTAGGTGAGGGAGAGCTGGCCGACGGCCGCGTACCGCACGTCCTCGCCCTCGAGGTCGTCCACGTTCCACTGGCCGAAGCCCCACGGGTCGCCGGCGGCCGCGCCCAGGATGTCCCACACGGTGTCTTCGACGTGCTCGGGCAGGGCGTCGAGGACCTTGGCGGCCGGTGCGGAGAAGCGGACCGCGTACGGCTGTCCGCTCACCGGCGCCTTCGCCTTCCCCGCAGCTCCGCCATGTCGATGGTCCCGCTGTCGTCGTAGCCGGAGGCCACGAACGCGTCGACCGCCGGGGCGTGGGCGAGTCGGCCCTGCCAGTCCTGGACGACCTCGTACAGCCCGGCGAGGGAGAACGTCCGGCGGGACTCCTCCAGCGCCGCCGCCCACTGCTGCTCGAAGGCCGGCACCCAGGTGTCGGCGCGCCGGTCGGCGCGCAGCTGGGCGAGGAGTTCGGCCGGAGCTCCCGGTGCGGGGGCGTACGGCGTGACGGGGGCGTGGTCGGGCTGCGCGCTCATCTGGTCCTCCCGGCGGGTCGTCACCTCACGGTACGCGCGCCGGTGGGCCGTGGAAGCGGACATGGATGGATCCCCTTCTACCGGGTGCGCAGGGCGCGGGCGACGGCCTGGGCGTGCTGGCGCAGCGGCAGGTCCTGCTTCTCCCAGGTGGCCGCCACGTAGTTGAGGAGTTCGGCCGTGGCGCGCTCCGAGTCGCTCGGGTCGCTGGTGAGCAGCCGGTCGGCGGCGTACGAGAGGTCTTCGGCCGGGGCGGGATAGTCGTCGGCGTCGGCGTCCGGGGCGACGTCCAGGGCCAAGAGGTAGCGGACGCCGCCCCGGGTCTGGACGGTGATGGTGTCCTCGCGCGGGGAGTCCGGGGTGGCGACGTAGAAGTCGGGGTGGTTGAGGATCGCCGCGGCGAGGGCCTCGGTGAGCGCCGGCGCGGGCAGGATGTCGTCCGTGGTCGGTTCGGCGTCCTGCAAGGTGAGGTCGAAGCCGTTGCCCGCGAGCGTGGTGAAGGTGACGCGGTCCGAGCCGGGTTCGGCGTGGGCGCCCAGGATGTGCGGGCTGCCGCGCAGTGCGTCGGCGATGCGGGCCGGGTCGTGGTCGGCGTCGAGCAGCGGGCTCTTGTCGCGGTCGATGGCCGGGAATTCAGTGGTCATGCTTTCGCTCCTATTCAGTATTCCAGGTCGAGGTAATCAATGTCGTTGATTGCCACGTCCGACAGTCCCATAGCCCGGCCGCCGCCGTCCTGGAAATACACTTCCTTAAACCCTTCGGCGATGATCCCACGCATCTCCTGGTCGCTGGCTCCGGTGTCGCGGGCGTCGAACAGGCGCTGCGCGTACGCGGCGGGGAGCTTGACGGTGAGGCGGCGGAACCTTCCGTCGTCGGTCGATCCGGCGGACGACTCGTAGCCGAACCGGGCCCGGGTCTCCACCTTGATCCCGCCGGAGGCGGCGGCCTGCTTCTGCCGGCGCTTGCGGACCTGGGGCTGCCACCGCTGGCGTACGGCGTCGTCAATCTTGGACGCGACGTCGGCGCGGGCGTGCTTGCGGGCGCCGCGCCGGTAGCGGTTGACGGAGTCGGCGGTGACGCCGAGCTCCGCCGCCACGGCCTTCGCGCTGCCCAGCTGCTTGAGCAGATAGCCGATCTGGCCCTTGAGGGTCTTGGGCGGCTCCCGGGTGAACCCCTCCCGGTCGGCCCGCTCGATGGCGTCCTCGATCTCTCCCACGGCCTACTCCCCTTCGTCCAGGACGGCGTCGTGGCCGTCGCCCTTGATGTGGCGGGCCGGGTTGAGGCCCTTCTCCATGAGGTCGACCGCCCACGCCATGTCCTGGACGCCTTCGAGCTTCGCCAGGCCCGGGGTGGGCCCGAGGCGGAACGCGCCGGGCTGCGGCTTGCCGGACGCCGCGTAGGGGAGGAAGTCGAGCGGGGAGGCGCTGGGGGCCGGGTAGACGACGCAGTCGGACAGCACGGCCAGCGGATACATCCCGGTCATCTTCGCCATGTTCGCCAGCTTGCGGTGCATGTTGACCCGGGCCTTGCTGATGACGGCAGCACGGATGTCGGGGCGCCAGGTGGGGCGCATCATGGCCGGCCACGGCTCGCCGTCCTTGTGGCCCTTGCCCTGCGGGTTCTCGAACAGCTTCCCGATGCCGCCCTTGATGGTGCCCTTGATCGCGGCGAGCACGGCGGTGAGCACCGGGTCGACCTGCTTGTGCTGTTCCATCGCCGCCAGGAACTGGGCGTCGGTGAGGTCCTTGGTGACACCCATGTCGGCGAGGGTGTCGACGTAGGCGGCCTTGAGGCGGTCGTGCCACGGGTCGAGGTACGCGCCGGTCTCGCGGCGCAGGTACGCCTCCAGCGGTTCGACGTTGTAGCCGAGCTCCTGGGCGTAGGCGACGGTGTGCGTCTGGTACCAGGCCGGGCCCGTCGGGTGGGTGCCGTCCGGTGTGAACGGTGAGGGCAGGCGCGGGTCGATGACCACGTGGGAGAGGTCGACCAGCCAGGACCCGGGAATCTTGGGGTTGAACTTCGGGGCGACGAAGTGGTCCGGGGCCGACAGGCCGACCGTGAGCCGGGCCGCGGCCGCGAGGAAGGCGGTGTTGAGGTCCAGGCCCACCGCGTAGGGGAGCATGCACTCCTCGTCGGTGAGCGTGTCGACCGACCGCACCCACTGGAACGCCTCTTCGCGGAGGAAGCCGCCCTTCCAGTCGATGCTGTGGACAGCGGGGTGCTCGATCTGGCCCTCCGGCGGGGCCGGGTCCATCGGCTGCGTGCCGAGGCTGCCGGGGTTGTGGCCGGATACCCAGTTGCCGGTCTCCTCGTCGCGCACCGGGCGGGTCGGCGGGCGCAGCGCGGTCATCAGCTCCAGGCCGGACACGGCGGTGCTGCCGCGCGGGGTGCTGACGCGCTGGGCGTAGATGCCGAGGACCTGGGCGATGTCGGCCGGGTCCATGTCCGCGACGCCGGGCCAGGAGCGGGTGTCGAGCGCGTCCCAGGGCAGGATCGCGAGCTGCACGCACTGGCGCTGGGCGCCGGTCGCCGCGCGGTAGATGCGGGCCCACGGCCCGAATCCCCTCTTCGTGAGCTGCCACTTCGCCTTGAGGACCTGCTTGACGACCGGGTGGTCCTCCTCCAGGCGCAGCCCTCGGCGGTCCTCCAGGCGCTCGGGCAGCCCGAGCTTCGCGGCGGCCGACGCGGTCAGCACGATCAGCGGGTCGGAGTCCTTGCCGTTGCGGTGCAGCTTCGGCGCACCGAGGCCGGCCTCGCGCAGCGTCCACTCCACCAGCTCCACGACCGTGGTCGCCGGGCAGTCCAGCACGATGCCGTCGACGCCGTACGCGGAGCCGTCGCCATCGAGGACGGCGAGCGGGCCGTTCGGGAAGCGCGGGTCCAGCGCGGCCTTCGCGGTCTTCTTCGCGGCCGGGCGACGCGACGTCGCCGGGCGGGCGGCGGGACGCTCCGGTGCGACCGGGGCGACGGGCGCCTGGACCGGCGCGGCGGTCTCCGCCTCGGGCACCTCGGGCGCGGCCGGTCCGGTGAACGTCTCCGGCACCGGCTGAGGCTGCGGCGCGACGACCGGAGCGGGGACGGCGTGCGCGGGGTACTTCGCCGCCCAGCCGTTCAGCAGCCGCTGGTACGCCTCCAGGCGCGGCGGCTTCGGCTCGGAGCGCCCGTTCTCGTAGTTCTTGACCGACTGCACCGTGGACTTCAGCGCCTGCGCGAGGCGGGCCTGGGTGATGCCGGCGGCTTCCCGCAGCCGGGCGCGCTCCGCCGGGGGCGGGAGCTGCGGCTCCTCCTCCAGCAGGGCGTCGATGTTCGCGAACAGCTCTTCTTCGGATGCCATGTGGATCTCCTTTCGTGCCCTCACCCTAGCACTGTTTACCCTAGTCTTTAACCCATTTTTTTAACCCGTTCGGATTGGGTTTCCGGAGGGGTGTGGACCGGTTTTTCGCGGCTTTCGCGGGCCCTGGCTCACACCTGGCAGGCGGAGCGTGCGGCCTTCTCACCTGCGGAAACGGCGTGTGAGGCTCATAGGTGGCGGCCCGAGTTGCCGAGAGACGGCCACCTCCGGCGGGCGCGCTCGCTACGGTGGCGACCATGGCGGACCAGAGCGAGGCACAGACGTGGTCGACACGGGCACGGCCGGGCGCTGTCGAGCTCCCGCCGGGCGCACCGGCCGGGACCGTGCGGATGGTCACCGGCACCCGGGCCCGGAAGGTGAACGACCAGGAGGCGGAGGACTTCGGGATCTCCACCGACCGGTCCTGCCTGGAGATCGAGCAGATCTTCTACGACGCCGACGACGACGTCCTGCGGCACACGATCACCGTCGACTACAGCGGCCAGCCGCACGTCACCCGGCACGTGCCCACCCCCGAGGAGCTCGCCCGCCGCGAGTAGCCGGCCCCGCCCTCCTGGCCCTTCCCGGCGATCGGCGGATCCGGCCGGGCGCGGCCGGTACGGTGCCGGGTGGGACGTCGACAGCAGGGGGAGAGCGTGGCGAAGATCAGCCGTGGCGACGTGTTGGGCTTCGGAGTGCCGACCGCGCTCTTCCTGCCCGGAGTCGCCTACCTCGGGATCACCAACGGCCACCAGTTCATCGCCAACGACTTCTTCGCCCTCATGTACTGCCTGGCCAGCGTCGGCTTCGCAGCGGTCCCACTGCTGTCGTGGCGCCGGGGCGGCGGCCGGTACGCCGACCCGGGCTTCGTACGCTCCGCGTGGTTCCCGTGGCTGTTCACGACCGCGCAGGGCGTCGCATACAGCTCCCCGCGCAGCGACGCGAACGTCTTCATGCTGATCTTCGGATGGGGGATGTTCATCTACGCCGGGATGGTCGCCCTGTACTTCCTCGCCCGCGCGCTCTGGGGCGAGGACGACGACCAGGCCGTGCCCGAGGTCGACGGCGACACCGTGCGGCCCGAGACCAGCGCCTGACCCGACGCCCCTCACGCCGTCTGCTCCAGACGCCGCGGCACAGCCACTTCACGGCCGGCCTTCTCATCACGGGCCCGGCGCAGCGCGGCGGCCTCGGTCACCGCGGCCTGGCGGCGGCGCTGGATGCGGGCCTGGTCGATCGGGGCCGGCGCATCGTCCGGGACGGAGGGCGGCTCGGGGAAGGCCCGGCGGGACAGCTCCCGCATCGCGGCGGTCTGCCGCTCCACCGCGTCCGCGATGCCGGGGTCGGCCCGGGACGGCACCACGGCCTGGCGGTGCGCCTCGATCGCGCGACGGTAGCCGTCCGGCGGGGTCCGGCGCTGCACCGGTGCCGTAGGTGCGCTCGGCTGCGGGGCCGGGTCGGCGGCGACCGTGGCGGGGCCGGCCTTCACGGGTGCGGGCGCCAGGACGTGCAGGGCGCGGACGTTCGCGCCTCGCACCCGCTCGTTGGCGGCCGCGATCAGCTTCGGGGCGCTCCAGCGCAGCTTCGTGCCGACGGCCGGGGCGTCGGGGATGACGTCCAGGCGGCCGGTGTCCGCGTCGAACCCTGCGGCCTCCACCCGCCCGGCGAGCTCGGGCACGGCCGCGGCGAGGATGCCGTCGAACTGGGCGAGGACGCTTCCGCCGGCGGCCGGGGCGACCAAGCCGCGCTCGGTCAGCATGCGGCTGATCGCGCTGCCCAGTCCCAGCGGCTCACGCCCGTCCCGTGACACGACGGTGGTGGTGCGCCGCTTCGGCTTCCTGGTGGCGGAGCCGTTCTTCTTCGCCGCCTCCCGGGCCGCGACCAGGGCCTGGCGGGCGAGGTCGACGCCGGACAGCTCGCCGGTCATGCGACCACCGCCCCGGCGTCGCCATCGAGGGCGCGGGCAGCGAGCTGGGGCAGCCGGTCCGTCCACGGGGCGGCCGCGGCCTGCTCGGTGCGCGCCGCCCGCTGCTCGCGCAGCTGCTCCAGCCGTGCCGCGAACAGGCACTCGGCCACACGCTCCCGGGCGGTGTCGGCGGCCTTCGTCGCCGCCGCGACGGCGTCCGCGCCGGTCGGGTTGTGCTTGAACCAGTGGCGGCCCTGCTCGGTCTTGTACGCCCGCCGGGCCTCCGCTTCCGCCTCCTGGGTCCGGCCCAGCATCGCCAGCGCGTTGTCGTGGAACTCGCCGACGGCCTGCTGCGCGCTCTGGAACGCGGTGTACGCGTACGCGTCCGCAGCCGCCTGCGGATCGGCCTCCAGGGCGGCTGCGTCGGTGATCTCCAGGAACTCCTGCCACGCGGCGGCGATGCTGTCACCGATGGCCGTACGGGCCCCGGCGACGGCGGCCGCGATGCTGCCCGCCTCGCTCAGGTCGGCGGACCCGGCCGCCACGAAGAGGCCGGCCTCACCGATCAGGGCCTCGGTCTGACGGCGGTGGTCGCACGCCTCGCACAGCCCGGCCGCCTGGCCGCGCCCGCAGTCCTCGCACGCCTGCGCCTGGCGGACCGCGTCGGCGGCGGCCGCCACCTGGCGCTCGTGTTCCGCCTGCTCAGCGGCTGCCGCGCGGGCCGCATCGCGCCGGGCCCGCTCCGTACGGGCCTGCTCCTGGCGCCAGGCGAGGTCCTCCGCCTCAATGGCGGCCCGCTCGCGCAGCCGCTCCTCGAGGACGCGCCGACGCTCGTCGTCGGCCAGGCCGGGGAGCTCCCGGTCGATGTCCGCGCCGATCCGGGCACGCCAGGCCCGGCGCAGGTGGATGACGTTGCCGCAGTTCTCGCAGTCCTCACCCGTGTCGAGCCGGACCCCGTCGTCGCACTTGCGGTGCGAGCAGGCCGACCGCTGGGGCAGACCCCGGCGGATCAGCCACCCGTACGGGCCGGTGACCATCGCCTCGCCGCCGGTCTCCGCCAGCCGGTCGGTGAGCCGGTCGGCCAGCAGCCGCGGCGCACCCTCCGCCGCCACGCCCAGGCCCACCAGCTGCGCCAGCTCGGTCTTCGCAGCGGCCTCCACCTGGTCCTGCTGCCACCCCGACAGCCGCTCCCACAGCCAGGAGACCGGCCCCAGGGCTACCCGCAGACGAAGATCAGCCGGGAGGGCCACCCGCCTCTGCTGCTGCGCCTTTTCCCACCCTCCGGCCTTCGGCCGGCCACCGGCGCCAGCCCCGGCAGCGCGCTGCCCCACCCGCTCATCGACCGGGGACTCCTTCGGCTTTTCCCCGCGCAGCGGGCCGACCCCGGCCACCGGCGAGCTGCTCCCAGCAACGCCAGCGGTGTCGGCGACGGCCTGGTCCTCGCCCGCGCACACGCGCTCCGGCCGACGGCCTTCACCCCCACGGCCTTCGCCGGAAAAACCACAATCAAGCTGCGGAAGAACGACGGGAGTAACCAGGTGAGCGTGGTCTGCGTGGAGCTCTGCACCATCGGGACGCTCCTGATCCACCGCATCCCCGGGGCTCTCAGCGCCGCCGATCCCAGACGTACCAAGGGCACCAGCAGCACCGGCCGGAGCATGATCTCCGACTGCACCAACGGGACGCGCCGAAAACACCGACCCGGCCCCCGAAACAGCCTCCACAGAGGCCAGGCGGCGGCCGTACGCGCGGGCGACCGGCAGCAGCATGACGCGGCCCCGGCCACGCATCCGCGTCGACGTCTCCCGGTGCTGCCGCGCCACGACACCGGCCTCCGTCAGCCGCGTCAGAACCTTCCGGGCGCCCGAGGGGGAGCAGCCCAGCAGCCGGGCCAGCGTCGCCGCCCCGCGCCCCTCACGCTTCTTCACCGAGCCGCCGCACAACTGCAGCCAGCCCGAGGCCGGGGTGTTCAGCACCATCAGCAGCAGCCCGAGCCGATCGGTCGCCGCGCCCTTACCCGTACGGCCGGCCAGCAGCCCCGGCGGCGTCGGCTCCTTGTCCTCCGGCGTCCAACCGTGCCCGAACAGCGCCTCACACAGGTGCAGCAGCGTCGCGAGCTCCGCCTTCGTCAGCGCCAGCGGGTGCCCCGCTCCCCCGCTCTTACGGGCGTTCCACAGCGGCATGACCAGGCACTCCAGCCCGGTCGGATGCCCCTTCGCGTTCGTCTTCACCTGGGTGTGCACGCCGTCCGACCGCCGCAGCGGCACCAGCACCCGGCGGTTGACCGTGGACTCGCCCACGCCCATCCACCGGCCCAGCTCCGCAACCCAGATCGACGTCTGGTTGTCGTTCTTCGCACCCTTCGGCGCCCGCGACTTCGCGTACAGCACGACCGCCGCGAGCCTCGCCACGTCCGACTGCCCGGCGATCGACGGGTCCGCCAGCAGCGCCTGGACCGCGGCGAGCAGCCGCAGCCGCATCCTCCGACCGAGGCGCAGCGGGTCATCCAGGCCGCCGTCGCCCGGCTTGCCGGAAGCCGGCACCGACCGCAGCCGGTTCCGCTGCCCGGGAAGCACGGAGTCGTCGACGTCGTCCCACAGCGGGTGGTCCAGCACGGCGGCCGCCGTGCCCGCGCTCATCGGCCCACCGGCCCGGCAGAAGCGGCGGACACCGCGAGGACCGAGGTCGGCTGTGTCGTCATCGGGCCGGTGTACACGCCAAAGCGGACACCCCCGTCCAGGGCGGTCAAGACCCTCGTCTCGTCATCCACCCGCCGACCCTGCACCGGTCCACCTGTGGACAGAGGCCGGGAAGCCCCGGCACCCCCCGGCGCTCCCGCACCGTGAGAAACGATCTTGAATGCCGTCCCGCCGCACGGGACGACGTCATGCCGCGACGCCTGGTCGACGGAGTTGGTGACGAACTCCGAGCGAGGGTGCGCGAGCGAGGCAGCCGACGCCGAACCCGCCCCCACGGACACCCCCCAGGTCAAGCGGCTTACCGGCGCACCGGCACCTTCGTGACCCTTTCGGGATGTGATGTATGTCACGTTCAGGATGGAGGGGACACCACAACCTGCGGCAATGAGGACACAGGGGGGTTCCCCCAGGTCGTGGTCAACAAGACAAGACGCGCTGAGCTCGTGCACTATGGCGAGACCAACCTTCATATGGATCAACACAGACCGGCCCCCTCGCGGGGACCGACCTCGTTGGTGCGTGTGGATGGCCCCCTCTGTGAGGAGAGGGCTTGGTGCGAAGGCCCAGCAGCGAGTTCCTTTCGTTTGCGGTGGTTTTCGAACTGGTGTTTCGAAGCCCCTGGCAGGGCCTCGGAACGGGTTGTGCTCAGCACCGAGGTGCTGGGTGGGACTGGCCGCGAAGCCCCCTGGCAGGGGCCCGCGGGTTGTGCAGTTGTGCAGTGTTGAAATGAGCGGCTGATGAGCCGCGGCTCAGAGTCGGGTGCGAACCGATATCTGAGCGGACCGCTCTGGTTGCGAATTGCCAGGCGGTAGACGGGCCGCGCGAGGCCGAAGGGGATGGCGAGTCCACCTCTGTTGGCGCGCGCGGCTGATGGCCCGCTAGGTCATCCCAACCCCCTTGATGCGGCGGCTGGCGTCAGCTTGCCCAAGGGCGCACCCGATGGCGTGATCGCGATGGTGGAACGGCGTAGCTGCGCGTGTAGTTCCGCAGACGCGGGTAACCTTCATTCCGCGATCACCTCCTTTCCAGGTGTCGCCCAACGAGGCGTTGCCCCGTTCGAGGCCCCGCGGACCATGCCCGGTCCCGGGGTTCTCGTCGTTATGGATCACATCTGCGATCACCCTAACCCCCTGTGACGACACATTGCGGGGCCGAAAACGCAGCGTGCCCGAGAAGTCGCGAATGCCGGGAAACCCGTCATAGAGGTGGGTCGCCCAGTGGGTAAGTCGCTGAGGCTCCATCAGGCCAGGCCGCCCAGGTGCGCGTTGACGTCCTTCGCGGCCGTCGCCAGTTCGTGCAGTTCCACGACCGCGACCCCGGCCTCCACCAGCTGCTCGTAGCCGACGCAGTCGTCGACGAACAACGACGGCTCCCGCCACGCGATGACCGCCCGAGGAATCCCAGCGGCGAGAATCCGCTGCGCACACGGGGTACGCGGCGAGTGCCGCTGGGAGCAGGGCTCCAGCGTGCTGTAGATCGTCGCCCCGGCAAGGCGCGGGTCACCCGCAGGCAGCTTCGCGAGGGCGGCCTCTTCCGCGTGCCCGTGCGGGTCGGCCTCCCGGGAGTAGCCGGACGCGAGTTCGCTGCCGTCCTCGCCGACGATGACCGCGCCGACCGAGTAGGCCCCTGCGGCCGGCGGGCACAGCGCGGCAAGGCTGATCGCGCGGTTCATCCAGCGCAGGTCCTGGTCTCGGTCGGGCGCGTACATCAGGCGCGTCCCTTCGGGGCGTAGCGCACGAGGACGACGTCGTCGATCGCGCGGACCTCGAGGACCTGCATCCGCGCGGTCGACCCGCCCGGGTAGTCGGCGGCCCCGAGGAACCGGGCGGCCTCCGGCTGACCGACCAGCAGCGGCGCGATGGCGAGGTGCACTTCGTCGGCGAGGTCTTGCGCCATGAGCTGGGTGTGGATCGTGCCGCCGCCCTCCACCATCAGCTGCTTGACGCCGCGGCGCCCGAGCTCATCGAGGACCAGGCCCCAGTCGAGGTCCGGCCCGACGCTGACGATGTCGGCGAGGTCCCCGAGCGTCGCGCGGACCTTCTCCACCGCACTGTCGACGGTGACGACCAGCTTGTCGCCGCCGTGGTGCCAGAACTTCAGGTCGGCGGCGAGGTCGCCGGTGCGGGTGACCGTGACCTTGAGCGGGAATTCCGGCTTGCCGTCGGCGACGCGCTGAGCACGGCGTTCGGCGCTGTTGACCAGCAGGCGCGGGTTGTCCCGGCGCATGGTGTTCGCGCCGATCAGGATCGCGTCGGACTCCGCGCGGACCTGGTCGACGCGGTCGAAGTCCGGGGCGTTGGACAGGCGCAGCCGCTCGGGGCTGGTGTCGTCCAGGTAGCCGTCGACCGACATGGCGGCCGACAGCACGACGTACGGGCGGGCAGTCATCTGCTCAGGCATCCGTTTCTGTCTCGTGGGCGAGGGTGGAGTCGAAGGCGGCGCGGAACTCGGAGACCGGGGCCTCGCGCTGCCAGGGGATCAGGGCCGTGTCGAGCCGAGCGAGCTCGTTGGTGATGCGGCCGGAGCCGGTGTCGGCGGCGACGGTCAGCGCGTGCATGCCGACCGTCGCGGCCCGCTCGGGATCGCGGGCGCCGGCCAGGGCCACGGCCTGCCGCGCCATGTAGACGCCGCGGTCGCGGTGGTAGTCGCCGGGCATCAACTGGATGGCGTGGGCGAAGGCGTCCGCGGCCTGGTCGTGCTTGCCGAGGGCCTCCAGGCCCTGCGCGCGGTGGACCTCCACATACGAGGCGTTCAGCCACACGCCCCACGGGGTGGGATCGGCGGAGGCGCCATCGAGGGCGTTGCGGACATCGTCGATGGCCCGCTCGCTCTCGTCGGCGTCACCGCGCAGCGCGTGTCCGTACGCCTCGTAGGTGCGGGCCACAGCGGCGAGCCGGCTGCGGGGCCGGGCCATGCGCTGGGCGGCTTCGGCGAGGTCGACCACGTCGACCAAGTCCGCCGTGTCACCGGCCAGTTGGGCCTTGCGGGCCATGACATAGGTGGTCAGGTCCGTGTCGCCGACCGTGTACGACCACTGCATCGCCCGGTCGAGCCAGTACGACGCGGCGTCCGGGTTGCCCAGGTCCTGGTGGAGCCAGGACAGGAATTCCCCGTACTGCGTCTGGAGCTCCATCAGGTCGTGCCGGTCGGTGCCCTTCGCCTCCCGCCGCAGCTGCTGGATGACGTCGATGTAGTCGCGCGTGGTCTTGAGAGCGTGGCGCGGCCCGAGCAGGTTGTCGCCGTCGATCAGATGGCGACGGGCGCGGCGCAGATGCTCAACCGGCGTCGAGCCGTACGCCGATGCAGCCCGCGCCTTGCGAACCAGGCCCGGCACGGCATCCGAGTCCGCGGCCGCAGGCGAACCCATGCCCACCGCCGCAGCGGCTCCCAACCCCACCCCCGCGCGCAGCAGTGCGCGCCGTTCCAGAGCCACCCAAACCACCGACCCATCGCGTAGACGACACGGGACCGAGATCCCTTCACCGTCCGACGCTGCCTGGTCCGCTGTGGCCAAGGCCAGATCTACCGCCGACTTGGCCACATGAACGGGCGGATTGGCCACATGGCCACGCTCGTCACCGATCTGCTCCCAGAGGCGGAGCAGCATCCCGCTGGCGCCCAGGGCATCGTCCAGGAGCGCCGCCTGGGTGCGGTCGGCCATGCGTTCCGCGCGCTCGAATCGCCCCAGGTGGGCGTGGTCGATGCGGGTCGACTTCGAGAGGTCGCGGAGGCTGAGGCCCCGCGAATTCCGCAGCTCTCGCAGCTGGTAGCCCCAGTTATGCAGGGGGGACACCCAGGGCGTCAGCTCCCTCGGTTTCTGTGCCATCCCGCCCCAATCCTGTGGCTGATGTGGCCAGTTCACCCGGCCACATGTCAGATCTGGAACTCGCGACCCCCCAGCACTAGAACCGAAGAAGTGAGCCGTCGGTCCAGTCGTGGGAGGTGAGGGTCAGTGGTTCTCGTTGGGACGTTCGAGCGTGTTGGCGGTCAGATCTGTGGTCCAGCGGAGGATGGTTGCTCCGCCGGTGACCTTGACTGCGACTTCCACGACACGCTCATCTGCCAGGGTCACTGTGCGCACGACCTGGCTCACCGCCACCTCGCCGGCGGTCAGACCGAGGTGTTCCTTCTCGGAGCTGCTGGCGAAGCGGGATGTCACCTCTTCCAGGACGCGAGCCTGCGCGACCCCCAGCCGTTCGGCCGCCAGCTCGCGCGACGCGCCGGTGGAAATGGGTTGGGTCAGTTCCGGCGTCACGGCGATCACGTGGCTCGGGTAGTACGAGCTGCTGAGGTGTACCGGCACTCCGTTGCGGCTGACCAGGCGACGTCGCATGTGTACAGGTGTACCTGGTGCTACATCGAGGCGCGGGGCTACCAGTTCGTCCGCACCGACGGTGCCGACCTCCAGGATGCGGGAGCTTTCTCCGCCGCCCAGGGCCTTCCCCGTCTCCTCGTACAGCCGGACTCGGGTGCCGATGTTGTTGCTGATCGGCCCCACCACCACCGTGCCCACGCCAGGCTTCGCGATGGTCAGCCCTTCCATCTTCAGGACTCGGTACGCCCTGTTCGCGGTGGTCTGCGCCACGTTGTAGCGCTCGCATACCTGCCGCAGCGACGGCATGGTGTCGCCTGGCTTCAGCACCCCGTCCTGGATCTGCTTGCGATAGTTCGCGGCAATCTCTGCATATCCGACTGTGTTGGGCATACCGGTCTCCTCTCTCGAGCTCGCGCGCTACACCACGTCCAGTGCAGCTCTACACGTAGAAGACTACGCCACGCGAACTTCCAGCGCTACCACTAGCGCAAGATGCCGCTAGTGGTCTACATTGATGCCAGGCGCCGCAAGGACGCCGGAGGGCATCGCCCTTCGTTTGCCCTGCTCAGCGCCACCCGCACTACCGCAGCAGATCGCCACTTCGGTGGCCGGAGTCCAAAGCCCTAGCCACCTCGGTGGCCAGAGCCCGAGGCACCTCTAACTCCTCCGCCCATGATCTGCGGCGAGTTCCACCCGCAGCGCTGATGCGTTGTCCGTCCTCCAGGACGCCGGTTCACCGTGCGACCTGGAGAGGCGGAGAGAGCACCTGCGACGCACCCCTGACCCTCCGTACGAAGGAGCGCTCATGTCTACGTCCACGCGAACCCGCGACCTCACCGCCCAGAAGCGGCCGCGCCGGGCCCGGTCCCGCACCATCAGCACCCTCCCGCCGCTGGTCGTCTCCACCCTCAAGCCGCACGAGGTCGACCTCACGGTCTCCGCACTGGTCTGCCCTACCTGCCGCACCTGGGTACCGATCAACGAGCCGCACAGCTCGCGGCCCAAGCTGGTCCCCCACCACACTGAGAAGGCCGGCACCGAAGACCCGATCCGCTGCCCCGGCAGCCACCGCCTGGTCACCGTCAACCTCACCGCCGACCAGTGGTTCCAGCGGCTGGAAGAGGGCCTGACCCAGACCAACGGGCGCCGCTCCACCCGCGTGATCCGCAAGCCGAAGGCCGGTTCGACCCCCGCCGTCATGCAGATCGTCGGCGGCACCGTCGACGACAAGACGGCCCGCAAGCTGGACGAATCCCATGTCCGCGGCTGCTCCGCCTGCTCCATCAAGGACGACAAGGGCAACCTCCTGCGCGCCGCCGACCTCACCGCCCGGTGCACCGACGGCCGCCGTCTCGCCCAGCTCGCCGCGCACACCAAGCGCCTCGCCCCCGCCCGCCGCGCGGCGCAGCTGGACCGTGAGGACTGGAACGACCGCCGCGCGTGGGGCCTGCGTCTGCTGCGCGAGCAGCAGTGGCAGACCGTCTCCGAGCCGGTGGCCGACGCCGACCTCCGGCGCGTCCGCGACACCCTGGCCGCGCTGATCCAGACGCTCAACCCGCGCAAGGCTGACGCCCCGCAGCTCACCGACTGGGAGCGCGCCGACCTGATGAGCGCGATCACGCTCCTGGCGACGCAGGAAGAGCAGCTCACCCGGTAGGACACCGCGACGAACGCCCACGGCCCCGGCCATCCCGCCCAGCGCGGGAAGGCCGGGGCCGTGGCTGCTCGTACGAACAGCCTGAAAAACGCGACAGCCCCGGCGACTTGGAACCCTCCGGGGCTGTCCAGGACCTACGTGGAGGACCTGATGCAGCCCAGCATCGCACGGAACGACGGCGACTCCGACCCGATCATGGACGAGGCCCTGCGCCGCGCCCGCGGCGGGAAGTGATCGGCATGGACTGGCGACACAACGCGGTCTGCCGCGAAGAGGACCCCGAGCTGTTCTTCCCCATCGGCAACACCGGCCCGGCGCTCCTGCAGATCGAGGAGGCCAAGGCTGTCTGCCGTCGCTGCCCGGTCATGGAGCACTGCCTCCAGTGGGCGCTGGAGTCCGGGCAGGACGAGGGCGTCTGGGGCGGTCTGTCCGAGGACGAGCGGCGGGCGATGAAGCGCCGTGCCGCCCGCAACCGAGCGCGGCAGGTGTCGGCATGACGGACGCCGACCAGAAGCGCCTGGAGGATGAGCTCCGCCGGACCAACCAGGACCACGACTTCGGCCGCCGCGCTCACGGCTGAGCGGCCCGCACGGCAGGACGGAATCTCAACTCCTTTCCCGCACCGCGATGTTCCACCAGGTCGGTCGCCCGCACCACGGGCGGCCGGCCTTTCGCACGCCTCCAGCCCGGGAGAGTCTCGGGCCCGCACCCCCGCAGGAGAGCCCATGCGTAGCAGCACCCCGCTCGACACCACGACGATCGCCACCGGCACCACCCGGTTGCCGGACTCGCTGTGCACGCACACCCCGAAGTGCCCGACCGCCGACAGCCCGGACCGGGAGGCCGCGCACACCATCGCGTCCCACCCGGAGCAGGGCTGGTGTGTTAACTGCACCTTCTTGAGGTCGTTGGGCACTGCGATGTCCGACTGCCCAAGGAGTTCTGTGTGACGTCGCACCTGCGCAACCAGCTGATCGAGGGGCGAGCGGTCCTGCCCCGCGTCGGCTCGGTCGTTCAGCTGGAGACCCAGCACCCGGCGTACGCCGTACTCGACCCCGATGGAAGCCCGGTCGAGTCGGTGACGCCCTACCTGCGGGACCTTGCTCTGAACGACAACAGCCGGGCAACCAGCCGCAGTTACGCCAATGACCTGCTGCGGTGGTTCCGGTTCCTGTGGCTTTTGAACGTGACCTGGGACAAGGCGACGGAAGGGGAGGTGACAGTGATAGTGGGATGGCTTCGTACGGCACCGAATCCGCAGCGCCGCCGCACCCGGCCCGAGGCGCCGCAGCCCGGCTCGGTCAACCCGCGCACCGGCAAGCGGTACCTCAAGGCCGGCTACGCCCCGGCGACGATCAACCACGCACTGACCGTGGTCGCCAGCTTCTACGACTTCCACCGCGACCTGGGCAAGGGCCCGTTGATGAATCCGGTGCCGGTCTCCGAGGCACGGCGCCGGGCTCTGGCTCACCGCAACCCGGCGGAGGCTATGCCGGCTTTCCGCCGCTCCCGCCTCCGTCAGCGCGTCCCGGCCACCGAGCCCCGGGCCATCCCGGACGCGATGTGGGACGAGTTCTTCGCCGCCATGAACCACGACCGGGACCGCGCCGCGGTACTGCTCTACGTCTCCAGCGGCGCCCGCGCCTCCGAGCTGCTCGGCGTCACCCCGGCCGACGTCGACTGGCCGGCCCAGATCGTCTACGTCGTCTCCAAGGGCACGAAGCTGCGCGAGCCGATCCCGGCGAGCCCGCAGGCCCTGGTGGTGCTGGCCGCCTACCTCGACGCGATGGGCATGCCCGCTCCGCACGAGCCGGTCTTCCGCACCCGCCGCGGCCCGAACAAGCCGCTCACCTACTGGGCGATGCGGCGCGTCATCCAGCGGGCCAACGACCGGCTGGGCACAAACTGGAGCCTTCACGACCTGCGGCACACGGCGGCCGAGAGGATGGCCAACGACCCCAACCTGACCCTGGTCGAGGTCCGCGCCATCCTGCGGCATGCGGACCTGGCCACCACCGGCCGCTACCTGCACGCCCGCGTCGAGGACCTCTTCGACGCCCTCCAGGCCCACTACCAGCGCCCCCGCCTCCAGCCCGCCATCGCGCCGGGCTACGACCCGGACGACTTCAAGGCGGTGTTCGGTGGCTGACCTCCAGACCTTCACCGCCCGCAACCGCCGCGTCGACTACAGCGGCGACGAGCCGTTCGTCCCCGCTCCCGTCACGCGGTTCGCCGGCGCGGAGCTGAAGGCGGCACCGGCGCCGCTGCCCAGCACACCGCCGGGGCCCTACGGGGACCTCTCCCGGGCCACGGCCTCCGAGATCCTGCGCATCGTCGAGCGGGTCACCAAGGGCCAGCCGAACCCGGGGCGCCGGCGGATCGCCGTCCGGCGGGTCTTCTCCGTCCTGGAGGAGATGCCGGGCGACACCTGGCAGGAAAGGTGGCAGGCCAGCGGCTTCGACGACGAAGGCGCAGAGTCGGTACGAGTCCTGGCGCGCGAGGGCGACCGCGTTGACAGTGCGGATCTGATCGCCGGGATCAAGCTGGCGTTCTGCCTGCGGGTCGTCCGGCCGTCGATCTCCGGCTTCCGCGCGAACAGGTTCCGGGACTACCCGCAGCGATTCCGCGAACTCCAGCCCGATCCGCTGCTGGAGAAGTTCTTCGCCGCGGCCGACGCCTTCGACGTCCACCGCATGCACCGTGACCGGGCGAAGTTCGACCTGACCGCTGCCCTGACCACGGGTGGCATCGCGCTGGAGGATCTGACGCCGTCTGCGCTGCTGCACTTCGGTATGGAGTGCAAGCGGCTCGGGGTGACCCACGGCAGCAAGGCGGGGGCGACCCGTTTCGCGGGCCTGGGCACCTGGCAGGTGCTGCACCAGATGGGCCACTTCCCGCCCGGCACTCCGCCGACCCTGCGGGCCTACGTCTATCGCGGCCAGCTCACCGTCACCCAGCTCGTCGACCGCTACCCCATCCAGCACCAGGGCGTCCGCCAGCTGCTGATCGACTACCTGACCCGGCGCCGGGCCGGAACCGACTACACCACCATCACGGCCTTGGCCCGTCAGCTCGCGAACACGTTCTGGGCCAAGATCGAGAAGATCAACCCGGGGCAGCAGGACCTGGCGCTGAGCCCCAAGGTCTATGACCAGTGGCGCGAGGCCATCAAGCGGTGGGACCGCGACGAGCGCCGCACCCGTGCGGACGACTCCGGCATCCTCCTGGCCGTCCGCGCCCTCTATCTCGACCTGCACAGCTGGGCCATCGACGAGCCCGAGCAGTGGGCTCAGTGGGTGGTGCCCTGCCCGATCCGGCCGAAGGAGCTCAAGGGGTTCGCCAAGCGCAAGCGGGAGATCCACCAGCGGATGTCCGACCGCATCCGGGTCCGCCAGCCGCTGCTGCCCACCCTGGTCGCGCACGTCGAAGGCCGCTACGAGCACTTAACGGGCCTGCTCAAAAAAGCCCGCGCGGTCGAGCTCGGAGAGACCTTCGAGCACGACGGACACCCCTACCGGCGCACGGACAGCGACCGCGATCGAACCTGGGCCAAGAGCCAGGACGAACCACCCGTCCGCGTCACCGACGAGGCCGGACAGGTCCTCAACGTCACGCTCACCGAGGACACCGCGTTCTGGGAGTGGGCCGGGCTGGAGATCCTGCGACACAGCGGCATCCGCGTCGAGGAGCTCTGCGAGCTCACCCACCTGAGCATCCGCCAGTATCGGCGCCCGAATAACGAGGTCATCGCCCTGCTCGTCATCGCCCCGTCCAAGAGCGAGCGCGAGCGCGTCATCCCGATGTCCGCGGACCTGTTCCACGCCGTCGCCCAGATCATCCGCCGCCTCGCCCCCGACGGCCGGCCGGTCCGCCTGCTCAACCGCTACGACCCGCACGAGAAGACCTGGTCAGAGCCCATGCCGTTTCTCATGCAAAGGCAGAACGGCACGCAGCGATCAGTGATCTCCCCGACCACGTTCATCCATATGTTCGCCCGCAGCTGCGAGGAACTCTCCGAGACCCACCGGGCCTTCGCCGACATGACCTTCACGCCGCACGACTTCCGACGGCTCTTCGCCACCGAGATCGTCAACGGCGGCCTGCCTATCCACATCGGCGCCGCCCTGCTCGGCCACCTGAACCTCCAGACCCTCCAGGGCTACGTCGCGGTCTTCGCCGAGGACATCGTCGCCAACTACCAGCGGTTCCTGAACCACCGCCGCTCGCTCCGACCGGAGATCGAATACCCCGAGGTCACGCCCGAGGAGTGGGCCGACTTCGAGGAGCACTTCGACAGGCGCAAGGTCGAACTCGGCAACTGCGCCCGCCCCTACGGCACCCCCTGCAACCACGAACACGCCTGCATCCGCTGCCCGATGCTCCAGGTCAACCCCAAGTTGCTGCCCCGCCTCGCGGAGATCGAGAGGGACCTCCTCCTGCGCCGCAAGCGGGCCCAGGAGGAGCACTGGCTCGGCGAGGTCGAAGGCATCGACTCGACGCTGACCTTCCTCCGCGCCAAGCAAGCCGAGGCCGCCCGACTCGTCAAGAGACCCGTCGCCGACCTCGGCATCCCACGCCCACGCCCCGATTCACCAGGGACTTGACCTCGGGCTTTCCCGAGGCTCTATCGCCAATGTGTCCGCTCACGCACCCAATGGAGTGCAGCTTGACCCTGAGCACGCTGAAAGTCCCGCACCGTCGGCAGCCCCGGCGGCGGGGCCTGCACGGACTGACGAAGGAAGTATCCAGCCGCAGCGATGAGCACGGTGGTGACGTCTTCCGGGTCGGCACCACAAGCGAGCAGGTGCTGATCAAGAAGACTCACCGCATCCGGGGCGCCCTGCATGATCACGCTCGGGCCCATCGCAACGACGTCAAACCACGAAGCTCCGACTGCGGCCCACGGCCAGTCGACGACCATAACGCGGTCGTCGGTCAGCAGAACGTTGTCCGCCCGCAGATCGCCATGGATCAAGGCATTACCGGCTGCAGCTGCGATCCAGGCGGCTTCTCGGTCGACCAAGCGTCCCAGATTGCGCCGTGCCCAGGGATCGAGCCAGGCCAGGTCGTCTGTCCCATCCGCGGAAGCAGCGGAAAGCCGACGCCAGCCTTGGAACTTCTCGCCGAACCGATCAGCAACCGGTGGCGCCGCGATCGGCGAAGGATCGAGCAGCACGGACAGCTCGTTAGCCGCTGCAAGAACACGGTGGAACTCGCCCAGCTGCCAAGGCTGGGCCGGCATTCTTCCGTCGACGTCTTCGAAGACCAAAACGACCCAGCCTTCGAGATCCAAGGTCATGAGCAGCTGCGGCACAGGCGCTGCGATCGGCAACGCAGCGGTGATCCGTGCCTCGGACCGGTGGAGATCAGGGGTGTCAGGGTTTGGTTCAGCGCCCACAGCCTTCACGAACACCCGTCGGCCGTCGACAAGACGCATGCGGGCTGCAACCCCAGGCGAGAAGCCACCGGCCTGGGTAACGGCGCTTTGCACAGGCGCCCCCAGACGTTCCTCAACCTGGCTTCGCACACCGTGGGGAACAGCCCACCAGTCCACACGCACACCCGCAGCTACAGGCGCACTGTCGGTCTTTGTGCTCGGTTGTCTCCCCATGGCGACATGATCCAGGTGACGCGCTCGGGCAGCAACGAGGTTTCCACGGCCTGCGCTCCTCTCAACACCCATGCGAGTGAAGTGCAGAGAAGGAGCCTGCTGTGCAACGCCGTACTGCTGTTCGAGGACACCGGTGAGCTGCTGCCCGACGGCCAGATCGTCGCCCCGCACCGTTCCGTCGCGGCCATGGCCTGACGGCTGCCCGATCCGCTCGCACCGGCCGCCGCACCCCAGCGGCCGGGACGGGCGGTGACAGGGAGCCGGACAGTCCGGACCACGAAGGGATGGCCATGCGCGGAGACCGCGTCACGCTCACCACCGACATTGAGGCGCTCGGCACCCGGCACAAGGCCGGGGACCAGGGAACCGTCGAAGAGGTCCACACCGGAGGCCACCTCACCGTCCGCATGGACGACGGCCGCCACAACTTCCCCACCCGCGACGAGGTGACCACCGCTCAGCGGTGACCGACTGCCAGTTGCCTGATCCGCCCGCACCGGCCGCCGCACCCGGACCACGAGAGTAAGAGGAGAGCACATGGCAGGGCAGCAGACGCAGACCACCCGACCGGCCGTCACCTACATCAAGGGCGACATCGTCCTGTTCCGCAACGTCGAACGGTTCTGGCTCGGCCAGCCCGGCCACACCTTCGTCGGCCGGGTGGAGCGGTCCTGGACGCACGTCGACACCGGCAAGGTCCTCTACGACCTGACCGAACTGGGCAGCCTCAGCTACCGCGCGGGCATCGACCCCGACTACATGCGGCCCCTCCCGGCGACCGACGCGATGCACGACATCGACACGGCCCCGCTGAAGGAGACGGACACCGGGGCGATGACCCCGGCCGCCGTCGCTTGGCTGCGCCAGCACCTCGTACCGGACGCTGCCGCGCTGCCCGCCCGGCGCTGACCACCCCAGCACAACGGCCCTCCGGGTCCCCGGCATTCAAGCTGCCGGGGCCCCGGAGGGCCTGGTCCACGACCCTACCCACCGCCGCAGATCCACGGTGCCCCTTCTCGGAGGCGCCCGGAAGAGAGAGGACATTCCGTGGCCACCAAGCCCACCACCCGCCGCCGGCGCCCCGCGGCGAACCCGAAGCCCCGCAACGGGCGCGCCAAGGTACCGGCGCCGTCGGCCTCCGTTCCCGCCCAGGCCGCCGCCCCCGAGGAGACGGTGCCGCTGGTCTTCCCGGAGGCCGACCCGGTCCTGGCCGACGCCGCCGACCGCGCCGCCGATCTCCGGGACCAGGCCGCCGACGACGTCGCGCGGATCCTCGCCGAGGGCCAGGTGCTCGCCACCGAGCTGCTGGACGGCGCCCGCACCGAGGCGGCCTCGATCACCGAGGCCGCCACCGCGGAGCAGTCCCGCCTCCTGGCCGCCGCCGCGACGGACGCCGACCGGGTCCGCACGGAGGCCGCCACCACCGCGGCCGCCGACGCCGGCCAGGTCCGCGCCGCCGCCGAAGCCACGGCGGAGCAGCTGCTCGCCGACGCGCGACGCGACGCCGACACCGTCACGGCGACGGCGGCCGGTGAGGCCGACCAGGTCCTCGCCGGTGCCAACGCGGCTGCCGAGCAGCTGCTCGCCGACGCCCGCCGCCAGGCGCAGGAGGTCGCCGCCACGGCGGCCGCGCAGGCGGAGCAGGTCCGGACCGAAGCCGAGCAGACCGCCGCGAAGGCCCTCGCCGACGCGGAGACCGCGCGCACCGAGCTGCTCGCGGCTGCGGAGCGCACTGCGGTGGAGACCCGAACCCGCGCCACCACCGACGCCGACCAGCTCCTGGAGCAGGCTCGGGGCGAGGCGGAGCGGCTGCGCGAGAGCGCGGGCGCCCAGGCCGCGCAGGTGAAGGCCGGGGCGGAGAAGGCGGCAGCCGAGCTGCGTGAGGACGCCGCCCGCGAGCGGGAGGCGTCCCGTGCGGATGCGGCGCGTACGCGGACGCTGGCCAAGGAGGACATCGGCCGGCTGCGGGCGACGGCCTCCGAGGACGCGGACCGCCTGACCCGCACCGCCCGCGAGGAGGCCGACCGCATCCTGGCCGCCGCCCGCACCAAGCGGGACGCGGACCTCAAGGAAGCCGAGCAGGCCCTGGCGCAGGCCCGGCTGAGGGAAGCGGACGCGGACGTCACCCTGAAGGCCGCCGACGACATGGTGGCCGAAGCCGCCGCCCGGATGAAGCGCGCCACCGACCGCACCGAGCGGGCGCTGGAGCGCAAGCGCCTCAAGCTCGAGGCCAAGGGGGAGCGCCGGGACGCGAAGGAGGCCCGCAAGGCGAAGGTCCGGGAGCTGCGGGCTGCGGACCGCGCCGGGAAGCCGGCGGTGTCCGACCGTGTGAAGCAGTTCGTGAAGGTCAACGCGGAACGCCTGATGGTGATCGGTCCGATCACCGCCCCGATGGCCGTCGCGTGGACGGGCCAGGCCGGATTCGCTGAGGACATCCTCGGCTGGGTCGTCCCCTTCACGATCCTGTTCGCCGCCGCCTGGGAACTCAGCACCGCGTTCGTGGGCTGGATGTACCACCAGGCCCGCCAGGGCGGCGACGCCGGAACCCTCTACCGCGTCAGCACATGGATCTTCGCCCTCGGGGCGGCGGTCATGAACTTCTGGCACGCGTCGGGGATGCCGAAGGAGGGCAGCCGGGTCTGGGACGACAAGGCGCAGGTGTGGACGGAGCAGATCACCTACTGGCACTTCACCCCGAAGGCGGTGGCTTTCGCCGCGATGAGCATCGTGGGGATGGTGCTGTGGGAGCTGTACGCCTCGCTGATCCACCGCCGCAAGCTCCGTGAGGACGGCAAGGTCGCCAAGGCCCGTCCGTCGATCGGGGCGGTCCGCTGGTTCCGCTACCCGGTCCACTCCTTCACCGCCTGGTCGCTCGCGATCACGGACCCGCGCCTGACCACGCTGGACCGGGCCTGGACCGCAGCGGGCGCGGAGCTCGCGGACCGCAAGGCGGCCCGGACCGGTCTGGCCCTGCACCGGGTCGTCGTTCCCCGCCTCGCGGCCGACGACCACGGACCGGCAGCCATCCCCACTGTCCTCACCCTGACCCGCATGGACCGGCCCGGACCGCTGGACAGCCTGGTTCCGGTCCGCCCGGTCCAGCACGGCGGGTATCCGGTCCGGTCCGGTCCGAGCGACCGGAACGCGGTCCACGGTCCGGTCCGGACCGCTGGAGCCACGGACCGGACCGGCGGACCGGCGCGCGCCCTGGAGGCCGGTCCGGCCGGACCGCAGGGCGCTGACCTGCGGACCGGACCCGGTCCGGACCGTGGGTCCCGGACCGTGCCCGCCGCCCAGGGCCCGGCGGCCAGCCGGGGGGTGACGGTCCGGACCGCCGACGCCGCCCCCGGACCGCAGGAGCCGGACCGCACCGGACCGGCCGACCAGGAAGTGTCGGAAGGCGACTTCGGTCCGGACCGTGGCGAGGACGGCGGTCCGGACCTCACGGTCATCACGCTCACGGACCAGGAGCGGACCGCACTGGACCGGCTCCGGACCGATGGTGAGCCGCTGAACCGGACCAACATCGCCAAGGCGGTCCGGACCGAGGGCGGCACCATCGCCACGGACCGCGCCGGACAGATCGCGGTCGCCCTCAAGCAGCACACGGTCCGCTGACCGGACCGCCCGCACAACCGCCCTGCCGCACATGGTCGCCCCCGGTCCGCGCTCGCACCCCGAGCGCGGACCGGTGACGGCCACGGCCGGCAGGCCGCTCGCCCGCACCCCGCCCCGAGCGGGTCGCGGGCCCGCTCGTACGCACCACCAGCCCCGCGCAACAGCCTCGGGGACGGACTCCCCCTCCCCAACCCCCGAGACCTGGAGGTCTTCTCGCATGAACAGCAACGACCCGAACTACTCCCCGCTGCGCGACGTGGCGCAGAGCCCGGAGGCAACCGCCCGGTACCTGGCCGACGTTCAGCGGGTCCTGCTGGACATCGGCAAGAACCTGGAGACCCTCGCGCTTGAGACCCGCGTGCACCTGCGCGGCACGAACGTGGAGGGCGACCGCTGGTACCACGCCCGGCTGCGCGCGATGCCCGTCGAAAAGGCCCTCGGGAACGTGCTCAAGAACCTGAACAACCTGACCGAGGGCCTGGAAAAGAGCGCCTACAAGCGCCGCGCCCACGACGAATCCGTTGTGAATACGGCGAAGGACAGGAAGGAAAAGGAGATCGAAAGGCAGCGGAAGAAGAACCCGCCGGTCCTCCAGGCGGCACCCCCGCCGTCCCAGCAGGGTGCGCAGAACCAGAATTCCGGCTATGGTGGTCCCACGTCGATTTACGACCTCGGTAAGAGGGAGTCGGCGTGACGCGCCCCCTCAGCAGTACCGAACGCTCGATCCAAGGGCGGAACGGCTGGCTGCAGGAAGAAGAGCGCAAGGCGATCGAGAGTCGCGGGGAAATCGGCCGGATGGAATTCTGGCTCCGCGTTACTCGAACCGAAATCAGCCGGGATGTGAAAGCGGGACGCGGTGATGTCGTCACCGCATTCACGTTGGTCTGCCGCCTCTTCAAGCTGGTCTTGGAGAAGCGGCAGGCGGGCGACCCGCGGTTGTTCGACCACCTCATGCAGTACGCGGACACCGTCCTGAAGCAGCACGGCCCGCGTAGCTGAGCGTCACCCCATGAAGGCCCCGCCGGGCTCCGGCGGGGCCTCGCGCGCGTAAAGCGTGCACACGTGCACGTGCACGCGCGTGCACACGAGACCCCACTGTCTGTCAAGTCCCCAGGAGGGGAGGTGCCCCGTGTCCGACGAGTCCGACGACACCGGCGGCGGAACCCTGGTCCACGGTCCGTGGAGCGGCGATTCCACCTACACGCTGCCGTCGATCCCGGATTTCATCGACACCATTCCGCCGCCGGAAGACATTCCGGAGGCTCCCCCGGAGAGCCCGGAGGAGACCACGATGGAACTTCCCGCGATTCCGGCTGCTCCCAACCCGGCTGCGGCGCTGCGTTCCGAAGGAATTGCCGCGCCGGAAGCCGGTGAAGAAGAAGGCGAATACGAGGAAGGCGAATACGAGCAGCCCCGTTCTCTCGCCGACCGCCTCGGTGACTGGTTGGAATTCCGCCTGGAAATGGCGCGGTACAACCAGGAAAGCGAAGCGCCTTTCCGTGAGGCTGAAATAGCACGGAAGGCGGCGCTGCTGGAGGGGCGCACCGCCCAGGAAGTCGCGATGATGGAGCAGAACGGAAAGCTCCACGCCGCGATGATGAAAGCGAAGGGCGACAAGGCGGCGGCGCGCGGAAAGGCCGATGCCGACCGTGCGAAGTCGTCTTCCTCCGGCCTGGGGGCGGACAAGGGCCGCTCGAAGGCCGGCGGCGGGGGCGGGTCCTCGCGCGGCGGTGGCGGCAGCGGGCCGTCCCGCAACAACTCGGGTGCCGGGCCGAAGGGGTCCGGCGGCTCGCGCGGTTCCAACTCCGGCGGCCCCGGCGGCCGTTCCGGCTCCGGTTCATCCGGGGGCAGCGGAGGCGGCAAGGGCGGTACGAAGGGCTCCCAGTCGGGCTCTGGCGGCCGTTCAGCCGGTTCCGGGCGCAGCGGTTCGTCCGGGGGCTCGAAGGGCTCTCAGACGGGCTCTGGCGGCTCCGGGCGGGGCAACTCGAAGGACGAGAGGGCAAGTCAGTCGTCCGGCGCCCGTACCGAGCGGGCCCGCGGCCGCCAGGAGCGCGCCGGGGTCCGTCAGGCCGGGCGGCAGGAGCGGCGCAGCGCCGGGCACGCCGCCGGTGTCGCGGACCGGTCCAAGGACCGCGACCAGGGCCGCGCGCAGCGGCAGCAGGCGTGGGAGGAGCGCCGGGCCAAGAAGGCGCAGCGGGCTGAGGCTCGGAAGGCGAAGCGGGAAGCCGCGGCGTCGGCCGACGCGGGCCGCACCACGCTGGGCAAGGCCGTCGGCGAGGAAGCCCAGCGCCGCTTCGACAAGCGGCGTGCCGACGCGAAGGCCGCGCAGGAGGCGAAGGACGCCAAGGCGGCCGGCACCGAGAAGGTGAACCTGACCAAGGACAAGGACTCCAAGGCCAAGGGCACCGACGGCAAGGACGCCAAGACCGCCAAGGACGCCAAGGACGGGGCCTCTGGCGCCGCGAAGGACGGCACGGCGGGTGACACGCCGGGGACGGATTCCACGGCCGGTGACGGGGCGTCTGACGGCGGGAAAAAGCGGCGTCGGTTCCGGCGCCGGCGCACCGGCGCCACCGGCGCGGCCGGTCGGCGCGGCCGTTCCCGCCGCACCGGGCGCACCGGTCGTACGGGACGCGGTCGTACGGGGCGTGCCGGTCGGCGCGGCCGTCCGGCGGACAGCCCGTTCGGCGAGGAGGACTCCACCCCGACGGTGGAGTGGCCCGACCGCCCCACCCGCCCGCCGCGCACCGACGCCACGGGCGGCGACGACATCGTCGACGCCGACATCGTCCCCGACGCCCCCGGGGCCCTGACGACCGGCGTGCGGGGCCTGCCGCCCGCGCCAGAGCAGCACACCGCACGGCCCGGCACCAGTCGGCCGACAGCCACGGAAGGGAGCAGCGTGAGCAGCTCGCAGGTCAGCAGGCCGTCCGGCGGGGGCGGCCTCGGCGCCCAGCACCGCACGGACATCACGTTCGACGACTACCTGGTGGAGATGGCGAACATCGCCATCCAGGCCGCCTCCGACCAGGAGCGGGCCGAAGCCCTCGCGGAGGCCCTGGACAAGGTGGCCGACGCCCTGCGGGACATGGCCACCGACCTGGTCGGCGACCACAACGTCACCACCGAGGTCACCGAGCTGATCTCGGACCTGGCCGACTCCGCGGCCCGCATGAAGCAGCAGGCGGAGCGGTGCGCGACCGAGTGCGGGCTGGCCCTGGAGGCCGCCAAGCTCGCGGCCGCGATGGTCGCCCGCGTGTACGGCGAGGACATGGCCGCGAAGGAAGACGCGGGCCTGAACTACGTGTCCGCCGCCGCCCACCACGACTAAGCAGAGGGAGGAAACCCGCTGATGAGCAGCGATCTCGCACCCCGCCCCAGCGCCGCGGCACCCGCCGTGGCCGACGGCGACAACCGCTACAAGGCCGTCCAGGCCAAGCTCGACGCCCTCGGGCGCGCGCTGGACGACGCCGGGCTCGGCCTGGAGGAGCTCGTGCGCAGCGTCCGCAGGAACGCCAAGCGTGCCGAGGACGCGGCCCGCGACGTCGACAACGCCGAACTCGACCCGAAGTTCGTGGAGCTGACCAGCAACGTCGGTGTCGCCCTCGGGGGCGCCGGGGTGCAGGTCAAGAAGCTGTACGAGACGGCGCAGGAGACCGCCGACCTCACCCACGAGACCAAGCGCACCCACTCCAAGCTCTACGGCGCGCTGGACGACATCCGCTCCAACCGGCGGGAGAAGACGCCCCGACCCGGGTTCTTCAACCGCTGACCCCCTCCCCCCCCCCCCCCGCCGCGGGCGGCCCCGCACACCTCGCGGGGCCGCCCGCGGCTGTTCCCGAAGGAGAATCTGGTGTCCACGCCGCGCAGCGTCGCGCTCGAACGCCTCGCCTACACCCTCGCCGCGCCCGTGCTGGCCGTGGCCCCGAACCTCTACCCCGACAGCCCCGTCAACCAGGTCGTGCAGCTGGCCGGCGCGGCCGGGATCGGCGGCTGGTTCCTCGCCGCCAAGAGCGATGAGCCCGGCGCCGGACGCAAGATCCTGCGGTGGTCCCCGCTGGTCCTGGCCGCCGCCATCGACGTCACCGCCGGACACACCGGCGGCTTCGGCCCGTACTGGATGGACGGGCTGCTCGCCGCCACATGGGCGGCGGCCGGCTACCTGGTGATGCCCTTCTCCCGGCACACCCGCCGCCGTCACCGCCCCGCCCTGGCCGCGCCCGTCGCGCAGCCGGCGCCCGCCGAAGTCCTCGAGGAGCCGGTCGTCCAGGACGACGGAGCCGACCTGCTCACCCGCGACGCGCGGATGCTGTGGGAGCAGGCCGGGATGCCCGGCCGCACGTACATCGTCAAGGCCACCCGGCACCCCGGCCAGCAGCACGACATGACGATCCTGCTGCGCGCCTCGGAGACCGGACGCCCGATCACCGGCCTCACCGAGGCCGCCGTCGCCGCACCGTTCGCCGTGCACTCCGGCGACGTCGTCCTGGCGGAGGTCGCCATCCAGCCCGGCCGCCAGGGCGGCCCCGGCTGGCTGGAGGCCCACATCACCCCCGACGCCAACCAGCGCCGCCGCAAGGCCCCCACCGACCAGGAGCGCTGGACGGACAAGGTCGGCTCACCCAAGGGCGGCGCCCCCGGCTCCGAGCTGGTCCACAAGACCCGCGACAGCGTCCGGGGAGTCACCTTCTACCGGGCGAAGATGGCCGACGCCACCACGACCCCGCGTATCGACCTGGCCAAGGTCTGCCGCGGCCTGGGCCTGCCCGAGGACGACAGCTGCGTGTTCGTCCTCATCGACGGCATCGAGTTCCTCATCAGCGCGTTCGACAAGCCCCCGCTGTCCGCGATCTTCCCCGCCACCCGGGAGCTCCTCACCCCGGACGCCAAGGGCATGTACGTGTGCGGGTACACCATCACCGGCCAGCCGGTGAAGAACATGGTGTTCCAGCACGACAAGAACGCCGCGCGGCACGGGCTGATCCTGGGCGTGTCCCGTTCCGGGAAGACGCAGTTCTTCGCGATCGACATGGCCGCCATGTCGCTCGCCGGTCAGGTCGTGTGGCTCTCCACCGTCCGCAAGGACGAAAAGACGTCCACGCTCGGGAAGTACATCGACCGGCAGGGCTCCAACGCCCTGTGGATGGCCCGCTCGCTGCGCGCGGCGAAGGCGCTCTGCGAGATCCGCGCGGAGATGCCCTGGCCGCACGACGGCGAGCCGCACGACTACAAGCCGGGCGATGCCCGCTGCCCCTACCGGCAGCTGAACGTGTTCGCGGATGAGTTCATGACCGCGGCGCAGGACGGGGACTTCGGCGAGTTCATCCAGCAGGACGGAGACGACCTCACGGTCACCGGCCTGAAGTACGGGATCGGCTTCAACCCGGCAGGGCAGTCGCCGTTCGCGCACAACGGGTTCTCCACCGAGATGAAGGACAACCTGCGGCAGAACAGCCGGCCGACCATCTTCAACATGGGCTCGCCCGGCGCCACCCGCAAGGCGGCGGAAGGCACGATGGAGAACGCCTACGACGTCCCGACCATCCCGGCCCGCTACGCCCAGCAGGAAGGCTCCGCGATCGAGCGGGCCATGCGCGGCGAGGCCGACCCGGAGAACGGCGTGTCCACCGGCGGCGTCGCCATCATGGTCATGGACAACGGCCGCGCGGTCCTCATGCGGTCGCTGTACGCGGACTTCGACACCAACCTCGCCACCCTGTTCCCCGACGACGTCAACCACCTCACCGACCACGAGATCAGCGAGCTGGAGAAGCGCGGCCTGTGGTTCGACTGGAACGAGCCCGTACGCCCCGGCGAGTTCTGGCCCGAGCCCAAGAACGGTGACGACGGCGACGACGGCGGCTCCCGCCGCCGTGGCGGCGGAGGCGGCAAGGGCGGCGGCGGCCGCGGCTCCAAGGGCGGCAGTCGCCGCTCCGAGGAGGTCGTCTCTGCCCGCAAGGCGCTGGAGGCCATCAAGAGCCTCACCGACGCCTGATCACACCCACCCAACCCCCCGGGGCCGGCCTGCCCGAGCGCGGCCGGCCCCACCCGACCCATGTGAAGGAGCACCACCACCGTGGCCCTCTCCATCTCCGCCGCCGTGCTGATGGGCATCATCGTCTTCGTCCTGATCAAGGGCGGCAACGTCCGCGTCGGCTCCGCGCTGGCCTGCACGCTGTTCGGCTTCACCCTCGCCGCGACCGGCCTGGCCCCGGCCATCAACAGCGGCCTCGCCTCGTTCGCCGGACTGATCTCCAGCTTCTGACTACGCCTCTTCCCAGGGCGGGTCCGGCGTGTAGTTGAGCCCTTCGCAGAAGCGGCAGTCCCACTCCGAGGGCACCTCCCACTTGTCGACCCAGAAGCCGACCTGCCTGCCCACGAAGAAGTTGTCTCCGTCGCACCACCCGCACTGGAAGACGAACTCCACCCCAACCCCTCCCCTCGCCTGTGGGTCTGAGGATGCCCGCAGCGCGTGTGCGGTGCCTACCCACCCACCGGCCTCAACTCCCCTGCTACGCAACGCCGAAGGGCGCCGCCGGACACGCTCCGGCGACGCCCTTCGACGTCGCGCGCCCCTCCCCCACGCGCCCTCCGGCCACCACGGCCAGGAGGGCGCTCCCCTTCCGCGTGATCGGAGAACACCCCATGGACCCCCTGCACACCCAGCACGGCATGCCCGAGTCCGAGGCCGCGGCCGAAGCCCGCCGCCTGATCGACGCCTGGGCGGCCAAGCCCGTACTCCACCACCCCACCTCGTTCCGCGACGAGACCGAGCCGCCGGCCTTCGGCACCACCCCGCCCGTGAAGCAGGAAGACCACCGGATCGTCCCGGCCTGGGCGGCCGGGATCGCGGTCGCGAGCATCGGCGTCGGCGCCGGGATCACCGGCATCGGCTGTGGCGCCTGGCTCGTGCTCCAGGGCCTGGCCTCCGTCACGTTGAACAGCGTCCTCATGGTCACCCTGCCGTTCGCGGGCCTGGCCATGGCCGCCACCGCCATCGGCGGCGCGATCAGCAAGGCCCGCGCGGCCGTCACCAAGAACGTCTTCGAGGGTCCGGTCACCCACCACACCGAGATCCACAACAACAGCACCACGCGCGGCGCGTTCTTCGCCCGCACCCGCAACGAGATCCGCTGACCCACCCCACCACCGCCCTCCCGCAAGAAGGAGCAGCCACGCCATGAACCACAACGACAAGCCCGTCAACGGCCAGGACAACCCGTCCTTCCTCGACCTCCTCAACCAGCTGCCGCCCGTGCCTCCGGCCCCCAAGCACGGCACCGGGCGGCTCGCATGGCTGCGCGCCGCGTGGAAGGAGTCGTGGGAGGAGGGCGGCTTCCTCTACCAGCGGTGGGAGGAGGTCTTCCAGGTCCGGCACAACAGCTGGCACGAGGTCGCCAACTGGATCAAAGCGGCGGCGTTGTTCGCCGGGCTCAGCCTCATCGTCATGATGCTGGACGCCGCCGGCGACATCGCCGACGCCACGCTCAAGGGCCTGGCCGCCGTCCCGGCCACCAGCGGCGGCGACGGCAGCGGCCTGTGGGGCACGGTCGACCACCCCGTCCGCGTGTTCCTCGCCGACCAGGCCGCGCACCTGGCCGTCGCCCCGGCCGCCCTGTACGCGTTCTGGCAGCTGACCGGCCTGCTCGGCCTGGTCGGCGGGTTCTTCGGCAACGCCGGTGCCCGCATCGCCTGGCTGCTGTTCGGCATCGGAACCCTCGCCATGATCTGGTCCACCGCCCCGGCCGGAGGCCGCGCCGCCGCCACCGGGCTCGCCGCCCTCATGTGGGCCCTGGCCAGCATCTTCGCCCTGCGCGGCCTGAGCCTGCGGCCCATCGTCCACAACCACCCGCCGCAGTACCAGTTCAGCCCCGCGCTCCACCTGCACGCCACGCTCCCCGCCCCCACCCCGGCGGGCGACGACTTCGACGACGAACCCGACAACGTCCACCCGCTCCAGCGCTGACCCCCGGTCGCTCCGCCTGGTCCTCGCCCCTCCCCGCCACCGCGGGGCCGGGGCGAGGGCCGGACAGGCCGACCGGCCTCACGCACCACCCGACCTGTCCCCGACCGAATGGAGAACACGTGGCCGTCATAGGCGTGCTGACGGAGCCGACCCCGCCCACCTGGTGGAAGGCGAACCGGCACAAGGTCTACGGCACCGGCGGACTGCTGATCGGCTACCTGATCGGCACCCACCTGCAAGGCGCCCCCGACCCGCAGCCCCAGCACCCGCGCCCGAGCCACACCACGCCGGCCCCGACCACGCCCGGCGCGCACCGCACGCACACGCCCGCCTGACCCGGCACCCGCCGCCCCGCACCCCGCCGACACGTTCGACGTCGGCGGGGCGCGGAGCTGTGCACCGACCTCTGGAGGAACCGATCGTGCTCATCCCCCGCCCCCGCCGCCGCATCGGCCGGCCCCGCCCGCAGCGTCCCGGACCCCGCCACCCGTACCGCCCCGACCCGCTGCCCGGCACCTGGCGCCGGTGATGCCGCGCCGCCGAACCAGGCGCCGCCGCCGCGAGGTGACCCGAGTGCCGCGCAGCGACGCGGCGCTGCCGGAGTTCGACCGCGGCACGGTGCCCGAAGGGCTCGTGACCAGACGGAAGTTACGGGACATGCACCTGAGTCCCGGCAGCAATCAGGGCCCGGTCGCGATCCTGCGGTGCAGGTTGTGCGCGACCCGCCCGCAGTGGTCCTGCCGTCACCCCACCCGCGGCTTCCTGCTCCGCGTCGACCTGGCGGTGCCCAAGCGCACGCCGACGCTCGCTCAGGAGTGGGCCCTGGACAAGGCGATGGCAGCACGCCAGACCTGCGGCGACTGCGGGAGGCGCTTCTACTTCTGCCTCTCCAAGAAGCTCGGCTGTTGCATCGAGTGCTTCGACGGCACCCCCGTGGACCCCAGCAGCTACTTCGCGCCCTCCGCCCCCGCCGCTCACCGGCTGGCCGCGTAGCGCGAGCCCCGTCCCGGCCGCACAGGCCGGGACGGGGGCACCGCCGGGCGGCCGCAGCATCGGCAAAGAGCCGGCCGCCCGCTCCCTCACCCATCGAGATCAGGAGAAATCCAGCATGACGCATCGCCCCGCAGTCTTCGCGGCCCTGCTCGGACTGACCCGCGCCGGGAGCGCGATCGGTGATTTTTGGGTCCAGAACGATTTCTGCGCCCGCGTGAAGGGCGCCTCCGACGAGCACCCGGTCACCTTCAAGGACCCGGCCACCGGGGAAGAGACCACCCACGGCACGGCGGGCGGCCGTAAGGCGTGCCTGCACCACTGCCTGACCTATACGGCCACGCAGGCGATCGTGGCCGGGGCCGGTGCCCGCGCGCTCGGCATCCGGGTCCACCCGGCCGCCGCCGCGGCCGCGCTCGCCATCTCCTTCGGCACCCACTACGCCGCGGACCGCAGGGTTCCCGGCAAGGGTTTGCTGGAGAAGATCGCCACCAAGACCGGTAAGGGCGGTTTCTACAAGCTCGCCGACTTCGGTATCAACGGGGCGTTCCAGTTGGACGGTGCCTGGCACCACGGCTGGGAGACCGTCGCCGCGCTGGTCGCCACCACCAAGGCCACCACCCGGTGAGCGGCCGTTCCCGGACCCGCCTGGACCGGGTACGCGCCTCCGTCGGCATCGCCCAGCTCGCCCTCCAGCAGATCCAGGACGAACTCACCGGCGAGGTCGGCGCCCAGGAGCTCGCGCAGATCCTGCGCGAGCTCCACCACGAGGACCACCGCCAGGACGGCGTCTTCGGCTCCCTCGCGCAGCTGCTCACCGTCGCCGCGCAGGCCGCCGGACGGATCGAGCCGGACCGCGACGGCGAGATGTCGTGCCCGCTGCACGAGGCCGCCGCCCTCATCACCGAGAACGCCGGTCTGCAGACCTACTACGCCACCCGTGCTCTTGACCCGCAGGGAGAAGCCGAATGACCACCTTCCGCCTGGAGAACGCGCTGCCCGTCGACACGACGATCCCGGAGCCGTCGTTGGTGTGCCTGATCGGCGCTGCCGGTTCGGGGAAGTCGACGTGGGCCGCCACCTGGCCCGACACGCAGGTCCTGGAACTCGACCGGTTCAGGGCGATGGTCAGCGACGACGCCGGGTGTCAGGAATCGACCGAGGACGCGGTGTTCGCGCTCCAGGCCGTCCTCGAGGCGCGCCTCGCCCGCCGCAAGATGACGGTCGTCGACGCGACGAACAGCGAGAAATCCGTGCGCGCCGACCTGATCGCCACGGCCCGCCGCCACGACGTGCCCACGGTCGCCCTGGTCGTCCCGACCCTGCTCTCCGTGTGCGTGGAGCGTCAGGAAGGCCGGCCCGCGAACCGTCGCGTGCCCGAGCACGTCGTACGGGCGCAGCACGCCGCGATGGTCGACGCCTTCCCCGGCCTGCCCGCCGAGGGGTTCGATCACGTCGTCGTCGCGGAGAACGTCTACCGCCTCCAGGCGCTGCTCCAGCCGCTCAGCGATGCCCGGCGCGCGGATCTCGGCTGGGACGACAACGAGGGCCTGGGCGACCTGCTCCTGGTCCGGCGCACCTTCGGCCCCGAGATCCTGCCGATGTGGCGCTGGCGCGACAACTCGCCGCTCGCTGGCGGCGACCGCGTCGCGGAGATCCGGCTCGGAGCGGACCGCATCGTCCTCGCCCAGCGCAACGACATCGACGGCGAGGGCGACGTCGGCTTCGAGATCCTGGTCGGCTGCGCGGCCGACGCCGAATGCGCGGGCCAGGCGTGGGCGCCTGCCTACAACGTCACCGATCTCCTGCGGGCGCTGACCGGCGAGCTGATGACCGACCCGGACGTGCGCTGCACCGTCCACGGCGGGCCCGACGACGTCGACCAGGAGGCCGACGACCACGCCCGCGGCATGGACGACGACCTCGACGGCCGCGCCGACCTCGAGGCGCAGTACGCGGACGCGGTCCGCGAGTGAACCGTGCCGCCGGCGCTTCGCCGAACACCCCGAACCTGCCACGGCCCGGCCACGCCGGGCGCCCGCTGTTACCCCGGGAAGGACACCCCGCCATGAGCATCACGAACACGTACGGCACCGCGCACCACGTCAGCGAGACCAACCCGGCCCACGTCACCAGCTGCGACCGGTACCGGCTGCCGCTGGTCGCCACCATCGCCCCCGGGAACCCCGGCTACGAGGACATGGTGGAGATGCTGAAGGACAACGGCCACGACACCCGCCCCGAGGGGTACGGGCTGATCTTCCTGGAGTCCGAGGAGTTCTCCGCGACCTACTTCGGGTCGATCGCCCAGATCGAGCAGTACCAGCGCGACAACGTCGACGGCACGGCGACCTTCGACGCCTCGCAGGGCGTCATGTACGCCCAGTGGCCCCATGGGAAGGGCTGGGACACCTTCCTCCCCCGCGTCTTCTGGAACGTCAAGGCGCGCGGCGGGATCGCGGACGGCGTCGGCCTGGTCACGGCCTTCGCGCACACCGAGATCCCGGGTGCGGAGGTCATCGTCTACGAGTTCGAAGGCAAGTGGCTGCCCGACAGCGAGCCGCAGCAGATGGTCACCTACCACTGCACCGGTTGCCACCTGGACACCTTCCACGACAGCGGGCACGTGCACGAGAACGCCGGCCCCAGCTGCCGCCGCTGGGCCGCCCGCCAGGCCCGCCAGCACCTCATCAGCGCCCACCGGCACGGCGTCGGCGACGCCAACAGCGCCTGCCGCCCGAACAACGGGGAGATGCTCCGCGTCGTGAACGCGGTCGCCCGCGACATGTGGGGCACCACCGGCAACGCCCTCCCGGACACCGACGACGCGTACTGCGCCACCAAGGGCCCCTGCTCGATAATCCGCGAGCTCCGTGCCGGAGTCCGCCCGCCCGTCTACCGCGCCTGACCGCCCCGCCCTCCGTCCTGGCTGCTGCCTGACGGACGCTCCGTGCCGCCCCGGCCTCCTGATCGACGGAGGCCGGGGCAGTCGCGGTGGTCCCTCAACACAGAGAGGAGTTGGACGTCATGCGCCGATACGAGGTTGACGTCCCGATACACCACGAGGCGGACCAGGAACGGCGAGGACACCACGTCTTCACCGGCTGTGCTGCCGGTGAGAGCGAGGCTCTGGCCGCCGCGCACAGCGCCTACGACCGGGCCGTGCAGTACGTGTCCGCCGGCCTCCCGGCCCCCGACGACTCCAGCGACGGATGGGCCGCGCGCGGCCTGCGTCCCGACTGGGTCCTGGACTGGCACAAGGCCACCACCAAGGCGTGGGTCAACCCCAACAGCCTGATGTGAATTCGCCCCGGGACGGCCGCCAAAGGCCGGAAAACCTGTCAGCCGCCCCGGGTTCCCCATCCCGTACGAGACGAGAGGGAGACACCAGTATGGACTCCGCCCTGCGCGTACAGGCCCGATCCGGGCAACGCGCCCTGCTCATCACGACCCTCGCGGTTCCGCTCACCGGCTGGACCGTCCACGCCCTGACGCTCCACCGGCGCCTGGCCGACGCGCGCAAGGACCTGCTCACCGGCTTGCCGGTGCGAGCGGAGTTCACCGCGTACAGCGAGCGGCTCCTGCGCACCCGCCGCCGGAACGACCTGCACGTCCTGATGCTGGACGGGGTCGACTTCAAGGGCGTCAACGACACCTACGGACACGCCGCGGGCGACACCGTCATCCAGACCATGGGCCGACGCCTCGCCGCCTGGAGCGCGAGCCGTCAGGCCCTCGCGGCCCGGCTGGGCGGCGACGAATTCGCCGTCTGCGCCGTACTCCCGCCGGCTACCGCCCTCGCGGAGATCACCGAGCTGCGCGAGCAGCTGCAGCAACCCCTCCAGTACGAGGGGCACACGCTGCGCCTGGACGTCTCGATCGGCATCGCCCGCGCCGTAGACCTGCCCGGCGAGACGATGAGCCGGATCCTGCGCGGCGCGGACAAGGCGATGTACAGGGTCAAGGAAGGCAAGGCGGCGTTCCCGTACTTCGCGACGCGGGCCGACGCCTACGCGAAGACCGTCAACGGCCGCCGCGCCGGCCGCCGTGGGGCGCACCTGCTGGCGGGTGCCGCGTGAGCGCCGCCGAACTCGAGGGCGGTGACTGGATCCGCGGCATCACGATCCGCCAGCCCTGGGCGACCTGCATCCTGGCGGGCAAGAGCGTGGAGAACAGGCCCAAGCCCTGGAGCTGGCGAGGCTGGGTCCTGCTCCATGCCGGGATGGTGAAGCCGGAGCCCGCCGTGCTGCGCGATCCGCTGGTCGCCCGCGCGATCCGCGGCCGCGAACTGCACCGCGGTGCGGTCATCGGCGTCGCCCGCCTCACCGGCTGCCACCAGGACCCCGACGGATCTCCGCCCTGCTCCCCGTGGGCACAGCCCGAGACGTGGCACCTGGTGCTCGACGACGTCCGGGAGCTCGCCCTGCCGCTCCCCGTCGGCGGGCAGCTCGGACCCTGGAAGCCGACACCAGACCTGGTGGAGTTGGTTCTCCAGCAGTTGCCCGACCTGCGCCCGTGACCCGCAAGCGAGCCAAGAAGCCGCCGTTCGAGCCGGGCTGCGTCCCGGCTCCCGGCGCGCTCCTGGAATGGCGCGACAGCCAGCACTACGACCGCTGGCAGGACCGCCCCTGCGTGCTGTGCGAGAAGCCCACGCCGATGCGCTCCCACTCCGGGGAGCCCGTCCACAAGGCGTGCGCTGAGGACTGGATCGCCGCGAACCCCGTTGAGGCCCGCCGTGAGGGCCGGTTCGCCTCCGACACCCAGCCCAAGAGCGCCAAGCGCGCCACCCACGCCTGAACCCCTCCCCCTCGGAGGTCCCCATGAGCAGCACCGACCGCGACGTCGACCACGCTCTCGCCTACCCCGAGCCGCCGGCCTCCCCGCTCTGGCACCGCCACGGCGCGGCGAAGGCCCGGCCCCTCACGCCCGCTGAGCAGAAGCGCAACGCCGAGCTCCTGGTGCTCGCGCAGCGCACCACCCGACCCCGCACCCCGCGCCCCACCCAGACCCTGGCGGAGGCCAGCTGATGGACACCAAGCACTGCGCCGTCGACGGCTGGGTCGACGCGATCCCCGCCCCCGGCCCGCACGGCACCGCGATGTTCGACCTGACCGTCCGGCCCACCGACGCGGACACCCTCCCCGAGGACGCCCCCGACACGGTCGTCTCCTGCACCGGCACGGCCGCCGGGATCGTCCACGAGCTGCTGACCCGCATACAGCCCGGCGACCTGCTGCGCGTCACCGGCACGATGCTCCAGCCGCCGACGCCCGGAGAGCCCGCCCAGCTCACCGTGGACGTCCTGGAGGTCCTCGACACCGCGCTCATCCCGGTCCTGGGGGAGATGGTGCTCGACAGGTACGCCGACTACGTCGTGATCTTTGACGCCGACACCGACAAGGTGCCCGTCTTCACTGCGGACGGGCAGTGGGTCGGCCTGGCCGACAACCCCGACGCCATCACCCACCTGATCGACGTCCACGAGCGCGTGCACGGCGGTGACGCGTGATGACCACCGCCGCGCCCCGCACCGTCCTGGAGCGCTTCCCCGCCGGCCATCCCCGCGGCTCCTGGCCCGCCGACGAATACGCCGCCGCCCAGCGCGCCCAGGGCCGCGACGCCCACGTCGTGATGGACCTGACCACCGACCAGTTCCTCGTGGTCACCGGCACCACCACCCGATAGCCCGCGCCAGACACCAGAGCGCCGCACCCGAGCCGGAAGGCCGGGCGCGGCGCTCTGGTGCCTTGTCCTTCACCACCGAGCAGGAGAACCCCTTGCACCCGATCCGCCTGATCTCGTTCGGCTACCTGCACCTGCCCACCGGCCCGGACGGCTCCCCCGTCCCGCCCGCCGCCGACCGCATCGAGGACGTCCGCGCCCGGCTCCGCGATCCGGCCGCCGCCCGCGACATCCTCGACCTCGACGGCTTCCACCCCCGCGTCCAGGACGTCGTCCTCAACACTCCCGGCGCCCGCGAGCTGCTCGCCAACCTCGCCGACTACGCCGACCTGCCCGCCGGCCCCCGCCGGATCGCCATCGGCTGTGCAGGAGGTAGGCACAGGGCATCTGGTCTCACCGAACTGCTTGCCCGCGAACTTCGCGCCCGCGGCCGCCAGGTCGACGTCGAACACCTCCACGTCCATCTGCCGCGCGTCCTCAAGGCGACCGACACCAGCACCGGAGCGAGCGCATGACCACCACGGCTCCGTACGAGATCGAGACCAGCGAGGGCGACGACGGCACCCCGCACCCCGTCGAACAGCTCTGGACGCCCTGCGCCGACGACGCACCCGACAGCGGCTTCGTCGCCCATCGCGACCTGTACGTCACCGGGATCGACGACGCCACCGAGGATCACCTCTACCCGGTCGCGTTCATCGTCCTCGGGCACCACCGGTGGGCCGACGCCATCGAGGCCGCCGCCGCGTACATGGCCCGAGTCCATGGGTGGCGGAACCTGCACCTGTACCCGGGCGACGACCCGTCGGTGCTCATCCCCCGCATCCCGCGCGCGGTCCACACGCACGGCGTCTTCTTACGGCATCCGCACCCGGACCACGGGTGCGCCTGTGAGTGGGACGACACCTGGCGGATGGTCTGGGCTCCCGGCACCGAGCCCGGCGCCGTTCCGATCACCGCTCTGCGGCACCCAGCCGCGATGGTGCAGGCCGCCGGCATCCCCAACCCCGATGAAGGCGCGCCCGCGACCTGGGCGGCCTGACGCCTGAACCACGAAGGCCCGTACTCCCTGTGAACGCCGCAGGGGGTACGGGCCTTCGTGCGTTTCAGGGCCAGAAACGGAGTGAGGCCCAGCCGCCGGCGGCCGGGCCTCTGAGGTTTTCTGACTGACCAGGCTCCGCCCCGGGAGGCGGTGCGCAGCCAGGATGCTGTCCGTCGGGACGGGCAGGCTCCCCGGTCTCAGGGGAGCACCTCGAACCTGGACCTGTTCTCCCACGGCCGGGACGGCGAGCGCAAGCCAACCCGCCTTGTACGGCGTGGCGTTCGAATCCCCTGGTCAGTAGCTTCACCGAGCGGAAACGGAAGCGCCCCGACCGGTCATAAGACCAGACGGGGCGAGTCCTGTGTTTCACCCGCTACGGTTGCGGGCTATGCGAGAAACACAAGGAGAGACCGTACAGGTTTCGCCATTGAGCGACGACCTGGCATTCCTCGACATCGTCACCGAGTGGGACGTCAATTCGTCGTTCCACGAGTGGAGGGCCGGCATCGTGGTGCCGCCCACCTTCCTGCCGGGGCCGCTGCCCCGCGTCATCGCCATCTGCAACCAGAAGGGCGGCGCGGGAAAGACCACGACCGCGCTCGAACTCGCGATGGCGCTCGTTGCCCGCGGCCTGCGCGTACGGGTCATCGACGCCGACCCGCAGGAAGCGTCCCTGTCGGTGTGGCTGCGGTTCTTCTACCCCGAGGGCGTGGAACCCGCCGACCGCAAGAACCTGATGCACCTGTACTTCGACCAGTCGGTCACATTGCAGGAGATCACCTACGCCACCCCGTTCGAGGGCCTGTACTTCGTCCCGTCGTTCCCCGACCTGGACGACGTTGAGACCAAGCACCCGACCGGCACAGAGACCCAGCTCCAGTTCCACCTGGCCAAGGCCGACGACGGCATCGACGTCAACATCATCGACTGCGGACCGAAGCTCGGACCGCTCACGGTGTCCGCCCTTGTGGCTGCTCACGACGTCGTCATCCCCGTCCAGGGAGCCAGCGGCCTCGACGTGCGGGGCGCCGCCGCCCTCAACCGCACGATCACCTCGGTGCAGGGTCGGCTGAACACCGAACTGCGCGTCGCAGCCGTCGTGCTCACCGACTTCGAGAAGTCCACGCTCTCCCGGCAGATCGGCGGCAGGCTCGCCAAGGCGTACCCGGACGCCGTGATCCTGCCCGCCCGCACCTCCGTGCGCATCGGAGAAGCCCAGCTCGCCCGGCAGCCGCTGCGCATCTTCGCCCCCAGCGCCACCACCGTTCTTGACTACGACCGCGGCGCCAGCATCCTCTTCGGCAACGGGAAGGCCGCCTGATGCCCAGCTACGACGCGACCGACGCCCTGGACGACCTCTTCGGCAACGATGAGGGCTACTCCGCCGGGGCCGGAGCCGCCGTGGTGACCCGCACTGAGGAGATCCTCGACGGACCGGCACCGGCCACCAGCATCGACGCCGTGCTCCGCCTCGCCGACGGACTCCCGAGCCTCGACGACGTCCGCGCAGTCGACGACCACGACACCTCCGAATTGACCGCGACGGAACTGCTGCAGAAGGAGCAGACCGAGACCGTCATCAGCACGGCGCTCGCTGCGGGCGATGCCGCAGTCTGGGTCATCGCACAGGGCCTGGAGCGCGCGGCGAAGGGCCGGTGGTGGCGGCGCACCCACAGCAGCCTCGGAGGCTATGTGGAAGCGAAGATCGGCCGATCCGCTGTTTACGGCCGCCAGCTCCGCAAGAACGCACCGCTCGCCCTGGAGACGGCCCACAAGACCGGCACTGTCCCCAAGCCTTCGCAGGTGAAGGTCACCCGCAAGACCGAAGAGCAGTACGGTCGCGAAGCCGCCGTCACCCTCTACGAAGCCGTCCGCGACGTCAGCGCCGAGCTGGGTGCTCACCCCACGGCCGACAGCCTGATGGCAGTGCACAAGAGCCTGCCCCGCCAGCTGCCCGAAGAGTCCGAGCAGCAGCGGGAAGTGATCGTCCAGGCCACCCGGCGCACGCTCGGTGTGGGTGTCGACGCCCCCGTGTTCGAATCTGAATCGAACAAGAGCGCTTCAATTGAAGCGCCTGTGTTCGAATTCGAATCGAACGGAGATGCTTCCGGGGAGACTCCCAGCGGCGACGAAGAAGGGGAGACGCCGGCGGGGTCTGAGCCCCCCAGCGGCAGCGAAGCTGAGGACGACATCGAGGATGCCGAGATCGTTCCCGAGCACCTGGTCACTCTCAAAGACGCGCTCAAGACGCTCAACGCGGTGAACCGGGCCGTCACGAAGGACGTCTTCACTCAGGCCGCCGCCAGCCCCGACGACGCGGCGGAGTACGAGAAGGTCCGACAGGCCATCATCGCGAAGACCACCGCGATCCGGAACAAGGCGCTGCACGCCCCCAACGGCTGACGCCCGGAGCGCGAACCCAGTGGCCTATCACCTCTTTCAGGTGGTGGGCCACTGGCGTGTGGAACGTCGGTTTCACGCGTGAAAGTAGATCGGAGGATTCCGATCAGGGGCCGGTGAGGATTTCGTGGGTGCCGATGCGGCGCCAGATCACGTGCGGTGTGTTGGGGCGGAGCGCGGCTCCGTACTGCCAGGTGGCGCGTCCTGCGGGTCCGGTGCCCATGGACCATGTGAGTTCGTAGATGCCGGATGCGCGCTGGACGCGCTTGACGCGGAGGCCGGCGCGGAATCGTCCTCCGCTGCGCAGGTCCTCGACGAAGGCCGCCACGGTCTGGAGGAATCGGCGGCGCTGTTCTGGGGTGAGGCGGTCCAGGTCGGTGGTGAAGCGGGGCAGGGCTTCGTAGGTCGGCACGTCGGTCCTCCGGGAAGCACGAAGCCCCCGGCGTTGCCGGGGGCGGTGGGTGTCTCGCTCGGGTGTGGAGTCGGTGGTGACGAGTGCAGGGTGGGGCGTTCTTGGTGGTCGTCCGGGGGAGCAGTACGTGAAGGTGCGCTGGATACCGCTGGAGTCGGTTACTTGGCGTTTTTGAGGCGTGTGAGGTGGGTGGGGCTGGCTGTCGCGCAGCATTTGCCTGGCCTCGGGAGGCGTTCGCCTGACGGGCGGGGCGTCGCCGCAGATGCCCGTCCGGCGGGATCGGCGGTGAAGTTCTGGTGAACCCTCCCGCCTCACGGGATCGGGCTTTCTTCGCAGGTCAGAGCCGTGTTCGCTGCCGGGATGCTGAGTGTCGCGAAGGTTCAGAAGCGAAATTCCTGGCGCTACTACGTACGTGGTGTCGCCTTCGGTGACGGCCGTCGTCCGGCCCGTCAGGCGTTGAAGGACGCCCAGGAGAAGGCTGGGCTACCGCCCGGGGTGTGGATGGGGCGGGGACTTGCCGCGCTCGGGCTCGCCGCCGGGCAGGAGGTGACCGAGCGGCAGATGGAGCTCGTCTTCGGGCAGGGCCGGCACCCGGACGCCGACCGGATCGAGCGCGAGCTCCTGGACGACGGGGCCGACCCGGAGACGGCCCGGTTGGCGACCGTCCTGGGGCAGCCGGTCGAAGAGATCGAGCGGCGCAAGGCGACCCCCTTGTTCGCGCTCGACTTCGTGTTCCGGCCGCAGGCGTCCTTGATCGTGCTGTGGGCGCTGGGCGACGACCGCACCCGGCGCGTCATCGAGCGGGCGCACGAGAGGGCCATCGAGACGGTGCTGCGGTGGCTGGAGGATGAGGTCGCACAGACCCGGTGGTCGTCGGGCCGTAAGCGCGCGAAGGCGCCGGCCCTGGTGGTCTCGCGGTGGAGGCACTTCGACAATCGCGACGGTTTCCCGCTGCTGCACGACCACTGCTTGATCCTCAACCGGGCGCAGCGCCCGGACGGCACCTGGGGTGCGCTCGACACCCGCCGTCTCTTCCAGAACGTCGTTTCGGCCGGGACGCTCTACACGCTCACGATGACGACCGAGGTGTGTGAGGAGCTGGGTCTGGCGACCGTGCCCCGGGAGGTGACGGCGGGCCTGCGCCCCGTGATGGAGGTGGCCGGGGTGGAGCAGGATCTCATCGACTGGTCGTCCACTCGCCGCGAGCAGATGGCGCCGGTGCTGGAGCGCATCACCGACAAGTACGTGAAGAAGCACAAGCGGCTGCCCGGCGAGCGCGGCCGTAACGGCTTGGGGTGGTGGGCGGCGCAGGACACCCGCCGGGAGAAGAAGACCCCGAAGCCGCTGGAGCAGCTGCGCGCGTGGTGGCGGGCGTCCGCGATCCTGCGCTTCGGCCAGGAGATGGTCGACGGGCTGCTGGAGCGGTGCCAGGCAGCAGGCGCGGCGATCCGGGCCCGGGTGAGGCCGGTGGTGGACACCGCGCTCGCCGCAGTCGATGTCGCTGCGGTCGTCTTCACGGTGCGCCGGGCCTTCGCCCGCCGTCACGTCCTGGCCGAAGCGCGCCGGCACTTGCTGGAGACGCTGCGCGGCCGTGGCTTCACGCGCGGCCTGGACGACTACATCGCGGATGCGGCCCTGTCCCGGCACGCCCGTCAGCTCACCGTCCCCGTGCCCGGCCGCCGGGCCCCGGCCCCGGACCAGGTCACCTACACCGCGGACTTCGCCTGGCCGCACCGGTGGTGGGTCGCCGGGATCGATGGGAAGCCGCCGCGGGAGTCGTCCCGGTACGAGCGGGCCCGGGTCGCCAGCCTCGCCCTGCAGAACGCGATCCGCGACGCCCGGATCCTGTCCGGCGCGCGGGACGAAGCGCCGGCCGCGACCACGTCGGCCACTGCGTACGCCGACGACCACCACCACGACCAGGCGGCGCCGCACGCCGTCGACCACCCGGGCCGGGACGCCGCACTCACTCCGGCGCAGCGGGCCGCCGCCGTACAGACCCATCAGCAGGCCGCGATGCCGGAGGAGTACCTGGAGGGCCGTACGACCGATCCCGCGACGTGGCTGTACACCCCGAAGAACCTCGACCGGCTGGCCGCCATCACCAAGGCCGTCGAAGCCCGCGTCCGCATCATCGCGGACGGACCGCAGCCGCAGCAGCCGGCCAAGGACGCGGACGACCCCGCCCGCCAGCAGCAGCACCACACGACCCAGCCCGATCAGGGCAGGGGACCGACCCCCGGCCATTGACAGATGCCAACCGGCCAGCGCGTGGCCGATCTGCGACTTCCCCCACGAGTCCCGGCGCCCCCGACTGAGAATCGGGGGCGTTGGCACCGGCACGGGAGGAACCTTGACCGACCTGCACGAACCCCTGGAACCGCTGGAGAACTACCCCGACCAACTGCCCCCGCCCCGCCAGCGCGGCGACGTGAACCTGGTGGGCCTGCTCAGCGTCGCCGACGACCTCGCCCGCAGCCTGTCCGCGCTGAAGGTCCGGGTGCAGCCCCACGACCCGAAGACCTCCCTCGTGAGCCCCGAGAAGGCCCGCGAGAACACGGAGAAGGAAGTCGACCGGCTCCTGGGCACCGCCGTCTACCTCCAGCGCCACGCCCACGCCGCGATGCTCGGGCGCTGCGTCCTGGGCGCGGACTCCAAGGAGGACTGCTCCACCGAGGGCGCCAACCTCCAGCTCAACGTCTGGGACGACAAGACGCGCCGGGACATCGTCGAAGACGGCACCACCGGCTGCGTCGACCACACCGTCGAAGCCGCCCGCCGGACCATGGCCGACCCCTCCAGCCGCAAGATCCTCCTCGCCTTCGTCCGCGACGACGAAGGCACCGCCGTCGCCCGCGCCCTCGGACTCGGACCGGACGACACCGCCCAGTTCCTCGACCGCGGCCTCACGCTGCGCCCCGAACACCGCGTCTCCTGACCCGCCGCGCACAGCCCGCATTGGAGTCCACGTTGACCTTCGAGGCCCACGACCTGAACCTGTCCGACCCGACGACCGGCTACCTGCACTTCGTCCTCTACACCGAGCTCCAGCGCGGCACCGTCGCGTCGTCGCTGAACGCCGAGCTGGACATCGAGGCGCAGCAGACGGTGACACCTCACTTCCAGGAGTGGCTGAGCCGGCTGGAGCGCTGCGAGCCGAATGCGATGCACTGCACGCTGGTGACGCCCACGGACATCCCAGCCCTGTTCCACCCGTGCGTGGAGGAGGACAAGAACAGCCCGGCGGCCTTCGCGGGAACGGGCTGTCGCTGTCGCCGGACCTTCTACGACCCCGAGTTCGGGCTGCCCGTCGTGGGCGAGCACCGCAGGCTCCGAGGCGAGGGAGGCGACCAGTGGAGCTACACGACGTACGCCCCGCTCGAACTGCGCCCTGACGACGTCTTCAGCAGCTTCCACACCGGCCGCGGCCTGTTCTGGGCCCGGACCGACAAGGGGGACCTGTCGATCCTGCCGCAGAAGCACGGCGTCGGTTACAACATCGGCTACAGCGGCGGCGGCCCGCACGCCCTGGCTGCCTACCTCACCCAGCTCGCCCGCAACGACGGAGGGACCACGCCCGCCGGCACGCGGTACGAGGATGCCCACCCGGCGATCGTCGCCTGGACGCAGAGCAGCGCGGCAGACCGTGGCACGAACCAGCTGAGCCTGGGTGACCTCCAGGCCATGCTGGAGAGCTGACCGCCACCACATGCGGGCGCCCCACGGACCAGCCGTCCGTGGGGCGCCCGCGTCTGTACGACCCGAAGTTGGGGCCGGCCCGCGATGCACCGCCCGGAGAGTGGAGCCCATCGTGGTGCGCCACCCAGGGGGAGTGGAGTCCACCGTGGCGCGCATCGAGTGGGGAGTGGAGCCCACCGCGATGTCCACCGGGTGGGAGTGGAGCGCACTCCGTGAGCACTGGCCGACGGGGGAGTGGGGGCCACCCGGCATCCGGTGCGCGCACGCGATGTCGACGATGCACGGCATCGCGCGCACCGTGCGCGCACCGACGATGTCGTGCACTCCCGGCCGCCGCACCGGTGCGCATCGTGGTGCGCCACCGCCCCGGCCACCGCACCACCGGTGCGCGCACGGAGACGATGGTGCGCCGCACCGGCGGACCCGGGTGCGCGCGCCACATCTTCGGTGCGCGCACCGAGCGCACCGCCTGCCCAAGCCGGTGCGCACCACGTGGCCGCCACCCCGAAGTCCGCGCACCAGAACCGCCCTCGCGCCGATTCAGTGTGACTTGCCGCACAGTCAGGCATTCCATAACGCGCATTTGGGACTTCGGCGGGACGGAAGTCAAGGGGGGCTGTGATATAGGGACTTCGCTTGATCCGGCCCTTGCGGTGGAGTCCTCGCGCGCTGCTCGGAAGCGCACCACGGGACGGTCGGTGCGCGCACCATCCCCGCGGCCGCGCCGCGATGCGCACCACCGCACCACCGCACCGCACCCGGCCGCGCACCACCGCACCGACGGTGCGCGGCGCGCGCACCACCGGCCCGGGAGTGGACGCCACCGTGCGGAGTGGACCGCACCCGATGTCCGCCACCGCCCCCGATGCCGGGACAGAGTGGACGACATCCGATGCACGACATTGAGTCGGGAGTGCACGGCATCGGAGTGGAGAGTGCACAGCATCCGATGCCCGACATCGGGGTCGGGCCGGTGCATCCCTCCTTGACCGGGTTGGCTACCTGCGACATCCCACCCGAACAGGACAGCGCCCGAGGGGGGAGAAGTCTCCGCCCCCTCGGGCGCCGTCCCGGCTTTGCTCGGTCAGGAGGCCACGGCCGCCGGCCACCGGGGAGCGTCGCCACGGACGTCGGACAGGAACTGGCCCACCTCGTCGACCTCCTGCATGACTTCGATCAGGAACCCCGCCGCAATGAAGGCGACCTCCGCTCCGCCGCCCGAGTAGCACCACCGCTTGAGGTACCGGCTCGCCACCGCCACGAGCTTGTCCATGACGTACGCGGACTCGCAGTCGGCGTGTTCGTCGGGCACGGCGGTGAGGTGGCCGGTCAGCAGCAGAGCGCCGAACTCGCCCATCAGCCGCGCCAGCTCCTTGCCGTCCTGGTGGAACTTCTCCAGCCGCGCCCGCGCCTCCTCGGTGTCCTGGTCGTGCCAGACCAGCTCCACGTAGTCGGCGGCCCGCCAGATCTGCTCCGGGGTCAGCGCGGGCAGCTTCGACGACGTCGTCTCCATGACGACTCCTTACCTGGGTGGGCCGCGCGCCTGCTGCGCCCGGCCGGTGATCACACCTTCGAAGCCGGGCCCTGTGGACAGAGGCCGTGCCTGCCGGGACAGGGTGGCTGACTGTGGCGTCGCTCACGGACAAACCGCCCAGTGAATACCTAGTCAAGGCGGAAACGGACACCTCTCGGGGGTGAGCGTCAGACAGCGGACAAGGGGTGCTTTCCGACGGTGGCCCCGGCTCGTGCGCACCTCCGCGTGCGGGCCGGACGCTCACCGACCCGGCCCGCAGGCCGGAGAAACCGAGGACACCGTGCCCGCCGACCTCACCCCCGACCCCGCTTCCCAGCCGCACGAGTCGGGCCTGCGCGGCCTCGCCGACGACGTCGACCAGGCCGCGCAGGCCCCCTCCACGGGCCCCTCCATTGCCCCCTCCACGGCCTCCTCGCCCGCCAGGCGCGTTGGCGCAGGTCAGACCCGGAAGTCGGGGGCCCCCGACACGTTCGACAACCCTTCTAAGTCTTTGAAGCAGACATGGAAGCCGACCCACACCAGGAAGAAGGAAGTGCTGAAGGCTCTCGGGATCTTCCAGAGGGCTACCGCCGAACACCTGTGGCGGATGCTGCGCCCCAGCGACTCGCACGACCGGATCACGAGGGACACCCTCAACGCCCTCAAGAGCGAGGGGAAGGTCCGGGTGGAGACGCGACTGGAGTCGAACCATCAGCTGTGGGTGCTCACCGAGCGAGGACACAAGGAAGCCAAGCAGCTGCTGCCGGGACACGTCCGGGTCTCCGCGCTGCGCAAGCTCGAGGTCGACGACGAAGGCGAGCCGGTCGCCGGTGAGGGCTTCGACGAACACGCGGCCGCCGTCACGTTGACCGCCGCGGTCCTCACCGGCGCCGGGTTCGGCACGCCGCTGTCGTGGCAGACCGAGATCGGCCACAAGCTGCCCTACGGGTACACCCAGTACGCCGACCTGACGATGCGGGCCCCGGACGTCGACGTGCCCGCGATGCTCCTGGAGGTCGACCGCGTGAACGAGCCCGTCGACGTCCTGGTGGACAAGGTGCGCCGCTACACCGAGTGGTTCGAGCTCCTGGCGCCGAAGGCCGACAAGGTCAAGGCGCAGGCGGCCCGCTACTCCGGTGAGGCGGCGGTGCACGGCTTCCGGCTGTGGTCGCGGATCTACCCCGCCACGGGCCGCGAGGGCTACGTGCCGGTGGCGTTCGTGTTCACGGGTAAGACGAAGGCGCAGCGGGCCAGCAGGATGCGACGGCTGGAGCAGGCCGCCCGTTCCTACTTCGCCGGCGTCAAGTACGCGGGCGGTGACATCACGGCCGTCGACTACCACCAGGCGCTGCCCGTGGTCGTCACCGAGCTGGAGCGGATCACGGCCGATCCGGATGGGGCGGCGGGGAAGGTGTGGCGCAGGCTCGGGCGCGAGGAGTGGCAGACGCTGACCGACGCCCTGGACAACCCCGACGGTGACCGGCTGTACGTGGTGCAGGCGGAGCAGGCCCGTAAGCGACAGAAGGAGCGGGAAGCCGCGGACCGCGAGGCGCAGCGGCCCGTGTGCAGGCGCTGCGGAGCGAAGTTCACCGACGACCGGTGGCAGATGGTCCGGCAGTACCGGGCTGAGCGGCTCAACGAGCTGTGCGGACCGTGCCTGACCGAACACCACGAACAGGTGCAGGCGGAACGCGCCGCGCAGCGCCAGGCGGAGGAAGCCGCGGTCCGGGAGGCGGCCGAAGCGGAAGCGAAGAAGAACCGCGGCCTGTTCGGCCGCCGCCGGTAGCCGGCCCCACGGGCTCGGGGTGGCCTCACCTGCTGAGGCCACCCCTAAAAGTTGTCCACAGATCCGCAGCTCGGGGCCGCTTTTCGCCGATCTCTGTCCACAGGGGCGGGCTTCTAAAAAGGGGGTGTCCGCTTCCGGGTGTGAGGTGCCTGGACGCACACCGAAGGGGCACCGCCATGGCACAAACGAAGTTCGACAAGCAGGTGGAAGAGACCGCCGAATCAGTGGCGTTCGGCATCGGCCGGTTCCTGGCCGGCCGCCCCATGGGCGGGGAGCGGAAGACCAACGCGACGTTCTGGCGCAAGGGCACCCGCGTCCTGCCCAAGGTCGAAGGGAAGGTGTCCCGTTCCTCCTACCGGGCCGGGTGGCAGCGCCTGACCTTCCGCGTCAGCGGTCTGGCCGCGACGGGCGGGGCCGGCTACTGGGCGCTGTGGGAGAACCAGGACTCCACCTTCGCCACCGCGCGCGACGTCTGGGAGAACCCCGACCCCGCCATCGCGGCCGCGGAGACGGGCGGCATCGCCGTCGCTTCGGCCGCGGCGGTCGGCGGCGTCGCGTACGGGCTGCTGACCCGCAAGCGCCGCGAGTTCATGCGCGAGTGGGTGACCCCGCTCCACGAGGCCCTGGCCGTGCCGCTGGGCATGTCGGAGCTGACCGATCCGCGCCGCTACCTCCACGTACCCCGCGACTTCTCCGACGACGACGCCCAGATACGCATCGACGTGCCCACCCACATGCGGTTCAACGAGGACCTGGTCGCCGACCTCATCGTCAAGAAGCTCGCCCTGGAGAACGTCTCCTTCACCTGGCGCCGGGCGGGCAAGGACACCCACGTCATCGTCAAGAAGCGCAAGGCTCCGCCCAAGAAGCTGAGCCTGTCCGATCCCGGGGTGCGCGAGATCCTCGCGAAGATGCCCGAGTCCGCGCCGCTGATCGGCCTGGGCTCGGGCAAGAAGAAGGTCTCCGTCGACCTGGACGCCGACTCCCCGCACGTCCTGATCTCCGCAGGCACCGGCGGCGGCAAGTCGACGATCCTGCGCTGCATCACCTGCCAGTTCATTCACAACGGCGCGCTCGCCTTCGTCCTGGACTTCAAGCGGATCTCCCACACCTGGGCGCGCGGCGTGCCCGGCGTCACCTACTGCCGCGACATCGGCGAGATCCACGACGCCCTGGTCCGCCTCGCCCAGGAAGGCCGGCGTCGACTCGCCCTCGCGGAGGACCTGGCCGACGACGTCCTCGAAAAGGAGCCGTGGCGCGTCGGCCCGAGGATCGTGATCCTCCTCGAAGAGGTCAACGCGACCATGGCGCAGCTCAAGCGGTACTGGGCGAAGATCCGCGAGAGCGGCGACCCGAAGACGTCCCCGGCCATCGACGCGCTCGCCGAGATCCTCTTCATGGGCCGCCAGGTCCGCCTGCACGTGCTTCTGGTCGCCCAGTCCGCGACCGCCCAGGCCGTTGGCGGCCCGGCGATGCGCGAGAACTTCTCCACCCGGATCCTGGTCCGCTACACCCTCAACGCCTGGCGCATGCTCGTTCCCGAGGTCAGCCCCATCCCGATGGCGAGCGAGCACCCAGGCCGCGTCCAAGTCGTCACCCGCGGCCGCGCCCAGGAGACGCAGGTGCTGAACCTGTCGAACGCGGAGGCCCGCGAGTGGGCGATGTCCGGTGTCCACGCCAAGGGCGACACCGGCCCGGCCCTGCAGAAGACGCCCGCCCCGGCCGCCGACCTGCTCACCGAAGCCTGGAACACCAGCGCCTCCGAGCTCCCGCCCGCGCCCACCACCGACCCGGACGTGCTGGCCGACGCCTGGAGCCTCACACCGCCGGCCCCGGCCCCCGCCGCCGGCCCCGGGGCCACGGTGACGCCACCGGCGACCCCGGCACCAGACCCGGACAACGCGGTGGTCGGCCTGCGCGAGGCGTACGAGCAGCACCTGGTGGACATCGTCGCCAGCCTCAAGGCGCTGCGCTGGGCCCGCCAGAACGACCCGGACTTCCCCGGCCCCGTCGACAAACGCGGCGCCGAATTCCTCTACCGCGTCGGCGACCTCAAGAAGTGGGCCCGCAACCGGCCCCGCGCCGGCACCACCGACCCCGGCTGACCATCCCGGCCCGCCGACGACCGCGAACCGGCCCTGTCCGGTCCGCACGACACGATCCCCCCGCCTGGAAGAACACCCGGCTCACCAGGCACAGCACAGAAAAGGAACACCGCACCATGACGAACGAGACGACCACCACCACGACCACGACGCTGCGCCTGAGCGACCCCGCCATCCGCGAGCACCTGGAGACGCTGCCCGCCTCCCAGATCCTGATCGGCCTCACCGACGACGGACAGCCGGTCTGCATCGACCTCGACGGCGAAGCGCCGCACGTCCTGGTCTGCTCCGGCACCGGCGGCGGCACCACCAGCGTCCTGCGGACCCTGGCCGCCCAGCTCCTGCACGACGGCTCCGACGGCCTGGTCCTCGACCACAAGCGGATCTCGCACCGGTGGGCCAGCGGCGTGCCCGGCGTCACCTACTGCCGCGACATCGCCGACATCCACAACGCCCTGATGGGCCTGCGGGCCGAACTCCAGCGCCGCCTCCACCTCATCAACCAGGACGGTGACATCGACGACCTGCCGCGCCTGACGGTGGTGTTCGACGCCGCCGACGCCACCCTGGGGCAGCTCGCCCGCTACTGGGACACCGTCCGGGAGAAGGGAGACCCCAAGACGTCCCCGGCCGTCGACGCCATCGAGTACGTGCTCTTCGCCGGCCGCGAGGTCCGCATCCACCTCCTCGTCGGCGCCCAGCTCGACAGGGGAGCCCTCGGTGAGTGGCGCGAGAACTTCTCCACCGTGGTCCTGGGACGGGTGACCCCCCGCACCTTCAAGCGCCTCGCCCCGCAGTTCCGCCCCGCCCCGGAGCCCCACACGCAGCCGGGCCACGTCCACGTCGTGCAGGGCTCGAACCTCCACCCGACGCAGGTCCTGCTCCTGACCGAGACCGAAGCCGCCGCCGGGATCACCACCACCGAGACCGACAAGGACTGACCGACCCGGAGCCGGACACGCCACGGGCCCCGGGGGATCAGCCATGACATCCCCGGGGCCCGGTTGGGTTCGCGCTGTCCAACGACCGCACGGCCCCGGCGTTACGTCGGTCCCGCGAAGGGCGGCGGATCCTCGGGCCGGGCATCGCTCAGGAGCCGACAGGGTCCCCCAGAGAAGTAGTCGGCACGCTCCCCGCGCCCGAAAACCGGCCCCCACCTGCACCGTTGCAGCGAGCCCGGCGACGTCGAAGAGGACCCGAAACGGAACCCGAAACGGGACTCCAACGGGAACCCGAAACAGGACTCCAAAGGGGACCCGAAACGGAACTCGCGGCTGAGCACGTTGTCCCCTACCGGCGCCGACGGGGGAGGCGGCGCCGGTAGGGGACGGTCAGGGGGAGACGGTGGTGCTCGTCTCCGCGCCGGACACGGTGTCCTGGAGCCGGTCCAGCCGTTCGTACAGGGCCCGCAGCGTACGGGCACGGTCCCTGACCCGGAGCAGGTTCCGCGACGGCCGCGCCAGGCAGTCGTCGGCCTGGCCCACCACGAATTCGGCGAACAGCCGGCGGCCGTCGTCCTCGGGCAGCTTGACCGCGAGCGCGCGGACGTCGTCGGCGACCGCGCGGGCGGCCCCGGCGAGCAGCAGCCCGACCTGTTCGTAGTCGTCGGGCACCAGCGCGTCGGGATCGGACCACGCCAGCACGGCGCGGGCGACCCGCTCGTGCGTGAGGCGATCGAGCGGCAGCTCCGCGGCGAGGTGTCCTTCGGGGTCGTACAGCACGGTGTAGCCGTTCATGACACGGGCGCCTTCTCGGGTGCGTCGACAGGAAGACCGCGCAACCCGCGGGCGAGCCGGTCGGCGGGGATCAGGGCGGGCGGCTCACCGCCGCGCGGATGGCTGATGAGGTCCGCGACCGCCGTGCTGTCGTCGTAGGTGGCGGGCATCAGCAGCTCGCTGCCTCCGGACAGCACCCGCACCCCGGGCAGGTCGGCCAGGACGTCGCCGGAGCCGGGCGCCACCATCACGTACAGCGTGCCGCGCAGGTGGTCGACCAGGACCAGGGCTCCGCGCCGCGGGCCGATCCGCAGCGCGGCGAGCACCTCCAGGCCCCGGTCCACGGGAGCGATGGCCACCGCGTCCCACTCCTTGCCGCAGGGAATCCACCGGGTGCGGTTCAGCCCGCCCGCCCATCGCGCTTGCTTGCCGGTGCTGGGCTGCGCGAGGTCGTGCCACGTTGGGGTGGACCGCTTCGGGGAGTTGGCCATAAGCGGACGGTAGGGGCGGTATACCGGAGACAGCCCACACGATGTGTGTGGGTTCTCAACTCCGCGCTCCGGAGCTCCTCATGGACCGTATCCAGTTCGGCCGCCGTGTCGCCTACTGGCGAGACCGCCGGCGCCACACCCAGATGGAGTTCGCCGCGCTGATGCAGCGCTCCGTGCGCTGGGTGGAGGAACTGGAAGCCGGACGGCGCCAGGCGGACCCGAACCTGTCGGTGGCCACCGAGATCGCGGCACGCCTGGGCATCACGCTGGAGCGGCTGCTGCACGATCCGGCGGTGCTGTGTCCCGCCGACTCCGAGATCGCCGCCGTACGCCGCGCCCTGCAACGCCACGACGTCATCACCGGCCGGTGTGACGACTCCGCCGCCGAACCGGTCCCCGTCGCCGCCTTGCAGCGCGATCTGTGGCTGGCCCGGACCGGCTTCCAGTCCGGGCACTTCGCCCAGCTCGGGGTGCAAATCCCCAAGCTGCTCGTGGACGCGACCCGGGCCGCCGAACGCCACGCGGGCGACGACCAGCTGGAGGCGTACCGGCAACTGTCGCTGGCGCTGGAGCTGACCGAGGCCGCCGCCATCAAGTGGGGCGACACTGAACTCGCCGTCGTGGCCGGCCACCGTGCGGTCGCCGCCGCCGAACGCTCCGAAGACGTCGTCATCATGGCGTCCGCGGCCCGCCACCTCGCGGACGCGATGACCAACCACGGCCAGGCCGCGGCCGCCGTCGCGTTCGTCACGGCCGCCGCCCGCCGCCTCGAGCCCGACCTTCTCCAGCGCGGCCCCGAAGGACTCTCCGTGCTGGGCATGCTGTTCCTCAAGGCCGCGATGGCGCAGGCCGCCGCAGCCGAAGCCGACGACCACAGCCCCGCAGCCCTCGCCCGTGCCGTCCCCGGCTTCCTGGACCAGGCCGACGAACACGCCGACCGCCTCGGCTTCGACGGCAACGAGCTGTGGACCAGCTTCGGCCCGACCAACTGCAAGCTCTACCGGGTCGCCGCCCACGTTCAGCTGAGCGAAGGCGCGGACGCCGTGGCCGTCGCAGCCGACATCCCTGGAGCCGCACTCGCCGATCTCCCACGCGAGCGCCGCGCCCACCTGCTCACCGACCGCGCCATCGGCGAGAAGCAGGCCGGCCTGCGCACCGAAGCAGTCGGCACGCTCCTCAAAGCGGAGGAAGAGGCACCCGAGGAAGTCCTGTGCCGCCCAAGGACCAAGCAACTCGTGGAAGATCTGCGCCTGTTGGGCACCGGCTCTGCCGAGAGCCGCTTGCGCGCACTTGCTGATCGTTGTGGACTGCCCCGGTGACCACACGCACCCTGTACCTGATCGCCTGCGCCGCCCCGCCCGCCCGCCGCCTCCACGTACCCGTCCGCGCCGCCCAGGCGGCGGGCTGGGACGTGTGCGTGATCCTCACGCCGTCCGCGTACCGGTGGGCGAGTGAGGACGCCGAAGGCGAGATCGAGGCCCTGACGGAGCTGACCGGGCATCCGGTCCGCTGGCAGTACAAGCTGCCCTCGCAGCCGGATGTCCTGCCCGCCCCGGACGCGATCCTCGTGGCCCCGCTCACCAACAACACGCTGGCGAAATGGGCCAGCGCGATCAGCGACACCCTCGCCCTCGGCCTGATCACCGAGGGCATCGGCCTCGGCCTGCCGATCATCGCCCTGCCGCACTTCAACGATGCCCAGGCCGCGCACCCCGCCGTGGCCGGCCACATCGCCTTCCTGCGCGAAGCGGGCGTCACCGTGCTGCTCGGGGAGGGCGGATTCGTGCCGCACAAGCCCAAGCACGGTGACCTCGACGCCTACCCGTGGCAGGCCGCGATCGACGCGCTCCCTGCCTGACCCGCGAGGGGAACACCGCAAGATCCCAGGGCCTACACGCACATCAGTGCGATGCCACGACCTCCAGGGCCACGGCATCAAACTGGCGTGCGTGTAGGCCCTGGGGCGCGATACGGCTGACCCCGAGGGCAGAACCGACCCGGGCGGGTGACACCTACGCCCTGCCATTCGTTGATCCCACATGCCTGTACTGCCATCCCCTGAAGAGATCTACGCCGCCCGCACGGAGAAGGGCGGCTGGAAGCGTGCCCAACTCGCCGAATGGGGCGTCCCCTGGCCCCCGGTGACGGGCTGGAAGGACGAGCTGATCGCACGCTGGGAGGCCGCCCAGCAAGGCCAAGCCCCGCCCACGCCGCCCCCGTCGACGCCGCCCCCGGACACGCTCGACTTCGGCTGACCACACAGCGGCGGGGCCGGACAGGATCACCTGCCCGGCCCCGCTGCTCGTTCCCGGCCGCTCACCGGCTGAGGCGGATGCGCGGCCCCCACACGAACTCGAGGTCGTCCAGGAAGACGGTCTCCAGCTCCTTCTCCCACTGGCCGCGCAGGAGGAACGGGGCGCTCTCCATCCGCTCCACGATGACCAGGGTCTCGGGCTGCCCGATCAGCGCGTACCGGCCGTGCGAGGCGGGCCTGCTGCCCGGCCCGTGCGTGCGCAGCATCTCCTCCAGGCGGGCGCGGTGCTGCTCCACGAACGCCTCCAGGCGCTCGATGTACCCCTCGCGTTCCTCGGGGCGCACCGCGCTCAGCGCGACGTCCAGGAAGTCGCCGCCGTCCGGCCAGTGACGCACCCCCGGCGCGGCCACGGCCCACGAGAACCGCTCCGCCGCCGCCAGGACGTCCTTTGCGTCCAGCGCGACGGCCGGGGCCGGTTCCTCCGCCGGAGCCTCCTGCGGGGCGGGGGAGGCCGACTGCTGGAGGTGGGCGGCCAACATGGCGTTGGACGCGGCGAGCCCCCGCCCCGTGGTGGCGGTGGTGTCGGCGATGCGCAGCAGGTAGCTGGCGACGTCTCGGACTCCGGCGTGCCACCCGTCCTCGAACCGCGGCTCGGACCCGTGCGGGGCGCTGCTCTCGGAGATCCAGGTGTGGGCGCCGGCCACCGCCCCGGCCTCCAGCTTCGACACGATGTCGTCGGCCTGCTCGTGTCCGATCCCCACGGCGGCCAGGGCCTGGAAGACCGTGAACCGTGCCTCGATGGCCTCGCTCTGGTGGTGGCTGATGCGGGCCAGCTCCTGGCCGTACGCGTCGGGGCCCGACTGCTCGGTGCTCATGCTGCCCACTCCAGCCCGAGACCGGCCAGCGCGGCGAGCTTGTCGGCGGTCAGCTTGTCCCGGCGGCTCTTGCTGTTGGACAGGAACACCCCGAGCTTCACCTCGCTCCCGTCCTCCAGCCGCTCTACGTGGGCCCTGGGGACCTTCACAGAGCCTTCCCGGGCCTTGTACTGCGCCAGGGCCGCCACGCCCTTCTCGAAGGCGCTCACAGCCTTCTTGGCGGCCTTGGCGGGCTCCGCCTGCTCCGGGGGCAGCGGCACGACGCCGACCGCCTCCAGGAGCTCGCGCTGCCCGTCCATCAGCCCTGCCCAGACCGTGTGCTGACGCTGCTTCACCAGCCACTTGCCCACGTCCATGCCGTGAACGGTGAAGCCGGGCAGGACGTCGGAGTGGTCCTCCTCGTCGGTCAGCAGCTCCCGCAGCGCCGCGTAGTGCCTCTGCCACTCCGCCGGCCACTCGGGGTTCCAGTGCTCATCCACGGCCTCCAGCGCGGTCTTCCACTCGGGGTGGCCCTCCAGCGCACCGGCACGCCGCAGGTTCGACAACCACTGCCCCACGGGCCGGTCCAGCATGGTGGCGGACCGGGGCGCGCACAGCGTCCAGTGCTGGTCGTAGTACGCCTTGGCGGCCTCCAGGTTCTCCTGGAAGCGTTCGTCCGTCAGGCTCCAGACCATGCCGAGCTTCTCCAGCCGCTGGGCGCGCAGGCCGGTCATCTGCCCCGCCCCGTACGCCCGTCGCTGCTCCGCGACCCACTGCCCGAGCGGGTACGCGCCCTCCTTGTGTCCGTACGGAACCCGGGCGTGCAGCTCACGATCCGCGAACTTCTTGAGCGCCGCCCAGCCGCGACCCCAGTCCTGGCGCTCCGTGTCGATCACGTTGAAGGAAATCCAGTCCGCGACCATCACCGGGTCACGGGGAGCGGCAAAACGAAGCAGCAGACGGGATTCGTCCTCGCCTTCCTCGGGCGGCGAACCGATGTACTCGGACGGCTGCACGACGTCCTTCTGAGGCTCCTGCGGAATCGCGAGCAATTCGATTGCCTCTTCGTCGTGAGCGCGCAGACCCTCCAATACCTTCACCAGGGGCTTATACGATCCGGAGGTGAACATGTCTTCCGGCTTTTCTCCAGGCTGGAGAAATACCGGCACGATCAAAGAGGCAACCTTGCCCTGTCCGGGCTTCTGACGCAGCGCCCGGCCGATGGCCTGGACGATGTCGTGCGGAGCGCCCTTGGGGTCCAGGAGGGCCACTGAGTCCACCGCGCGGATGTCGACGCCCTCGCCCAGGACCCGGCAGTTCGAGAGCACCGCCCGCTGCGCGGTGGACCCGAAGCCGCCCAGGACTCCCCGCCGGCGCTCGGGCACGTGCTCGCCGCACAGCCAGTCCGCCCAGATCTTCGCCGGGTACTTCTCCGGCTGGTCGGCGTGCAGCTTCGCCGCCACGCGCTCCAGGCCCTCCGCGTACGCCTGTGCCTCTATCGTCCGGTGGTGGAAGGTGATGCAGGTGCTGAGGTTGTGCTGCTCCATCGTGTGCAGCAGCGCGGCCTGGAGCGCCCCCAGGCGCTCTCCGCGCACCTTCTCGCTGTGCCGCTCCTCGCCCATCAGCCGCTCGGGCGTGACGACCGGGTCCTGGAGCTCCAGGACGATGATCTGGTACCGCGCGAGCAGCTTGCGCGACACGGCCGATGCCAACGAGAGCTTGTAGAGGACCGGCCCGAAGACCTTCTCGTCATCCATGGAGGCCGCCATCTCGCGCGGCAGCGGGTCACGCGTCCCTTCGGCGACCTCGCGGTTCAGCCGCTCCTCCCAGATCCGCGGCGTGGCCGTCAGGTACAGCCGGCGGTGCGACGGGATGACGCCCTGGCTGTGGACGTCGGCCCACGCCTTACCCATCGAGCCACTGGTCCTGTGCGCCTCATCGACCACCGTGAGGTCCATCGGCGCCAGCTGCTGCCCGTAGGCGCCCTCGAATGCCTCCGCCAGGACTCCCAACGAGGCGTACGTCCCGAAGATGGTGACCGGCCCCGAGCTGTGCCACAGCGCCAACTGCACGGGATTCGTGGTGGAGCGCACCTTGAGGTTCCACAGCTCCGGGTCATCGGTCAGGCTGCACACCGCAACCGCCGGCCCCGCGTGCCCAGCCTCGCGCCACGCCTGCACCGTCTGGGTCAGAAGGTCCAGCGTCGGCACCAGAACGAGAATGCGGCCCTTGGGCACCATGCGCTTTGCCGACGTCGCCGCAATGATGGTCTTTCCCGTGCCACACGCGGCGTGCACCTGCCCGCGAAGGCCATTCACGGGGATACCGCCCGGCGGGATATCGAAGCCCCGCACGATGGCGGCAACGGCTTCGATCTGGTGGTCACGCAACTTCACGGCCATTTCCCGTGTTCTCCTTTTCGCGGAATGTCGCGCGTAATCAGAATGGAAGGTCCCGGCGCGATGGTGTGGCCCGGGGTTGTGGTGTCTGGACCCAAACACTACACAGGCGCGACCCGTGATGCATCACCCGCACGCCAACTTTCACCCCCAGGGTGATACATGGCCGAATCTTACCCCGAAGCGGCCGGTTGTCCTGTATGCTGGTGGGGTATTGGTGAGCTTGACCGGGCGGTTTCGAGGGTGGGGAAGTGGTCAGGGTGGAGCGCAGCGGAACCCGTCACTGCGGTGAGGCCGGCATCCGATCGAGCCGACAGCCCGTCACATCCGTTGCGGGGGTGGTAGCCAGGAACCCCAAGCCCTACACAGACCCCCGCGTGATGCACCTCCCCTTGTTGCCAGCCCAGGCGACCGCGCTTGCGCGGGTGCCCGCAATGAGCGCTTGCGCGAATTTGCATTCCCTTCTTAAATTCCGTTTACGGAATTTAATTCCGGCGCTTGCGCCAGAATTCGAATTGCGCTTGCGCAATTCATTCACTATGACCCGGCTTGCCGGGGCATATCCCGCTCCGCGGG
>NZ_JBWKAW010000040.1:0-64752 GCF_056437345.1 Kitasatospora sp. NPDC042419
GTACGCCTCGCACTCGCCGCAGGTCGAGCAGGTGCGGGAGGCCGTCCTCGCGGGTCTGGACGGGGTCGGCGCCGCCGTGCCGCGCATCCCGTGGTACTCGACGGTGACGGGGGAGCGGGTCACCGAGGCGGTGGACACCGACTACTGGTGGTCCAACCTCCGCGAGCGCGTCCGCTTCGCCCCGGTCGTCGCGAAGGCCGCGGAGGAGGGCTTCCGGCTGTTCGCCGAGGTGTCCGGGCACCCCGTGCTCACCGTCGCCCTGGAGCAGTCCGCCCCCGACGCCGGGATCTGGGGGACGCTGCGGCGCGACGAGGACGGCCCGGCCGCCCAGGTCCGCGCGCTCGGCGAGGCCTGGGTCCGCGGCGCCGAGGTCGACTGGCGGGCCTGGCCCACCGACGGCCGGTGGCTGCCGGAGCTGCCCACCTACCCCTTCCAGCGGCAGCACTACTGGCTGGCCTCCGAACCCGGCACCGGCGACCTCGCCGGGGCCGGTCTGGACGGCACCGGCCACCCGCTGCTGGCGGCCGCCGTCCGGCTGCCCGACTCCGACACCGTGGTCTTCACCGGGCACGTCTCCCGGCGCACCCACCCCTGGCTCACCGACCACGACGTGCTCGGCACCGTCCTGGTCCCCGGCGCGGCGCTGGTCGAGCTGGCGCTCGCCGCCGGCGAGTGGACGGACGCCCCGCACGTCGAGGAGCTCCTCCTCCAGGCCCCGCTGGCACTGCCCGTGACCGGCGGCGTCGACCTGCGCGTCACCGTCGCCCCGGCCGAGCCGGGCAGCGCCCGCCGCACGGTCACCGTCCACTCCCGCCCCGACCGCGAGCACCCCTGGACGGCGCACGCCGCCGGCACCCTCCGCCCGGCCGGGCCGGCCCCCGAGCCGGTGGACCTGCCGTGGCCGCCGCGGGACGCCGAGCCGGTCCCCGCCGAGGACCTCTACGCCGCGCTGGCGGACACCGGCCTGGTGTACGGGCCCGTGTTCCGCGGACTGCGCCAGGTGTGGCGGCGCGACGGCGAGATCCTCGCCGAGGTCGCCTTCGACACCGACGGCGGCACGGGCACCGACGCCGCCACGGGCACCGACGGCTTCGGCCTCCACCCGGCGCTGTTCGACGCCTGCCTGCACGCGCTGGCCGCCGGCGGCCTGGTGCCCGGCGAGGACGGCGCGGCCCGGCTGCCCTTCGTGTTCACCGGCGTCCGGCTGCACGCCGTCGGCGCCCGCTCGCTGCGGGTCCGGCTCACCGCCGGCGAGGGCGCCGAGACGGTCCGGCTGCACGCCGCCGACGAGGCGGGGCTCCCCGTCCTCGACGTCGACGCGCTCGCCGTCCGGCCGGTCGCCGCCGACCGGGCCGGTGCGGCGCCCGACGCCCCGCTCTACGCCCTGGACTGGACGGACGCCGGGGTGCCGGCGGGCACGGCGGAGGCGGCGGCCCCGCTGCCGACGATCGCGCTCGGCGACCCGCTGCCCGCCGACGCCGCCGACGTCCTGGTCCTGGACTGCGCCGCACCCGCCCCGGAGGACACCGCTCCGGACACCGCTCCGGACGCCGCCGCCGTGCGCGGCCGCACCGGGCTGCTGCTGGAGACCCTCCAGCGGTTCCTCGGCGACGAGAAGCGGGCCGCCACCCACCTCGTCGTGCGCACCGACGGCGCGATCGCCGCCGACCCCGCCGACACCGTGCCCGGACTGCTCTCCGCGGCCGCCTGGGGCCTGGTCCGCTCCGCACAGAGCGAGCACCCCGGCCGGCTCACGATCGTCGACGCCCCCGCCCCGGACCGGATCCCCGACGTCCTCGCGGCCGGCCACCCCCAGGCGGCGGTCCGCGGCGACCGGATCCTGGTGCCCCGGATCGTCCGGCACGCCGCCCCGGACGGCGACCTCCCCGACCTGACCACCGGCACGGTCGTGGTCACCGGCGCCACCGGCACGCTCGGCCGCCTGGTCGCCCGGCACCTGGTGGAGGCCCACGGCGTCCAGGACCTGCTGCTGCTGTCGCGCTCCGGCGGCGGCCCCGACCTCGACGGCGCGCGGGTGCGCACCCTCGCCTGCGACGTCACCGACCGGGCGGCCGTCGAGGCCGCGCTGCGCGACGTGCCCGTCAGCGCCGTGATCCACACCGCCGGCGTGCTCGACGACGGACTGCTGGCCGACCTCACCCCCGACCGCCTGGACGCCGTGCTGCGCCCCAAGGCGGACGCCGTCCGCAACCTGCACGAGGCCACCGCCGGCCGGCCGCTCGCCGCGTTCGTGCTGTTCTCCTCGGCCGCCGGCCTGCTCGGCAACCCCGGCCAGGCCAACTACGCCGCCGCCAACACCTTCACCGACGCCTTCGCCGCCTTCCGGCGCGCCCGGGGGCTGCCCGCGACCTCGCTGGCCTGGGGCCTGTGGGACACCGACGAGGGCATGGCCGGCAACCTCACCGACGCCGACCGGCGCCGGCTGCGGCGCGGCGGCGTCCTGCCGCTGGAGGTCGGCCAGGGCCTGGCCCTGTTCGACGCGGCGCTGCGCGCCGACACCGCGCTGGCCGTCCCGGTCGCGCTGAGCCTGCCCGCCCTGCGGAGCACCGCCGAGGGCGGCATGCTCCCGCCCGTCCTGTCCGGGCTGGTCCGCTCCGGCCCGCGCCGGGCCGCCACCACCGGCGGCCCGGGCTCGTTCGCCCGGCGGCTCGCCGGCCTGCCGGAGGCGGAGCGCGAGCAGACCGCCACCGAGCTGGTCCGCGGCACGATCGCCGCCGTCCTCGGCTTCGCCGCCGGCGGTGCGATCGACGGCAACCGGGCGCTGCGCGACCTGGGCTTCGACTCGCTGACCGCCGTCGAGCTGCGCAACCGGCTGCAGCCGGCCACCGGGCTGACGCTGCCGGCGACGCTCGCGTTCGACTACCCGAACGCCCGCGCCATCGCCCGGTACCTGCTCGACCGGGCCCTCGGCTCCGACCGGCTGCCGGACACGGCGCCGGAGCGGCCCGGCCCGGCCCGCGCCGACGAGCCGATCGCGGTCATCGGCATGGCCTGCCGCTTCCCCGGCGGGGTGCGCAGCCCCGAGGACCTCTGGCAGTTGCTGCGCGACGGCGGCGACGCGATCTCAGGCTTCCCCACCGACCGGGGCTGGGACTTCGGCGGCTACCACTTCACCCGGCAGGGCGGCTTCCTGCACGACGCGGGCGAGTTCGACGCCGGCCTGTTCGGCATCTCCCCGCGCGAGGCGCTCGCCATGGACCCGCAGCAGCGGCTGCTGCTGGAGACCTCCTGGGAGGCGTTCGAGCGCGCCGGCCTCGACCCGCTCGGGCTGCGCGGCTCCCGGACCGGCGTGTTCACCGGCCTGATGTACCACGACTACGGCACCGGCCTGTCGACGCTGCCCGAGGGCGTCGAGGGCTACCGCGCGACCGGCGTCTCCGGCAGCGTGGCGTCCGGCCGCGTCTCCTACGTCTTCGGCCTGGAGGGCCCGGCCCTCACCGTCGACACCGCCTGCTCCTCCTCGCTGGTCGCCCTGCACCTGGCCGCCGAGTCGCTGCGCCGCGGCGAGTGCGAGCTCGCCCTCGCGGGCGGCGTCTCGGTGATGGCCAACCCCAGTACCTTCGTCGAGGTCGCCCGCCAGGGCGGCTCGGCCGCCGACGGCCGGTGCAAGCCGTTCTCCGCCGCCGCCGACGGCGCCACCTGGTCGGAGGGGGCGGGCGTGCTGCTGGTCGCCCGGCTCTCCGACGCCCTGCGCCTGGGCCACCCGGTCCTGGCGGTGGTCCGGGGCACGGCGGTGAACCAGGACGGCGCGTCCAACGGCCTCACCGCCCCCAACGGCCCGTCCCAGCAGCGGGTGATCCGGGCCGCGCTCGCCGACGCCGGACTGACCGCGAAGGACGTCGACGCCGTCGAGGCGCACGGCACCGGCACCAAGCTGGGCGACCCGATCGAGGCACAGGCCCTGCTGGCCACCTACGGCCAGGACCGCGAGGGCGACGTCCCGCTCTGGCTCGGCTCGGTGAAGTCCAACCTCGGCCATACCCAGGCCGCCGCCGGCGTCGCCGGACTGATCAAGATGATCCTCGCGCTCGACCACGGGGTGCTGCCCCGCAGCCTGCACATCGACGCCCCCTCCCCGCACATCGACTGGGAGTCCGGCGCCGTCGCGCTGCTGGACGCCGAGCGGGACTGGCCCGAGACCGGCCGGCCGCGCCGCGCCGCCGTCTCCTCCTTCGGCATCAGCGGCACCAACGCGCACGTCGTGCTGGAGCAGGCCCCGGCGGTGGCGTCCGCACCGGAGAACCCGGAGCTGCCGGTCGTCCCGCTGCTGCTCTCCGGCCGCGACCGGGCCGTACCGGCCGCGCAGGCCCGCCGGCTCGCCGCGTTCCTGCGCGAGCGGCCCGGCCTGCCGCTGACCGACGTCGCCCACACCCTCGCCGGCCGGGCCCGGCTGGAGCACCGCGCGGTCGTGCTGGACGAGCCCGCCCTGGCGGCGCTGGCCGACGGGCGCCCCTCGGGCGGCGTCGTCACCGGCGTGGCCGGTCCGCCCGGCGGCGTCGTCCTCGTCTTCCCCGGCCAGGGCGGCCAGTGGGAGGGCATGGCCGCCGGCCTGCTGGAGAGCTCCCCGGCGTTCGCCGAGCGCCTGCGCGCCTGCGACACCGCACTCGGCGCGTACCTGGACTACTCGGTGGAGGCGGTGCTCCGGCAGGAGCCGGGGACCCCGCCGCTGAGCCGGCTCGACGTCGTCCAGCCGGTGCTGTTCTCCGTGATGGTGTCGCTGGCGGCCTGGTGGGAGGCGCACGGCGTCACCCCGGCGGCGGTCGTCGGGCACTCCCAGGGCGAGATCGCGGCGGCCTGCGTGGCCGGCGCGCTCGGCCTGGACGACGCGGCCCGGATCGTCGCGCTGCGCAGCCGGGAGCTGATGGCGATCGCCGGCGCCGGCGCGATGCTGTCCGTCGCCGCGCCCGAGGCCGACGTGGCCGCCCGGATCGCCGGGTACGAGGACGGGTCGGGGCGCTGCCGGCTGGAGATCGCCGCGGTGAACGGCCCGGCCTCGGTGATCGTGGCCGGCGAGTCCGACGCGGTCGACGAGCTGGCCGCCCGGTACGAGGAGGAGGGCGTCCGGGCCCGCCGGGTCAAGTCCAGCGCCGCCGGCCACTCCGTCCAGGTCGAGGTCCTCCGCGACCGGGTCCTGGAGGGTCTCGCCCCGGTGCGGATCGGCGCCGGCCGGGTGCCGTGGTACTCCACCGTGCGGGCCGAGCCGATGACGCCCGAGGACGGCGCCGGCTACTGGTACGACAACCTGCGGCAGCCGGTCCGGTTCGCCGCGACCGTCGGGCGGCTGCTCGCCGACGGCTACCGCCACTTCGTCGAGGTCAGCCCGCACCCGGTGCTCACCGCCAGCATCCAGGACGTCGCCGGCCCGGGAGAGGCGGCCGTCGCCGGCACGCTCCGCCGGGACGAGGACGGCCCGGGCCGCCAGGTCCGGACCCTCGCCGAGGCCTGGGTGGCCGGTGTGCCGGTGGACTGGGCGGCGCTGCTGACCGGGGGCCGCCGCGCGGCGGGGATCCCCACCTACGCCTTCCAGCACCAGCGCTACTGGCTGGCCGACGAGCCCGGTGCGGCGTCCGACGACCCGGACGACGACTTCTGGACGGCGGTCGAGAGCGCCGACGCGGCGCTGCTCGGCAAGACCCTCGGCGTCGACCCCGAGGCCCTCACCCCGGTGCTGCCGGCGCTCGCCGGCTGGCGGCGCGGGCGGCAGGAGCGCTCGCAGCTGGACGCCTGGCGGTTCCGGATCGCGTTCCGGTCCCTGCCCGAGCCGGAGCCGGGCCGGCTGTCCGGCACCTGGCTGGTGCTCCACCCGGCCGACGTCGACCCGGGCGAGGTGACCGGCCTGCTGACCGGCGCCGGCGCCGAGGTCGAGCACGCCACCGCCGTCGACCGGGAGACCCTGACCGCCCGTCCCTACGCCGGGATCGTCTCCCTGCTGGCGCTGCGCGAGGACGAGCGGGCGGTGCTCGACACGCTCGCGCTGTTCCGGGCGGTCGGCGGGGTGGACACCGCGCTGTGGATCCTCACCCGGGGAGCGGTCGCCGCCGTCCCCGGCGACCCGGCCTCCCGGCTCGCCCCCGCGCAGGTCTGGGCGCTGGCCCGCACCTTCGCGCTGGAGCACCCCGAGGCCTGGGGCGGTGTGCTGGACCTGCCGGCCGTGCTGGACGGCCGGGCCGCCGGCCGGGCCGCGGCCGTGCTGGCCGGCCTCGACGACGAGGACCAGGTCGCCGTCCGCGCCGGCGGCGTGCTGGCCCGCCGCCTGCTGCCCGCGCCGGCCGATCCGGCCGCGCCGCTGTGGGAGCCGCGCGGCACCGTGCTGGTCACCGGCGGCACCGGCGCGCTCGGCGCGCACGTGGCCCGGTGGGCCGCCGGCGCCGGCGCCGACCACCTCGTGCTCACCAGCCGCCGGGGCGAGGCCGCCCCGGGCGCCGCGGAGCTGCGCGAGGAGCTGGAGGCCCTCGGCGCACGGGTGACGATCGCCGCCTGCGACACCGCGGACCGGGCGCGGGTCGCCGAGCTGCTGGCGGGCCTGCCCGAGCCGGTCACCGCACTGGTCCACGCCGCCGGCACGCTCAGCCCGGGCCTGCTCGCCGACTCCACCGCGGAGGAGCTGGCCGAGGTGAGCTCCGGCAAGGTCGAGGGCGCCGTCCACCTGCTCGACCTGCTCGACCCCGCGCACCTGGAGCACGCGGTGCTGTTCTCGTCCAACTCGGGCGTCTGGGGCAGCGCCCGCCAGGGCACCTACGGCGCGGCCAACGCCGCCCTCGACGCGCTGGCCGAACAGGCCGCGGAGCGCGGCCTGCCGGTCACCTCGCTGGCGTGGGGCCTGTGGGACGGCGGCGGGATGGCCGAGGCGACCGGCGGCGAGGAGTACATGCGCCGGCGCGGCTTCCGGGGCATGGCGCCCGAGGCGGCGATCACCGCGATGCGGCAGGCCGTCGGGGCGGGGGAGACCTTCCTCGCGGTCGCCGACGTCGACTGGTCGGTCTTCGCCCCGGCCTTCGCCTTCGCCCGGACCCGCCCGCTGATCGCCGACCTGCCCGACGTCCGGGCCCTGCGGGCGACCGCCGAGGCCGCGCCGCCGGCCGACGCCGGTGCGGCCCTGCGCGAGCAGCTCGCCGCCGCGCCGCCGCACGAGCACGAGCAGATCGCGCTCGACCTGGTGCGCGGCCACGCCGCGGCGGTGCTCGGCCACGACGGCCCGGACGCGGTCGAGGCCCGCCGCCCGTTCAAGGAGTTCGGGTTCGACTCGCTGACCGCGGTCGACCTGCGCAACCGCCTGACCGCCGCGACCGGCCTGACACTGCCGGCGACGCTGGTGTTCGACCGGCCGACCCCGGCGGCGGTGGCCGGGCTGCTGCTCGAACAGCTGGTGACCGGCGGCGGCGCGACCCCGGAGAGCGTGCTGGCCACGATCGACCAGCTGGCCGGGGCACTGGCCGCCACCGCGGACGACACCGCGCTGCGGCTGCGGGTCGGCATGCGGCTGCGCGGCCTGCTCGCGGGCCTCGACGAGGAGGCCGAGGCGGGTACGGAGCCGGGGGCGGAGTCGGTCAGCGACCGGCTGGAGGCCGCCAGCGCCGACGAGGTGTTCAAGTTCATCGACGAGCTCGGCATCGGCTAGGGGCGTGTCCTAGTCCCCGCCGCCGGCCGTCGTCGGGCCCCGCCCGCCGACGGCCGTGCCGAAGCACCTGGGCCGCGCCCCCGGAAGTGTCCGGGGGCGCGGCCCGCGCGCGTCCCTGGGGTGCCCGAGGGCCCCCACCCGCCCGGCAGGGGAGAGGTAGGGGTAGGCCGCCGCCCGGGCGGCGGCCTACCTTCGGCCCAGGCTGGCAGGAGTGCAGACAGCGCTTCGGCGGTCCCCTGCATCGCTTCCCCGCGCTCCGCGCGAACCGAACTTGGTGAGGCCTGAGTTGGTGGCTCAAGAGAAGCTCCTCGACTATCTCAAGCGGGTCACGGCGGATCTGCACCAGACCCGTGAGCGGCTCCAGAAGGCGGAGTCCGCCGATCGGGAGCCGATCGCGATCGTGGCCATGAGCTGCCGTTACCCGGCCGGGGTGCGCACCCCCGACGACCTGTGGCGGCTGGTGAACACCGGCGCCGACGCGATCGGCCGCCCGCCCGCGGACCGCGGCTGGGACCTGGACGACGCCTACGACGAGGGTTCCGCCTACGCGGACGGCCAAGCCGCCGAGGGCGGCTTCCTGGCCGGCGCGGGCGAGTTCGACGCGGCCTTCTTCGACATCAGCCCGCGCGAGGCGCTGTCGATGGACCCGCAGCAGCGGCAGGTGCTGGAGGCGTCCTGGGAGGCGCTGGAGCGCGCCGGGGTGGACCCGACCACGCTGCGCGGCAGCCGCACCGGTGTGTTCATCGGCTCCAACACGCAGGACTACGTCCGGCTCATCGGCGGCAGCGTGCAGGCCGCCGAGGGCTTCCTGATCACCGGCACCACCGCGGCGGTGCTCTCCGGCCGGGTGTCCTACACGCTCGGGCTGGAGGGCCCGGCCGTCACGATCGACACCGCCTGCTCCTCCTCGCTGGTCGCCATCCACCTCGCCGCGCAGGCCCTGCGGGCCGACGAGTGCACCATGGCGCTGGCCGGCGGCGTCACCGTGATGGCCACCCCGGGCGCGTTCACCGAGTTCGGCCGCCAGCGCGGCCTGGCCGCCGACGGCCGCTGCAAGGCGTTCTCCGCCGAGGCCGACGGCATCGGGCTCTCCGAGGGCGTCGGCCTGCTGCTGCTGGAGCGGCTCTCCCGCGCCCAGCGCCTCGGCCACCCCGTGGTCGGCGTCATCCGCGGCAGCGCGGTCAACCAGGACGGCGCCAGCAACGGCATCGCCGCACCGAACGGCCCCTCCCAGCAGCGGGTCATCCGGCAGGCGCTGGCCAACGCCGGGCTGTCGGTCGACGACGTCGACCTGATCGAGGCGCACGGGACGGGCACCCGGCTCGGCGACCCGATCGAGGCCCAGGCGGTGCTCGCCACCTACGGCCAGGACCGCACCGGCGGCCGACCGGCCATGCTGGGCTCGGTCAAGTCGAACATCGGGCACACCCAGGCCGCCGCGGGCGTCGCCGGCGTGATGAAGGCCGTGCTGTCGATGCGGCACGAGACCATGCCCAAGTCGCTGCACCTGGACGAGCCCAGCCCGCACGTCGACTGGGCGGCCGGGGACGTCGAGCTGCTCACCGAGGCCCGCCCCTGGCCCCGCCGGGACACCCCCCGCCGGGCCGGCGTCTCCTCGTTCGGCGTCAGCGGCACCAACGTCCACATGATCATCGAGGAGCCGCCCGCTCCGGCCGGCCCCGCCACGGACGAGCCCGCTCCGGCCGGCCCCGCCACGGCCGGACCCGCCAAGGACGAGCCCGCCGCGGCCGCCTCCGCCGAGCCGGCCCCCGCCCCGGCGGTGCTGCCCGCCCCGGTGGTGATCTCCGCCCGGGACGCCGACGCCCTCCGCGCCCAGGCCGGGCAGCTCTACACCTTCGTCGAGGACCGGCCGCAGGTGCAGCCCGCCGACCTGGGCCACGCCCTGGCCACCGGGCGCGCCGCGCTGGAGCACCGCGCCGTGCTGCTCGCCGACGACCGCGAGTCCCTGCAGAGCGCCCTCACCGCCCTCGCCGTCGGCGAGCCCGGGACCGGCCTGGTCACCGGCGAGCCGGCCGAGGGCAAGCTCGCCTTCCTCTTCACCGGCCAGGGCGCCCAGCGGACGGCCATGGGCCGGCAGCTCGCCGAGCGCTTCCCCCGGTACGCCGAGGCCTTCGACACCGTCGCCGCCGCCCTCGACCGGCACCTCGTGCGGGAGCCCGGGGACCTCCCGCTGCGGGAGGTGCTCGACAGCGACCTGCTGCACCGCACCGGATACGCCCAGCCGGCCCTGTTCGCCGTCGAGGTCGCCCTGCTGGAGACCGTCCGCGGACTCGGCCTGCAGCCGGAGATCGTGGCCGGACACTCGGTCGGCGAGATCGCCGCCGCCTACGCCGCCGGCGTGCTCTCCCTGGACGACGCCGCCGCCCTGGTCACCGCCCGCGGCCGGCTGATGCAGGCGCTGCCCGCCGGCGGCGCGATGCTCGCCGTCCAGGCGACCGAGGACGCCGTCCGGGACGCCGGCCCCGAGGACCTCGACGTCGCCGCCGTCAACGGCCCGACCTCCGTCGTGCTCTCCGGCCCCGAGGACGCCGTCGACCGGTTCGCCGACAAGGCCCGCGCGGCCGGCTGGAAGACCAGCCGGCTGAACACCAGCCACGCGTTCCACTCCCGGCTGATGGAGCCGATGCTCGCCGAGTTCGGCGCGGTGGTCCGTGGGCTCGACTTCGCCGAGCCCACCCTCGCCGCGGTCTCCTCCGTGACCGGCCGCCCGGTCGCCGTCGGACAGTGGAGCGACCCGCAGTACTGGGTCGACCAGGTGCGCCGCCCGGTCCGGTTCGCCGACGCCGTCACCGCCCTGGACGCTCTGGGCGCCGGCCGCTACCTGGAACTCGGCCCCGACACCGTGCTCGCCGCGATGGCCGCCGAGACCCTGCCGGACGCCCCGCCGTGCGTCGGCGCGCTGCGCCGCGACCGCGACGAGGTCACCTCCTTCCTCACCGCGCTGGCCAGGATCCACGCCGCCGGCTCCACCGTCGCCTGGTCGGCCCTCTTCCCGGCACGCCCCGCCGAACTGCTCGACCTGCCCACCTACCCGTTCCGGCACGAGAACTACTGGCCCTCGCCGGCGGACCTGCTCACGGTCGACGCCGCGGGCCTGGGACTGACCGCGACCGGACACCCGCTGCTCGGCGCGGTGCTGACCCTCGCCGACGGCGACGGCAGCGTCTTCACCGGCCGGATCGCCGTCCAGACCCACCCCTGGCTGGCCGACCACGCGGTGCTCGGCACCGCCGTGCTGCCCGGCACCGCGATGGTGGAACTGGCGCTGCGGGCCGGCGAACAGGTCGACACGCCGGTGCTGGAGGAACTCACCGTCCAGGCCGCGCTCACCGTCCCCGCGTCCGGCGGCGTCGCGCTGCAGGTCGTCACCGGCGCCGCCGACGAGAGCGGACGGCGCACCGTCGGCGTCCACTCGCGCCGCGAGGACGCGCTGCCCGACGAGCCGTGGACCCTGCACGCCACCGGCTACCTCGCCCCCGCCGGGCCGCAGGCCGCGCCGGACGACCTGGCCGCCTGGCCGCCGGCCGGCGCCACCGCCCTGCCGGTCGACGGGTTCTACGAACGGCTGGCCGGCGCCGGCTTCGGGTACGGGCCGGCGTTCCGGGGCCTGACCGCCGCCTGGCGGCTCGGCGACGACGTCTACGCCGAGGTGGCCCTGCCGGAGTCCGAGCACGGTCAGGCCGCCCGGTTCCAGCTCCACCCCGCCCTGCTGGACGCCGCCCTGCACGGCGTCGCCCTCGCCGCGGCCGGCACCGACCAGTCGGCCCGGATGGCGTTCGCCTTCACCGACCTCACCGTGCACGCCGTCGCCGCCACCGCGCTGCGCGTCCGGCTCACCCCCTCCGGCGCCGACCGGGTCGCGCTGCTCGCCGCCGACGGCACCGGCGCCCCCGTCGTCACCATCGGCTCGATGGTCATGCGGCCCGTCGCCGCCGGACCGGCGGAGGCCGGGCCGCGCCAGGCACCCCGCTCGCTGTTCGGCGTCGACTGGGTCGAGCGCCGGCTGGAGGAGGCCCCGGCCCCGACCGGCTGGGCCGCCCTCGGCCCGGTCCGCGACACCGGCCTCCCTCTGGCCGGCCCGGACGCCCAGGACGGCCCGCCGACCGTCCTGCTGCTGGACTGCCCGCCCGGGCACACCGACCCCTCCGACGACCCGGTCGGACCGGCCGACGAGGTCCACGCCGCCACCCGGCGGGTGCTGGCCGCGCTCCAGGAGTGGATCGACGACGAGCGGTACGAGGGGACGACGCTGCTCGTCACCACCACCGGAGCCGTCGCCGGCGGCCCCGGCGAGGAGCCCACCGACCTCGTGCACGCCGCCGTCTGGGGCCTGGTCCGCTCCGCCCAGTCCGAGTACCCGGCCAGGATCGTGCTGGCCGACGTCGACGGCAGCGCGGCGTCCTGGGCCGCCCTGCCCGCGCTGGTCGCCGCCGGCGACGTCCCGCAGGCCCTGGTCCGCGCCGGCTCCGTCGCCGCGCCCCGGCTGGCCCGCGTCCTCCCCGACCCGGCGATGACCCCGCCCGACGCACCGGCCTGGCGGCTGGAGAAGACGCCCGGCGGCGACACCCTCGACCAGCTGCGGCTGGTCGCCTGCCCGGAGCCCGCGAGCCCGCTGGAGCCCGGCATGGTGCGGGTCGCCGTCCGCGCCGCCGGCCTGAACTTCCGCGACGTGCTGATCGCCCTCGGCGTCCACCCCAGCGACAACCCGCTCGACCTGGGCAGCGAGGGCGCCGGCGTGGTCCTGGAGGTCGGCCCGGACGTGCCGGACCTCGACCCGGGCGACCGGGTCATGGGCGCGTTCGCCGGCGGCTTCGGCCCGGTCGCCGTCACCGACGGCAGGCTACTGGCCCGGATCCCGTCCGACTGGACGTTCGCCGAGGCCGCCGCCGTGCCGATGGCCTACCTCACCGCCTACTACGCGCTCGTCGACCTCGCCGACGTGCAGCCCGGCGAGACCGTGCTCGTGCACGCCGGCGCCGGCGGCGTCGGCACCGCCGCGATCCAGATCGCCCGCCACCTCGGCGCCCGCGTCCTGGCCACCGCCAGCCCCGCCAAGTGGGACGCCCTGCGCGCCCTCGGCCTGCCCGACGAGGACATCGCCTCCTCCCGCACCACCGCGTTCGCCGAGCAGTTCGCCCGCGCCACCGACGGCCGGGGCGCCGACGTCGTGCTCAACTCGCTGGCCAACGAGCTCATCGACGCCTCCCTGACGCTGCTGCCGTCCGGCGGCCGGTTCCTGGAGATGGGCAAGACCGACCTGCGCGACCCGGCCCGCCTCGCCGAGGACCACCCCGGCGTCCGCTACCGGCCGTTCGACCTCTTCGAGGCCGGACCGGAGCGGATCGGCGCGATGCTCACCGAGATCGTCGCCCTGTTCGACGCCGGTGACCTGCGCCTGCCCCCGGTGCGCGCCTGGGACGTCCGGCAGGCCCGCGACGCGTTCCGCTTCGTCAGCCAGGCCAAGCACATCGGCAAGAACGTCCTGCTGATGCCCCGGCGGGCCCGCGAGACCGGGACCACCGTCGTCACCGGCGCCACCGGCACGCTCGGCCGCCTCCTCGTCCGGCACCTCGTGCACACCAAGGGCGTCCGCGACCTGCTGCTGCTCAGCCGCAGCGGCACCGACGCGCCCGGCGCCGCCGAACTCTGGTCCGAGCTCACCGACGCCGGCGCCCGCGTCCGGCTGGTCCGCTGCGACGTCGCCGACCGCGGCGACCTCGACCGGGTGCTCGACGGCGTGGACGTCCGCGCCGTCGTCCACGTCGCCGGCGTCCTCGACGACACCGTGCTCACCGCCCTGACCCCCGACCGGCTCGACGCCGTGCTCCGCGCCAAGGTCGACGCGGTGGTCAACCTCCACCACGCCACCGCCGGCGCCGACCTCGACGCCTTCGTGCTGTACTCCTCGGTCGCCGGCCTGTTCGGCACCCCCGGCCAGGGCAACTACGCCGCCGCCAACGCCTACCTCGACGCCTTCGCCGCCGCCCGCCGCAGCCGCGGCCTGCCCGGCACCTCGCTGGCCTGGGGCGCCTGGGACACCGACGCCGGCATGGCCCAGAACCTCTCCGAGGTCGACCGCCGGCGGCTCAGCCGGGGCGGCATCGCGCCCCTGGCGCTGCCCGAGGCCCTCGGCCTCTTCGACACCGCCCTCGACGCCGAGCGCCCGCTGCTGGTGCCGATCCGCATCGACCACACCGTGCTGCGCGCCCGGCAGGGCGACGCCGGACTGCCCCCGCTGCTGCGCGGCCTGGTCCGCGAGAACGTCCGGCGGGCCGCCACCGGCGCCACCGCGGCCTCCCTGCTCCAGCGCCTCGCCGAGCTCGCCCCCGCCGACCAGGACCGGCTGCTGCTCGACCTGGTCCGCACCCAGGTTGCCGCGGTGCTCGGCCACGGCTCCGGCGACGCCGTCCCGGCCGGCCGGGCCTTCAGCGAGCTGGGCTTCGACTCGCTCACCGCGGTCGAGCTGCGCAACCGGCTGAACGCCGCCACCGCGCTGCGCCTGCCCGCGACGCTCACCTTCGACTACCCGACCCCGCAGGCCCTGGTGGCCTTCCTGCGCGGCGAACTCGTGGGCGCCCTGGCCGAACAGGACACCCCGGCCGCCGCGCCGCGGCCCGCCGGCGCCGACCTCGACGACCCCGTCGTCATCGTCGGCCTCGGCTGCCGCCTCCCCGGCGGCGCCGACACCCCCGAGGACTTCTGGCGGCTGCTCGCCGACAGCCGCGACGGCGTCTCCGGCTTCCCCGACGACCGCGGCTGGAACCTCGACGCGCTCTACCACCCCGACCCCGACCACCCCGGCACCTCCTACGTCAACGAGGGCGGCTTCCTCAGCGGCGCCGGCCGCTTCGACGCCGGGTTCTTCGGGATCAGCCCGCGCGAGGCCGTCACCATGGACCCGCAGCAGCGGCTCCTGCTGGAGACCTCCTGGGAGGCCCTGGAGCGCGCCGGCATCGACCCGACCGCGCTGCGCGGCAGCCGGACCGGTGTCTTCGCCGGCGTCCTGTACAGCGACTACGGCACCCTGCTGCGGCAGGCCAGCGCCGGGGCCGAGGGCTACGCCGGCGCGGCCAGCGCGGGCAGCCTGGTCTCCGGCCGGGTCTCCTACACCTTCGGCTTCGAGGGCCCGGCGATCACCGTCGACACCGCCTGCTCCTCCTCGCTGGTCGCCCTGCACCTGGCCGCCCAGGCGCTGCGCTCCGGCGAGTGCGACCTCGCGCTCGCCGGCGGCGTCACCGTGATGGCCACCCCGGGCGCCTTCGTCGAGTTCAGCCGCCAGCGCGGCCTGGCCTCCGACGGCCGCTGCAAGGCCTTCGCCGCGGCCGGCGACGGCACCGGCTGGGGCGAGGGAGCGGGCGTCGTCCTGCTCGAACGGCTCTCCGACGCCCGCCGCGCCGGACACCCGGTGCTCGCCGTGCTCCGCGGCAGCGCCGTCAACCAGGACGGCGCCAGCAACGGCATCACCGCCCCCAACGGTCCCTCCCAGCAGCGGGTGATCCGGCAGGCCCTGGCCACCGCCGGGCTCACCCCCACCGCGGTCGACGCCGTCGAGGCGCACGGCACCGGCACCTCGCTCGGCGACCCGATCGAGGCGCAGGCCCTGCTGGCGACCTACGGCCAGGGCCGCACCGGGGACCCGCTGTGGCTCGGCTCGGTCAAGTCGAACATCGGCCACACCCAGGCCGCCGCGGGCGTCGCCGGCGTCATCAAGATGGTGCTGGCCATGCACTACGGCGTGCTGCCCCGCACCCTGCACGTCGACCGGCCCTCGCCGCAGGTCGACTGGGCCGCCGGAGCGGTGGAGCTGCTCGCCGAGGACCGCCCCTGGCCGCGCTCCGCGCACCCCCGCCGGGCCGGCGTCTCCTCGTTCGGCATCAGCGGCACCAACGCCCACATCATCCTGGAGGAGGCCCCCGCGGAGGTCCCCGCCGCCGCGGCGGAGGAGCCGGCCGCCGGCCGTCCGCTGCCGGTCGTGCCGCTGGTGCTCTCCGGGCACGACGCCGCCGGCCTGGCCGGCCAGGCCGCCCGGATGCTGGACTTCCTCGACGCGCGTCCCACCGCGCGGCCGCTGGACGTCGGCCACTCGCTGGCCGGCCGCGCGGTGCTGCCGCACCGGGCGGTGGTGCTGGCGCGCACCGGAGACCAGACCGTGATGGAACTGCTGGACCTCGCCGAGGGTGCGAGGAGCGGCGGCGTCGCGGCCGAGGGCCGGCTGGCCGTCGTCTTCACCGGCCAGGGGTCGCAGCGGATCGGCATGGGCCGGGAGCTGTACGAGGCCTTCCCGGTGTACGCGGCCGCCTTCGACGAGGCGTGTGCGGCGCTGGACCTGCCCTTGCACGACGTCCTGCAGGACGGCGAGCGGCTGGAGCAGACCGGCTGGGCGCAGCCGGCGATCTTCGCCGTCGAGGTGGCGCTGCTGGCGCTCGTCCGCTCCTGGGGCGTGACGCCGGACGTGGTGGCCGGTCACTCGGTCGGTGAGATCACGGCGGCGTACGCGGCCGGGGTGCTGAGCCTGGCGGACGCGGCGAAGCTGGTCGCCGCGCGCGGCCGGCTGATGCAGGAACTCCCCGCCGGCGGCGCGATGCTGGCCGTCCGGGCCTCCGAGAGCGAGGTGCGCCAGGCGTTCCCGGACATCGACCTCGCGGCCGTGAACGGGCCGGACGCCGTGGTGGTGTCCGGCACCGAGGAGGACATCGCCCGGATCGCCGGGCTGGCGGCCGAGCGGAGCTGGAAGACCAGCCGCCTGCGGACCAGCCACGCGTTCCACTCCCGCCTGATGGAGCCGATGCTGGCGGAGTTCCGCACGGTCGTCGGCGGCCTGGCCTTCGACGAGCCGCGCCTGGCCGCGGTCTCCACCGTCACCGGCGCCCCCGTCGCCGAGGGCGAGTGGACCGACCCCGAGTACTGGGTCGACCAGGTCCGCCGCCCCGTCCGTTTCGCCGAGGCCGTCACCGCCCTCGACGCCGACCGGGTCCTGGAGATCGGCCCGGACGCCGTCCTCGCCGCGCTGGTGCAGGACGTGCGCCCCGAGCTGACCGCCGTCGCGACGCTGCGCCGCGACCACGAGGAGCCCGGAACCCTGCTCACCGCGCTCGGAAGGCTGTTCACGGCCGGCGTCGCGGTGGACTGGGCGGCGGTCTTCGCCGGCACCGGCGCGACCCGGATCGAGCTGCCCACCTACGCCTTCCAGCACGTCACCTACTGGCCCCGCCCGCGCCCCGGCCGGCACGCGTCCGACCCGGCCGGCCTCGGCCTGGTCGGCACCGGCCACGCCCTGCTCGGCGCGGCGGTGGAGCTGCCCGACTCGTCGACCACCGTCCTCACCGGCCGGCTGTCGGTCGCCACCCACCCGTGGCTGGCCGACCACGTCGTGCTCGACCGGATCGTGGTGCCCGGCACCGCGCTGGTCGAGATGGCCCTCGCCGCGGGCGACCGGGCGGGCGCCCCGGCGCTGGAGGAGCTGCTGCTGCAGACCCCGCTGACCCTGCCGGCGGACGGCGGCGTCCAGATCCGGGCCACGGTCGCGGCCGGACCGGACGACGGCCGGTACGCCGTCACCCTGCACGCCCGCGCCGACGAGGGCGAGCCCTGGACCGTCCACGCGGCCGGTTCGCTCACCGCCGAGCACGCCGAGCCGGCCGCCGGTCCCGTCGTCTGGCCGCCGGCCGGTGCCGAGCCGGTGCCGATCGCCGACTTCTACCCGGCGCTCGCCGCCACCGGCATGGCCTACGGGCCTGCCTTCCGGGGCCTGCGCAAGGTCTGGCGGCACGGCGACGAGGTGCTGGCCGAGGTCGGCACCGAGGAGCCGGTCGACGGGTACGCGCTGCACCCGGCGCTGTTCGACGCGGCCCTGCACGCCGTCGGCGCCGGCGGGCTGCTGCCCGAGCACGGCGTCCGGCTGCCCTTCGAGTTCGCCGGCGTGCGGATCTCCGGCGAGGCCGGCACGACCCTGCGGGTGCGGCTCACCCCCGGGGCGCGGCCGGACAGCGTGCGGGTGGCGCTGGCCGACGCCTCCGGCCTGCCGGTGGCCGAGGTCGAGCAGCTGACGCTCCGCCCGGTCTCCGGGGCCCAGCTCTCCGCCGCCGAGCGGCTGCTCTACGGCGTGGAGTGGGTGCCGGAGGAGGCCGAGGCCTCCGCGGAGCCCCAGGTCGTGGTCCCGCTCGGCGCCGCGCTGCCCGACCCCGCCCCGGTGCTGACGGTCGACGCGACCGCGCCCGGCTCGGCGGGGGAGCGCGCCGCCGCGCTGCTCGCCCTGCTGCAGGACTGGCTGGCCGACGGCGCCTGGTCCGACTCCCGGCTGGTGGTGCGCACCTCCGGCGCGGTCGGTGACGAGATCACCGACCCCGACGGCGCCGCGCTGTGGGGCCTGGTCCGCTCGGCGCAGGCCGAGCACCCGGACCGGATCCATCTCCTCGACGCCCCCGAGGCGGTGCTCCTCCCGCTGCCGGAGGCGCTGGTCCGCGACGGCGCCGTCCGGGTGCCCCGCCTGGCGCGGATCCCGGCGGCGGGCGCGGTGGACCTCGGCGACGGCCTGGTGGTGGTCACCGGTGCCACCGGCACGCTCGGCCGCCTCCTGGTCCGTCACCTGGTGCGGACCCACGGCGTCCGTGACCTGCTGCTGCTCTCCCGCTCCGGCGGCGCCGTCGACCCCGACGGCCTCGACGCCGACGGGGTGACCGTGCGGTCGGCCGCGTGCGACCTGGCCGACGCCGCCGCGGTCGCCGCGGTGCTGCGGGACGAGCCGGTCACGGCGGTGGTCCACGCCGCCGGCGTGCTGGACGACGCCCTGCTCGCCGACCTCACCCCGGAGCGGCTGGACGCGGTCTTCCGCGCCAAGGTCGACGCCGCGGCCAACCTGCGCGCGGCCACCGCCGACCGGCCCCTGACGGCCTTCGTGCTGTACTCCTCGGCCTCCGGCCTGTTCGGCGGCCCCGGCCAGGCCAACTACGCCGCCGCCAACGCCTTCCTGGACGCCTACGCCGCCGAACTGCGGTCCCAGGGCGTCCCGGCGGTCTCGCTGGCCTGGGGCCTGTGGGACGCGGGCATGGGCAGCGGACTCAGCGACGCCGAGCGGGCGAGGGCCCGGCAGGGCGGCATCGTGCCGCTCACCGCCGAGCAGGGCCTCGCCGCCTTCGACGCCGCCCTCGCGGCGGACCGCGCGGTCGTCGTCCCGCTCGGCCTCGACCTGGCCGCACTGCGGACCCGGCCCTGGGTGCCGCCCCTGCTGCGCGGGCTCGTCCCGGCGCCGGCCCGGGCGGCGGCGAGCACGGCGGGCAGCGGGTTCGCCGCGCGCCTGGCCGGTCTGGCGGACGCCGAACGCGAGCGGGTCGGCCTCGACCTGGTCCGCACCCACGTCGCGGCCGTCCTCGGCCACGCCGACGGATCGGCCGTCGCCGCCGACCTGCCGTTCAGCGAGCTGGGCTTCGACTCGCTGACCGCGGTCGAGCTGCGCAACCGCCTGAACACGGTGACCGGCCTGCGCCTGCCGTCCACGCTGGTCTTCGACTACCCGAACGTCACCGCCCTCGCGGCCTACCTCGCGGGTGAACTCGCCGGTGCGGCCGCGGAGGCGGCCCCGGTGGTGACCGCCGCCGTCGCCTCGGACGAGCCGATCGCGATCGTCGGGATGGCGTGCCGCTACCCCGGTGGTGTGGCCTCGCCGGAGGACCTGTGGGAGCTGGTCGCGGCGGGCCGGGACGGCATCGGGCTCTTCCCCGAGGACCGCGGCTGGGACGTGGAGAACCTCTACCACCCGGACCCGGACCACCCCGGTACCTCGTACACCCGCGAGGGCGGATTCCTCTACAGCGCCGGGGACTTCGACCCGGAGGTGTTCGGGATCTCGCCGCGCGAGGCGCTGGCGATGGACCCGCAGCACCGGCTGCTGCTGGAGACCTCCTGGGAGGCCTTCGAGCGCGCCGGGATCGATCCGCTCGGCCTGCGCGGCTCCCGCACCGGCGTGTTCGCGGGCATCATGTACAACGACTACTCGATGGTGCTGGGGGCTTCGGACGACAGCACCGAGGGCTTCATGGGCGTCGGCGGCAGCATCGCGTCCGGCCGGGTGTCCTACACCTTCGGCCTGGAGGGGCCGGCGGTCACCGTCGACACGGCGTGCTCCTCCTCGCTGGTCGCCCTCCACCTGGCCGTGCAGGCGCTGCGCTCCGGCGAGTGCGACGCGGCGCTGGCGGGCGGTGTCACCGTCATGGGCACCCCGAACACCTTCGTCGGGTTCTCGCGGCAGCGGGGCCTGGCGGCCGACGGCCGGTGCAAGTCCTTCGCCGAGGGCGCGGACGGCACGGGCTGGGGCGAGGGCGCCGGCATGCTCCTGGTGGAGCGGCTGGCCGACGCCGAGCGGCTGGGCCACCCGGTCCTGGCCGTCGTCCGGGGCAGTGCCGTCAACCAGGACGGCGCGTCGAACGGCCTCACGGCGCCGAACGGTCCCTCGCAGCAGCGGGTGATCCGTCAGGCGCTGGCCAACGCGCGGCTCGAAGCCGGTGACGTGGACGTCGTCGAGGCGCACGGCACGGGGACGCCGCTCGGTGACCCGATCGAGGCCCAGGCGCTGCTGGCGACCTACGGGCGGGACCGCGCCGGCGAGCCGTTGTGGCTCGGTTCGGTCAAGTCCAACCTCGGCCACACCCAGGCCGCCGCCGGCGTCGCGGGCATCATCAAGATGGTCCAGTCGATGAAGCACGGCGTGCTTCCCGGCACCCTGCACGTGGACGAGCCGTCCTCGCAGGTCGACTGGTCGGCCGGTGCGGTGGAGCTGCTCACCGAGGCCCGCGACTGGCCGACGGCCGACCGGCCGCGCCGCGCCGCCGTCTCCTCCTTCGGCATCAGCGGCACCAACGCCCACGTGATCCTCGAAGCCGCACCGGCCGCCGCCCCGGCCACCGGGACCACCGCCGCGCCGGACGACGTGCGACCGCTGCCGGTCGTCCCCGTCGTCCTCACCGCCGCCGACGAGGCCGGGCTGCGCGCCCACGCCGAGCAGCTGCACGGACTGGACGTGCCGACCGTCGACCTGGCCCGGTCGCTGACCAGGCGCTCCGCGCTGCGGCACCGCGCCGTCGTCGTGGCCGCCGACCACTTCGCCCTGGACGCGGGCCTGGCGGCGGTGGCCGCCGGGACCCACCCGCAGACCGGGGTGGCGGGCAACGGCCGGCTGGCCGTCGTCTTCACCGGTCAGGGGTCCCAGCGGGTCGGCATGGGCCGCGAGTTGTACGACACCTTCCCGGTGTACGCGGCCGCCTTCGACGAGGTGTGCGCGGCGCTGGACCTTCCGCTGCACGACGTCCTGGAGGACAAGGACCGGCTGGAGCAGACGGGTTGGGCGCAGCCGGCGATCTTCGCCGTCGAGGTGGCGCTGCTGGAGCTCGTCCGCTCCTGGGGCGTGACGCCCCAGGTCGTCGCGGGCCACTCGGTCGGTGAGATCACCGCCGCCTACGCGGCCGGGGTCCTGACCCTGGCCGACGCGGCGAAGCTGGTGGCCGCGCGCGGCCGGCTGATGCAGGAACTCCCCGCCGGCGGTGCGATGCTGGCCGTCGGCGCGTCCGAGGCGGAGGTGCGCGAGGCGTTCCCCGACCTCGACCTCGCGGCCGTGAACGGGCCGGACGCCGTGGTGCTGTCCGGTCCCGAGCAGGACATCGCGGCGGCCGCCGAACTGTCGGCCGAGCAGGGCTGGAAGACGAACCGCCTGCGGACCAGCCACGCCTTCCACTCCCGCCTGATGGAGCCGATGCTCGACGGGTTCCGCACGGTCGTGGAGACGCTCGCCTTCGCCGAGCCCGTCACCCCCGCCGTCTCCACGGTGACCGGCGAAACCGTGACACCCGGCGAGTGGACCGACCCGGACTACTGGGTGCGGCAGGTCCGCGAGCCCGTCCGCTTCGCCGACGCGGCAGCGGCGCTGGGCGCCGACCGGGTCCTGGAACTGGGCCCGGACAGCGTCCTGGCCGTCCTGGTCGGCGAGGTGCGCCCGGACGCCGTGGCGGTGGCCGGACTGCGCCGGGACCGGGACGAGCCGACGGCCCTGCTGACCGCCCTCGCCGAGCTGTACGTGCGGGGCCAGCAGGTGGAATGGCAGGCGGTGTTCGAGGGCACCGGAACCCGCCAGGCCGAGCTGCCCACCTACCCCTTCCAGCGACGGCGCTACTGGCCCCGCCCGCGGACCGGCGGCCACCGCGACGCGGTCGGCCTGGGACTCGCCGAGACCGGCCACCCGCTGCTCGGCGCAGCCGTCGAGGCCCCCGACGCGTCGACGACGCTGCTCACCGGGCTGGTGTCGCTGCGCAGCCACCCGTGGCTGGCCGACCACGTCGTGCAGGGCACCCCGCTGGTGCCGGGCACCGCGCTGGCCGAGATGGCCCGTGCCGCCGGCGAGCGCGCCGGCGTCCCGGTGGTCGAGGAACTCCTGCTGCAGGCGCCGCTTCCGCTGCCCGCCCGCGGCGGCGTCCAGCTCCGGGCCACGGTCGCCGAGGCCGACGCCCACGGCCGCCGTGCGCTGACGGTGCACGCCCGCGCCGAGGACGAGGACCCGTGGACGACCCACGCCACCGGTGTCCTGGCCGCCGAGGACGACCGGGCGCCCGCCGAGGCGGACCTCGTCTCCTGGCCGCCGGCCGGCGCGGACGAGGTCGACGTCACCGGCTTCTACCCGGAGACGGCCGCGAGCGGGCTCGCCTACGGCCCGGCGTTCCAGGGCCTGCGGGGCGTCTGGAAGCGCGACGGGGAGGTGTTCGCCGAGGTCGAGCTGGACCACGCGACCACCGGCTACGCGCTGCACCCGGCACTGTTCGACGCGGTGCTGCACGCCATCGGCGCCGGCGGCCTGTTCACCGACGGCGACATCCGGCTCCCGTTCGCCGTCACCGGCTTCCGGACGTTCGGACCGGCCGGGCCGCGCCTGCGGGCGCACCTGACCACGGCAGGCGGCGCCGACACCGTTCGGCTGCTGCTCGCCGACGCGTCCGGCACACCGGTCGCCGAGGTCGACGGCCTGGTGCTGCGTCCGGTCTCGGCCACCCGGCCGGGCGCGGCCGACCGGCTGCTCCACGCGGTGGACTGGACGCCGCAGGAGGTGTCCGCCTCGGCGGAGGCCCTGGTGCCGCTCGTGCTGGGGGCTCCGCTGCCGGAGGCTTCGGCCGGGGTGCTGATGGTGGACGCGACGGCTCCGGGTTCTGCCCTGGACCGCTCCGCGGCCCTGTTGACGCTCCTGCAGTCGTGGCTTGCCGATGACGCCCGGTCCGATTCCCGGCTGGTGGTGCGGACGTTCGGCGCCGCGGGTGAGGAGATCACGGACCCGGACGGTGCCGCCCTGTGGGGCCTGGTGCGTTCGGCGCAGGCGGAGCACCCGGACCGGATCCACCTGCTGGACGCCGCCGAGGACGCGTACTTCCCGGTGCCGCAGGCGGTCGTCCGGGACGGCGTGGTGAGCGTTCCGCGTCTGGTCCGGCTGTCCGCTTCCGCGTCCGACGCGGTCGGGTTCGGTGACGGTCCGGTGGTGGTCACCGGTGCCACCGGCACCCTGGGCCGGCTGGTCGCCAAGCACCTGGTCGAGGCCCACGGTGTCCGTGACCTCGTCCTGCTCTCCCGCTCGGGCGGCGACGCCGGTCTCGCGGAGGAGCTGGCTCCGGCCCGGGTGCGGGCGGTGGCCTGCGACGTGGCTGACGCCGACGCGGTCGCCGCGGCGCTGCGGGACGAGCCGGTCACGGCGGTGGTCCACTCCGCCGGCGTCCTGGACGACGCCCTGCTCGCCGACCTGACGCCCGAGCGCCTCGACACGGTGTTCCGGGCGAAGGTCGACGCCGCCCGCAACCTCTTCGCCGCGACGAAGGACCGGACGCTCGACGCGTTCGTCCTCTACTCCTCCGCCGCCGGTCTGTTCGGCAACGCGGGCCAGGCCAACTACTCGGCCGCGAACGCCTTCCTCGACGCCTACGCCGCCGAACTGCGGGCGCAGGGCGTCCCGGCGGTCTCGCTGGCCTGGGGCCTGTGGGACGCGGGCATGGGCGGCGGGCTGAGCGAGGCCGAGCGGGCGAGGGCCCGGCAGGGCGGCATCCTGCCGCTCACCGCCGAACAGGGCCTCGCCGCCTTCGACGCCGCGCTCGCCGCCGACCGCCCGCTCGTCGCACCGCTGGCGCTCGACACGGCCCCGCTGCGCGAGGCCGCGGCGGCCGGGCTGCTGCCCCCGCTGCTGGCGAGCCTGGTCCGGACACCGCGCTCCCGCCGGGCGGCGCCCGCCGGGCCGACGCTGGGCCGGCGCCTGGAGGGGCTGCCCGTCGAGGACCAGGACAGGCTGGTGCTCGAAGCCGTCCAGGCACAGGTCGCGGCCGTGCTGGGCTACGACTCCGGCGCCGCCGTCCCGGTGGGGAGGCCGTTCAGCGAGCTGGGCTTCGACTCGCTCATCGCGGTCGACCTGCGCAACCGCCTGATGGTCGTGACCGACCTGCGACTGCCCTCCACGCTGGTCTTCGACTACCCGAACACCGCCGCCCTCGCCGCGCACCTCGCCGAGCGGCTCAGGCCCGCCACGGTGTCCCCGGTCGCCGCCCTGCTGGCCGAACTCGACCGGCTCGAAGAGGGGCTGCAGGCGGCGGCGGGTGACGAGGAGCGGTCCCGGGTGACCGCCAGGCTGCACGGCCTGCTCGCCGCCTGGCAGGCGGCGGACCCGGTGCCGACCGGCGGCGCCGTCCTCGTCGAGGAGCTGGAGGCCGCCACCGACGACGAGATGTTCGACCTGATCGGCAAGGAATTCGGAATCTCCTGACCCGCCGCAGCAAGAGAGAGGGCGACAGCACATGAGCGAGCCAGGCCGGGTCCCCGAGGATCGGCTGCGTTACTTCCTGAAACGAGTCACCGCGGAGCTCCACGACACCCGGGAGCTGCTCCGGGGGGCCGAGCAGGCCGCGTCCGAGCCGATCGCGATCGTCGGGATGGCCTGCCGGTTCCCCGGCGGGATCGCCTCCCCGGAGGATCTCTGGGAGCTGGTGGCCGCCGGCCGGGACGGGATCGTGCCCTTCCCCGAGGACCGGGGCTGGGACGTCGAGAACCTGTACCACCCGGACCCGGACCACCCGGGGACGTCGTACTCCCGCGAGGGCGGCTTCCTGTACGGTGCGGCGGACTTCGACCCGGAGGTGTTCGGGATCTCGCCGCGCGAGGCGCTGGCGATGGACCCGCAGCACCGGCTGCTGCTGGAGACCGCCTGGGAGGCCTTCGAGCGGGCCGGGATCGACCCGCAGGGTCTGCGGGGCTCGCGCACCGGTGTGTTCGCCGGTGTGATGTACAACGACTACTCGATGGTGCTGGGAGCTTCGGACGACAGCACCGAGGGCTTCCTCGGCACCGGCGGCAGCATCGCGTCGGGCCGGGTCGCCTACACCTTCGGCCTGGAGGGGCCGACCCTCACCGTCGACACCGCCTGTTCGTCGTCCCTGGTCGCCCTGCACCTGGCGGTGCAGGCGCTGCGGAACGGGGAGTGCGGGCTGGCACTGGTCGGCGGTGTCACCGTGATGGCCACCCCGAACACGTTCATCGGGTTCTCGCGGCAGCGCGGGCTGGCGCCCGACGGCCGGTGCAAGTCCTTCGCCGAGGGCGCGGACGGCACCGGCTGGGGCGAGGGCGCGGGCATGCTCCTGGTCGAGCGGCTCTCGGACGCGCAGCGCCTGGGCCACCCGGTGCTGGCCGTGGTCCGCGGCAGCGCGGTGAACTCCGACGGCGCGTCGAACGGTCTGACCGCGCCGAACGGTCCCTCGCAGCAGCGGGTGATCCGTCAGGCGCTGGCCAACGCGCGGCTCGAAGCCGGTGACGTGGACGCCGTCGAGGCGCACGGCACGGGGACGCCGCTCGGCGACCCGATCGAGGCCCAGGCCCTGCTGGCCACGTACGGGCAGGGCCGCTCCGGCGAGCCGCTGTGGCTGGGGTCGGTGAAGTCCAACCTCGGGCACACCCAGGCCGCCGCCGGCGTCGCGGGCATCATCAAGATGGTCCAGTCGATGAAGCACGGCGTCCTCCCCGGCACCCTGCACGTGGACGAGCCGTCCTCGCACGTGGACTGGTCGGCCGGGGCGGTGGAGCTGCTCACCGAGGCCCGCGACTGGCCCGAGGCCGACCGGCCGCGCCGCGCCGCCGTCTCCTCGTTCGGCATCAGCGGCACCAACGCCCACGTGATCCTCGAAGCCGCACCGGCCGCCGAGACCACCGAGACTGCCGAGACCGCCGAGCCGCCGGCTCCGGTACTGCCGGTCACCCCGGCCGTCCTCGCGGCGGCCGACGGCGCCGCGCTCGACGCCCAGGCCGCCCGCCTGGCCGCGTACCTCACCGCCCGCCCGGACGCCCCGCTGCGCGAGGTCGCCCGTACGCTCGCCGGCCGGTCCCGGCTGCCGCACCGGGCCGTCGCCCTCGGTGGCGACGGGGCCGGGCTGGCGGCCGAGCTGGCCGCGGGCGGGACCGTCCGGGGCACCGCGCGCCCCGGCCGGCTCGCCCTCGTCTTCACCGGACAGGGCGCCCAGCGGACCGGCATGGGCCGCGAACTGTACGAGGCGTTCCCGGCCTACGCCGCCGCGTTCGACGCGGCCTGCGAGGCCCTCGGCCTGCCGCTGCACGACCTGCTCGACGACGAGGAGGGGATCCACCGCACCGGAACGGCGCAGCCCGCGATCTTCGCCGTCGAGGTCGCACTGCTGGCCCTGCTGGAGGAGTGGGGCATCCGGCCGGACGCGGTCGCCGGCCACTCGGTCGGCGAGATCGCCGCCGCGTACGCCGCCGGTGTGCTGTCCCTGGCCGACGCGGCGAAGCTGGTGGCCGCGCGCGGCCGCCTGATGCAGGCGCTCCCCGAGGGCGGCGCGATGCTCGCCGTCGGGGCGTCCGAGGCCGAGGTGCGCCAGGCGTGCCCGGACATCGACGTGGCCGCCGTCAACGGACCGCGCGCGGTGGTGGTCTCCGGGCCCGACGCGGCGATCGAGCGTGCCGCGGCCGCCGCCGCCGAGCGCGGCTGGAAGACGACCCGCCTGCGCACCAGCCACGCCTTCCACTCCCGGCTCATGGAGCCGATGCTCGCCGAGTTCGCCGAGGCGGCGGCCGGGTCGGCGTTCGCCGAGCCGCGGGTGTCCGCCGTCTCCACCGTGACCGGGGCGCCGGTCGCCCCGGGCGAGTGGAGCGACCCGAAGTACTGGGTGCGCCAGGTCCGCGAGCCCGTCCGGTTCGCCGACGCCGTGCACGCCCTCGCCGCCCAGGGCGTCACCCGGGTCCTGGAGGTGGGCCCCGACGCGGTGCTCACCGCGCTGGTCCAGGACGCGGCCCCGGACGCCGGACTGCTGGCCGTGCCGACGCTGCGGCGCGGGCAGGCCGAGCCGCGGACGCTGCTGAACTCGGCCGCCGCGCTGTTCGTCGACGGCGCCGACGTCGACTGGGCCGCCGTCGTCGGGGGCACCGGCCGGGCGGACCTGCCGACCTACCCGTTCACCCACCGCCGGTTCTGGCCCCGTCCGCGTGCCGGCGGCGGCGGCGACCCGCAGAGCCTGGGCCTGGAGCCGACCGGCCACCCCCTGCTCGGCGCCGCCGTCGACGTCCCGGACAGCTCCACGCTCGTCCTCACCGGGACGCTCAACGCGGCCGCCCAGCCGTGGCTGGCCGAGCACACCGTGCTGGGCCGCGCCGTGCTGCCGGGTACCGCGCTGGTCGAGCTGGCCCTGGCCGCCGGTGAGCGCGCCGGCGCACCGGTGCTGGACGAACTGCTGCTCCAGGCGCCGCTGACGCTGCCCGAGCGGGGCACGGTCACGCTCCGGCTCACCGTCACGGAGGAGGACGGGCGCCGCCCGCTCACCGTCCACTCGCGGGCCGCCGACGGCGAGCCCTGGGCCCTGCACGCCACCGGCGTCCTCTCGGCCGAGGAGTCCGCCGACGTGGACGCCGACCTGGTCGACTGGCCGCCGTCCGGCGCCGAGGAACTGCCGCTGGCCGGGCTCTACGAGGCGTTCGCGGACGCGGGCCTGGACTACGGGCCGGCGTTCCGGGGCCTGCGCCGGGCCTGGCGGCGCGGCGAGGAGGTGTTCGCCGAGGTGCGGACCGACGCCCCGGACGACGGGTTCGGGCTGCACCCGGCGCTGTTCGACGCCGTCCTGCACACGATCGGCCCGGCGGGGCTGCTGCCCGGTGACGGGCTCCGGTTGCCGTTCGTGTTCTCCGGGGTGCGGCGGTTCGCGCCGGCCGGCACCGCGCTGCGGGTCCGGCTGGCGGCCCGGGGCGGTGACGCGGTGGGGATCGACCTCGCGGACCCGACCGGCCTGCCGGTCGCCCGGGTCGAGCGGCTCACCCTGCGGGCGGTCACGGCCGGCCAGTTGGGCGGGGGAGCGTCGGACCGCCTGCTCCACGGCGTCGAGTGGACGCCGCGCGAGGAGCCGGTCACGGCACCGGACGCGGTGATCCGCCTCGGTGACGCGCTGCCCGAGCCCGCCGGGGTGCTGCTCGTCGACGCCACGGCGCCGGGCACCGCCGGTGAGCGGTCCGCCGCGCTCCTGTCCCTGCTCCACGCCTGGCTCCCCGATCCGGCGTGGGCCGAGTCCCGTCTCGTGGTCCGTACGCACGGCGCGGCGGGCGAGGAGGTCACGGACGCGGACGGCGCGGCGCTGTGGGGCCTGGTGCGCTCCGCCCAGGCCGAGCACCCGGACCGGATCCACCTGCTGGACGCCGCCGAGGACGTGTTCCACCCGGAGCCGCAGGCGGTCGTGCGGGACGGCGTCGTCACCGTCCCGCGCCTGGTCCGGCTCCCCGCGCCGGCCCAGGGTGCCGCCGACTCCGACGCCCCCGACTCCGACGCGGTCGGGTTCGGCGACGGCGCGGTCGTGGTCACCGGTGCCACCGGCACCCTGGGCCGGCTGGTCGCCAAGCACCTGGTGGAGCACCACGGTGTCCGTGACCTGCTGCTGCTCTCCCGCTCCGGCGGCGACGCCGGTCTCGCCGAGGAGCTCGCTCCGGCCCGGGTACGGGCGGTGGCCTGCGACGTGGCCGACGCCGACGCGGTCGCCGAGGCGCTGCGGGACGAGCCGGTCACGGCGGTGGTCCACTCCGCCGGCGTGCTGGACGACGCCCTGGTCGCCGACCTGACGCCCGAGCGCCTCGACACGGTGTTCCGCGCCAAGGTCGACGCGGCCCGCAACCTCGCCGCCGCGACCGAGGACAGGCGGCTGAGCGCCTTCGTCCTCTTCTCCTCGGTGGCCGGAGTCGTCGGCAACGCGGGCCAGGCCAACTACTCCGCCGCGAACGCCTTCCTCGACGCCTACGCCGCCGAGCTGCGGGCGCGGGGCGTCCCGGCGGTCTCGCTCGCCTGGGGCCTGTGGGACTCGGGCATGGCGGAGTCCCTCACCGACGCCGAGCGGCGGCGGATGCGCCAGGGCGGGGTCCTCCCGCTCACCGACGCGCAGGGCCTCGCCGCCTTCGACGCCGCCCTCGCCGACGGACGGCCGCTCGTCGTCCCGATCGCCCTGGACCCGGCCGGGCTGCGCGCGGCCGGGGCCGCCGGAGCGCTCCCCGCCGTCCTCACCGGCCTGGTGCCGGCCGGCCCGCCCGGCGGCGCCGGCGCGCCGGACCAGACGGCGGCGCTGGCGGCCTTCCAGCGCCGGCTGGCGCAACTGCCCGCCGACGAGCGCAGGGCGGCGCTGGCCGACCTGGTCGCCCGGCAGGCCGCGGTCGTCCTCGGCCACAGCGGCTCCGACGCGATCGACCCGCACCGGCCGTTCCTGGAAGCCGGGTTCGACTCGCTCACCTCGGTGGAGCTGCGCAACCGGCTGGGCGCGGCCACCGGGCTGCGGCTGCCGACCACGCTGCTGTTCGACCACCCCGCCCCCGACGCCCTCGTGACCCACCTCGCCGACCAGTTCACGGCCCGGGACCGGCCGGCGCCGCAGGAGGAGTCCGGCACGCTCGGCACCCTGTTCCGGGAGGCCTCCGCGAGCGGGCGCAGCGGCGACTTCTTCGGCCTCCTGGTCGCCGCCTCGGAGTTCCGTCCGGCCTTCCGGAGCAGCGACGAGCTGCCCAAGCCGGTCGACGTCGTGCGGCTGGCCGGCGGCGCGGACGGGCCGCCCGGCCTGGTCTGCCTGCCGTCCATCCTGGCCATCTCCGGCCCGCACCAGTACGTCCGGTTCGCCGGCGCGCTGCGGGGCCGGCGCAACGTGGCCGCGATCGCGGCGCCCGGGTTCGGCCGGGGCGAACCGCTGCCGGCCACGGTGGAGGCGGTGGTCTCCGCCCAGGCCGAGGCGATCCTCGCGCACACCGGCGGGGCGCCGTTCGCACTGGTCGGACACTCCTCCGGCGGCATGCTCGCGCACGCCGTCGCCGCCGAACTCGAACGCGCCGGCGCCGCCGTGGACGCGCTGGTGCTCATCGACATCTACTCGCACGACGTCGAGGCGCTCGCCGGCATCCAGCCGGTCCTCAGCGCCGGCATGATCGAGCGGGAGGACGGCTACGTCCCGATGGACGACACCCGGCTCACCGCGATGGGCGGCTACGTCCGGCTCTTCCACGGCTGGCAGCCGACCCCGATCCGGGCCCGCACGCTGCTCGTCCGGGCCTCCGAGCCGATGTTCGGCTGGTCGCGCGACGGTGAGTGGCGCTCCTCGTGGACGCTGCCGCACAGCACCGCCGACACCCCCGGCAACCACTTCTCGGTCATGGAGGAGCACGCCGCGACCACGGCGCGGACCGTCGACGCCTGGCTCTCCGCACCTCCCGCTGCTCCCGCTCCTTCCCCCTCCGATCCGTCATCCGTTTCCCCGTCATCCGCCCACGAGCCGAAAGCCGCCACCCGATGAACAACGTCGCCTACGACAACCTGTGGATCCGCCGGTTCCACCAGGAACCGAGCCAGGTCACCCTGGTCTGCTTCCCGCACGCCGGCGGCTCGGCCAGCTTCTTCTACCCGGTCTCCGAGGCGCTGCAGTCCACCGCCCAGGTGGTGGCGCTCCAGTACCCGGGCCGTCAGGACCGGCGGCACGAGCAGCCGCTGACCACCATCGCCGACCTGGCCGACGAGACGTTCGCCGCGCTGCGCCCGCTGATGGACCGGCCGCTCGCCTTCTTCGGGCACAGCATGGGCGCCACGCTGGCCTTCGAGGTCGCCGTGCGGATGAAGCAGGAACTGCACGCCGCCCCCGTCACGCTGTTCGCCTCCGGCCGCCGCGCCCCCTCCCGCCACCGTGACGAGAACGTGCACAAGCTCGGTGACGAGGAGATCGTCAACGAGCTGAAGACCCTCAGCGGCACCGACTCCCGCATCCTCGGGGACCTGGAGCTGCTGCGGATGATCCTGCCGGCGATCCGCAGCGACTACACGGCCGCCGAGACCTACCGGTACCGGCCCGGCCCGATGCTCGACTGCCCGATCCTCGCGCTGACCGGCGAGAGCGACCCGAAGGTGACCCTCGACGAGGCCGGCGCCTGGGCCGAGCACACCACCGGAGAGTTCGAGCTGCGGTCCTTCGAGGGCGGTCACTTCTACCTCGCCAAGCACCAGCGTGCGGTGATCAACCTGATCAGCGACCAGCTGCTCTCCCTCTCGCTCTGAGGACGGTCCATGACTCCGACGATTGTGATCAGCACCGGCCGCTGCGGGTCCACCCTGCTCTCCCGGATGCTTCGTGCCCACCCCGAGGTGCTCAGCCTCAGCGAGCTCTTCAGCACCGTCCGCAGCCGCGGCTACCTCGACGGCGCCCCCGACGGCGCGCAGTTCTGGCGGATGCTCAGCGAGCCCGACCCGACCATGGACGTCATGGTCGCCGAGGGCCTCCAGGTCTCCGAACTGATCTACCCGTACGGCAAGGGGCGGTTCGACCCGGCCGAGGGCATCCCGGCGATCTGCCACATGACGTTGCCGATGCTCACCGACGACCCGGACGCGCTCCACGACGAACTGGCCGAGGAGCTGCCGCGCTGGCCCGCCCGCCCGGTCGCCGACCAGTACCGGGCGCTCTTCGCCCACCTGGTCGAACGCTTCGACCGGCCGGTGGTCGTGGAGCGGTCCGGCGGGTCGCTGGGGATGCTGCCGGCCCTGCGCGAGCGCTTCCCCGAGGCCCGGTTCGTCTACCTCACCCGCGACGGCGCCGACTCGGCCCTGTCGATGAGCCAGCACCCCGGGTTCCGGCAGATGCTGCTGGGCCAGGAGGCCGCCCGGATCGCCGGCGTCGCCTCCCCGGCGCAGCTGGGGGCCGCCCAGTTCCGGCTGCTCCCGGCCGAGTTGGGCGGGATGCTGGTGAACCCGGCGGAACTGCCGCGGCTGATGCGGCGGGACATCCCGGTGACCGCGTTCGGCGCGCTGTGGTCCTCGATGGTCCGCGAGGGCGCCGAGGAACTGCTCCGGCTCCCCTCCGACCGGTGGATGATGATCTCCTACGGGGCCGTGGTCGCCGACGCCGAGGCGGAGCTGGTCCGGCTGGCCGGGTTTCTCGGCGTACCGGCCTCCGCCGAGTGGCTGGCGGAGGCCGGCCGCCTGGTCGACCAGGGCCGGCAGGCGGCCTCGGCCCGCCTGGACCCGCGGCTGCTGGCCGCCCTGCGGCGCTCCTGCGCCCCCGGCGCGGCGGCCGACGCGGTGCTCGCGGAGGCGGCGGGCGTCACGCTCGCACCGGCTGCGTGACGGCCGGCCGTCGCCGGTCCGCGCCTCGGCCGCGCCCGCCCCGACGCGCCGGAGGTCGGTGCCGCGGTGCGGCACCGACCTCCTCACCCCGTGGTGGTCACAGCCGGAAGGGGTTGCCCCCCAGCGCGGCGATGACGTACCAGGCGGTCGCCCCGGTGTGGAGCGACGCGTAGTAGATGTCGCCCTCCCCGGTGACGAGGCCGTCGCTGGAGGCGGCGACGATTCCGCCGCCGTCGGCGTTGGGGGCGTCCGCCTGGGCCTTGGCCAGGGTGGCCATCAGCGCGGCCGCCCTGGTGTCGTCGCCCGGTGCCCGGCGTGCCTGGTAGGCGGCCGGCAGGTGGGCGGTGCCCTCGAACCAGACCTTGGAGGTGTCGGCGCCGCTGAAGCTGACGCCGCTGTAGGGGCCGTCGGTCGCCGCCATCCGGCCGGCCGCCCAGTCGACGGCGGGCGCGTAGCCCGGGTCGAGGGTGGCCAGGTAGCTCCAGGTCTGGACGTCCTCGGGCTCGACGTCCTCGTTGACGGCCACCCCGTCCAGGCCGGTGCCGGTCCACAGGTGGCCGTTGGCGGCCTGCATCGACTTCACGAAGGCGAAGGCGTTGTCGGACCGGCCCTTCCACACGGCGTCCCCGGTGACCTGGGACAGCATCGCGAAGAACGCGCCGACGTCGATGTTGTGCTCGGTGGCCTTCCAGGTCCGCTTGACCATCCCGCTGCCGTCCTCCCGGTCGGAGGTGTCGGCGAAGCCGCCGGTGTAGCCGAGGTTGTTGCGGGTGTCGAAGGAGTTGGACTGGATCCACTCCGCGGCCGAACGCCTCCTCGTCGGCGAAGTGCCCGCCCCGGTAGCTGGCCGGTATCCGGAGGTCCGAGGGCGCCCCGTACCGGTCCGTCGAGCTGTTGAGGAAGTCCGCCGCCCGTCCGAGGCCCGCCGTCGGGACGTTGTGAAGCTGGGCGCGACCGGTGGAGGTGCTCTGGGCGAAGAACCGTGCGGCGGAGTCGTCGTCGTTGAGCTCCATCCGGAGGTAGGGGCGCCCGTGCCACTGCACGGAGGAGTTCGTCAGCGCGGCCCCGCTGATGTTCCGGATCCGCAGGTCGTCGAACTCCCAGAGCTGATCGCCGAACCGGGCGCTGGTGCCGTTGCCGCCGCACCCCTGGCCGTAGGCCGACAGCGAACCGTCGGTGGTGTCGACCGCCATGGTCAGGCAGTCGCCGGTCTGGATTCCTTCCGGCCTCCGGGGAACGGCGGCGCCGCGGTGCGCGTCGGCGCCCTTCCCCACGGGCGCGCGGTGACAGCTCCGACCGCTCTGCCGTCGAAGTGTGGACGCCGGTGCGGCGGGCGGACGGGTGCGTCCGGGCGCCGGCACGGCACTGCGCATCCCGTCAGAAGCGCCGGACGGCGGATAAGAAGCGCCGGGGCACCCGCGCGTGCACCTTCGGGCAGCCACCCGGTCCCAGGCCGGCGGGTCTCCCCGTCGGCCCCCGCGGCCGGGATTAGGGGCGGTGCTGGGGTGTGAACCGGCCCGGGGGACCCCGAGGATCGCGGGGGGAGGCACGTGACACCGCCGGCGTCACCGCGTCCGGCCCCGCCGGCCGACCGCACACCTTGTTCGCGATCGCGAGGACTTTTCATGGATATCTTGGCCGAAGCGGTGCTCTCCGGTGCCGCGCCGGAGGAACTCGGCGCGCTCCCGCTCCCCGACCTGTTCCCCGCGGCGCACCTGCGGGCCTCCGACGTCGGGATCTTCGACGGCGAGGCCGACCCCGACGTCCGGCGGTCGCTGCACGTCGGCCCGGTGCCGATGCCCCAGCTGGCCCCGGACGAGGTGGTCGTCGCGGTGATGGCCAGCTCGATCAACTACAACACGGTGTGGTCGGCGATGTTCAAGCCGATCTCGACCTTCACGGCGCTCAACCGGCTGGCCCGGCAGGGCGGTTACGCGGCCCGCCACGACCTGCCGCACCAGGTCGTCGGCTCGGACGCCGCCGGCGTGGTGGTCCGGGTCGGCGACGGTGTGCGGCACTGGAAGATCGGCGACCACGTCATGGTCAGCCCGGCCTACGTCGACGAGCAGGAGCCGGGCGCGCACGACGACGGCATGATGGGCCCCGGCGGGCGGGCCTGGGGGTACGAGACCAACTTCGGCGGCCTGGCCCACTACACGGTCGTGCGGGCCACCCAGCTGGCACCCAAGCCGGCGCACCTGACCTGGGAGGAGGCCGCCTCGATCACGCTGTGCGCGGGCACCGCCTACCGGATGCTGGTCGGCGAGCACGGTGCGCAGATCAAGCAGGGCGACGTCGTGCTGGTCTGGGGCGCGACCGGCGGCCTGGGAGGGTTCGCCGTCCAGATGGTCAAGAACGGCGGCGGCGTCGCGGTCGGCGTGGTCTCCTCCGACCGCAAGGCGGAGATCCTCCGCGAGCAGGGCTGCGACGTGATCATCGACCGCCGCGAGATCGGCATGGGCGACGGCCACCCGGACCCGGCGGACGCGATCGAGTACGGCAAGCGGCTGGGCCGCAGGATCCGGGCCGAGCTCGGCGAGGACCCGCGGGTCGCCTTCGACTACGTCGGCCGGGCCACCTTCGGCACCTCGGTGCACGTCGTGCGGCGCGGCGGCGTCGTCGTCACCTGCGGGTCGAGCACCGGCTACCAGCACCAGTACGACAACCGCTACCTGTGGATGAACCTCAAGCGGGTGATCGGCAGTCACATCGCCAACCTGCAGGAGGTGTTCGACACCGCCCGGCTGTTCCGGCAGGGCGGCCTGGTCCCGATCCTCACCGACGTCTTCCCGCTGGCGGAGACCGCCGAGGCGCTGCGGCTGGTGCAGGCCAACCGGCACATCGGCAAGGTCGGCGTGCTCTGCCTCGCGCCCGCCGAGGGCCTCGGGGTGACGGACCCGGAGACCCGCGCCCGGATCGGCGTCGAGCGGCTCACCTCCTGGCGCCGGTACGCGTCGACGGCGCGGGTGTGACGATGGGCGGGACGGGCGGGACGGGCGGGGCGACGCGGGACGCGGGCGCGGTGACGAACGGGACCGGGATCCTGGCCACCGGTTCCTACGTCCCCGAGCGGATCGTGACCGGAGCCGAGCTCGCCGGGCCGGCCGGCGTCACCCCGGAGTGGATCGAACGGAAGACCCGGATCGCCGCCCGCCGCTACGCCGCACCGGACCAGGCCACCTCGGACCTGGCGGTCGGGGCGGCGGTGCGGACGCTCGACCAGGCGGGCCTGCCGGCCTCGTCGCTGCGGTACCTCATCGTCTCCACCTCCACGCCCGACTCGCCGCAGCCGCCCACCTCGTACCTGGTGCAGGACGCGATCGGCGCGCACCGCGCCGCGTGCTTCGACATCAACGTCGTCTGCAGCGGTTTCGTCTACGGCCTGGAACTGGCCCGGGCCCTGGTCGCCCGGGAGCCGGACGCGTACGCGCTGGTGGTCGCCGCCGACGTGTACTCGCGGATCCTGGACCCGGCCGACCGCAGGACCGTGGTGCTGTTCGGCGACGGCGCCGGGGCCGCGCTGGTCGGCGCCGTGCCGTCGGGCGGATTCGTGGACGCCGAGCTGGCCGGCCACGGGCACGCGCACGGGCTGATCGGGGTGGCGGCCGGCGGCAGCCGGGCCCCGGCGTCGCACGGCACCGTCGAGGAGGGCGGCCACTTCTTCCGGATGAACGGCCGGGCCGTGCGGGATTTCGCCACGGAGCACGTCCCCGGTGCGGTCCGGACGCTCGTCGAGCGCACCGGCCACCGGCTGGCGGACGTCGACCACTTCGTGCCGCACCAGGCGAACGGCGTGCTGCTCGACGAACTGGTGACCCGCGCGGGCCTGGACCACGCGCACACCCACCGGACGCTGGAGCGCTACGGCAACACCGGCAGCGCGTCGGTCGCGATCACCCTCGACGAGGCCCACCGGGCCGGTCACCTGGGCGAGGGGGACCTGGTGCTGCTCGCCGGGTTCGGCGGCGGCATGTCGCTCGGTGCGGCGCTGCTGCGGTGGACGGCGACGGGGTGATCCCGCGGCGGCGCCCCGGACCGGCCCACCCCGGTCCGGGACGCCGCCGCCCGCCCGTTTCCGGCCCTCGCCGCCCGTCCGTCACCGGCCCCGTCACCGGTCGTCGTCACCGGCCCCGTCACCGAAGGCCCGGTCCTAGCCCGAACGGGTGAACGCGACGGTCGCCCGCCCGGGCCGGGCGGCCGGACCGGGCACCGCGGGTCCGGCATGGATGCGGAATGCGGCATATCAGTGGTTCTATGGCATTCGGAACCCGTCGGCGGTCCGACGGCTTCGCCTGCCGGGCCGCCGAAGCCGAGCAGCCGACCCCGGGCGGTCGTGGACCGCCGTCGACCGATCGACCCGTCGCCCCGTCGACCCGTCGGTCCACCGCCCGTGGTCCGTCGCCCGGAAACCGGAAAGGGGCCGTCGCGGTGGTCGAGCCGCAGCTGACACCCGAGGTCTTCGACCGGGCGATCGTGGCGATCGCGCTCACGGCCGGGCGGGAGCACCGCCTGGTCTACCGCAACGACGCCTTCCTCGACCTGTTCGGTCCCCGGTCGATCGGCGTGCCCGTCGGCGAGCTGTTCAGCGAACCGCAGGAGGAGGGCTTCGTCCACACCCTCGACCTCGTCCTCGCCGACGCGACCGCCCGGCAGGTCACCACCCCGCGCACGCTGGAGGCCTCCGGCGACGGCGAGCGCGAGCACCGGCACTTCGTCTACAGCTGCTCGCCGGTCGCCTCCCGCTTCGGCCCCGGCGTGCTCGTCTCCGCGATCGACACCACCACGCAGGTGCACGCCACCCAGCGCGCCGAGCAGCTGTCGGGGGAGCGCCTGCACGCGCTGCAGCGCTACGAGGCGCTGGTCTCGGCGGTCTCCCAGCTGGTCTGGACCGCACACCCGGACGGTGCGATGACCGAGCTGGTCCCGGGCTGGGAGCGGCTGACCGGGCACCCCTGGCGCGACACCATGGACGAGGCCTGGATGTCGCTGGTCCACCCGAGCGACCGCGAGGGCCTGCGGGAACAGTGGACCCGGGCGGAGGCCGGCGAGCCGTCCATGTTCGAACACACCTACCGGCTGCGCTTCGCCTCCGGCGAGTACCGGCACATCACCGCCCGCGGGGTCCCGATCGTGCGCGCGGGCGAGCTCGTCGAGTGGGTCGGTGCGACCGCCGACGTCGAGGACCGCTGGCGCACCCGGCTGCGCGAGCGCCTGCTCGCCGACACCGTGGCCGTCACCGAGAGCGCCGGCCCGGAGGACGCCTTCGCGGCCGTCGCCGGGCTGGTGGTGCCCGACCTCACGGACGCCTGCACCGTGTTCCTGCTCTCCGACCGCGAGCGCGGGGCGACCGTCGGCACCCGCATCGCCTCCACCGCCCGCCCGGGCCTGCCCCCGCTGCCCCCGCTGCGCGGGCAGACGTTCCGGCTCGGACCGGAGGCCCTGCGCGCGGTGGCCGGCCGCACCCCGGTCCTGCTCACCTTCCCGCCCGGCGAGGTCCCGGCCGGGCTGGTGCCCGAGGAGTCCGCGCGCTGGCTGGCCGCCACCCGTGCCACCAGCCTCACCCTGCTGCCCCTGGTCATCGACGGCACCACCGCCGTCCTCGCCGCGGCCGCCACCTGCCAGGACTCGCCCCCGCCCGGCCGCGGCGACATCGACCTCCTCCAGGAGGTCCTCCAGCGCGCCCAGGGCGCCCTGAACCAGACCCTGGAGCTCCAGCGCACCCGTCACGCCGCCCTCCTCCTCCAGCGGGCCCTGCTCACCGACCCGCCCGCCGTCCCCGACGCCGGGCTCGCCGCCCGCTACCAGCCCGGCAACCGCACCGCCGAGGTCGGCGGCGACTGGTACGACGCGTTCCTGCTGCCCGACCACTCCCTCACCCTGACCGTCGGCGACGTCGCCGGCCACGACCTCACGGCCGCCACCACCATGGGCCAGCTCCGCAGCATGCTGCGCTCGGTCGCCTACAACGCCACCCCCCGGCACAGCCCCGCCGACACCCTGGCCGCGCTCGACCGGGCCGCCGTCGGCCTCGGCATCGGCTCCTTCGCCACCGCCGTCCACGTCCACCTCACCCGCTCCGGCCCGGGCTGGCTCGCGGCCTGGTCCAACGCCGGCCACCCGCCCCCGATGTTGCTGCCCGCCGTCGGCCCGCCCCGCTACCTCGCCGCCGGGCAGGCCGACGTGCCGCTCTGCGTGGCCCCCGCCGAACCGCGCCACACCCACCGCACCGCCGTCGCCGACGGCGACACGCTGCTCCTGTACACGGACGGGCTCGTCGAGGTCCCCGGCGAGCACCTGACCACCGGTCTCGACCGCCTCGCGGCGGCGGCCGACCAGGCGCGTGACCGCACGCTGGACGACCTGTGCGACCACCTGCTGGCCCAGGTCCCCGACGCGCGCGACGACATCGCCCTGCTGGCCTTCCGCGCCGCAGCCCCGCCCGCCTGACCGCACGTTTGCCGCCCGCCGCGCCCCCGGCGCCGGCGTCCACGCCCGAGTCCACGCCGAGTCGTCGAACCGGTGTCGGGGTCACCGATCCGCCTCCGCCGCCGGAAACCCGGTGAGGACCCTCGCGCAGGGGCGCGGAAATCCGTGGACGGGCCCACGGAAGATCACGTACCGTGTGGCTGCACGCCCTGAGACGAACGGAAGGAGGCGAGTGCCGTGCGGTTCACACCTTTCCAGCGCTCCCTCTTCCGCTGTCCCGGCGTGGTTCGTCAGTTCTGACCGGGAGCGCTCCAAGCAGCCTGTTTCCCGGAGGAATCCATGACCGATCCGGTCATCCGCGCGCTCTCCGCGAGCGACGCCCATCTCTTCGACGCACTCCCCGACCCCCTCGGCGCCGGTGAAGGCCATCGGCGTACCCGGTTCCGCCCCGACTGGAAGCGCGTCGCCCTGCGCGACGGCGAGGTCGTCGCACGCGGCGCGTGGTGGGGCGGCCCCGACGACCCGGAGCCCGTCAACATCAACTGGTTCGACGTGGCCGAGGGCGAGGAGGAGGCCGGGGCCGAACTCCTGCGCTCCGCCCCCTGGCAGGTCGAACTCGAGATCAACCTGCCGGGCGGCTGGCGTGAGCAGGCCGACCTGCGCGCCGGTGCCGAGGCGCGCTTCGCCGCCGCACGGGCCGCGGGGTACGAACTCCTGGTGGAACGCTTCCTGTACCGCTGGACCCCGGAGCGCGGTCTGCCCGAGCGGCCCGGACGCCTGCGCTTCAGTGCGGAACCCGACGACAGCGTGTTCTTCGACGCGTTGCGCCGCATCCACTCCGTCACCCTGGACGCCCACGCGCTCAGGGCCGTCGAGGAGGGCGGCCTCGACCGAGCCGCCCAGGAGGAACTCGACTTCTTCCACTGGTGCCCCTCCCCGCGGGAGTGGTGGCAGACCGCGCACACGCCGGAGGGCGAGCTGGCCGGCATCCACATCCCGGCCCACAACCCGTCCGGCCCGACCGTCGGCTTCATCGGAGTCGTCCCGGAACAGCGCGGTCGCGGCTACGCCTACGACCTCCTCGCGGAGTGCACCCACCTCCTCGTCGAGCAGGGCGCGGAGTTCGTCAGCGGAGCGACGGACCGGGGGAACCTCCCCATGGCGGCGAACTTCGCCAAGGCCGGCTTCCCCGTCGTCCGTGAACGCATCAACTTCCATCCGGCGGGCCGGGCGGCCGACTCCTAGCGAGGAGTAGCAGGTGGTGAGCGGCCCGGTCCGAGGCCGGTTCCGGACCGCTCACCAGTGCCCGGCGGCGTGCCGGCCTCGACGCCGCGATCGTCGTCACGACGCCTGGACCTGCGAAGACGGTCCTGCCGACACGCTCCGACCGGTGGCTCGGTACAGTGTGGAGCCATGCGGCAGCGAGAGCGCGAACGCGCACTGTGGGACGCCTTCTTCCACATGGACGTCGAGCTGTGGCAGGTGCTGACCCACAGGCTCCAGCAGGACACCGGGCTGTCCGAGCCGGACTGGCAGGTCCTGGACGCGCTGGGCAACACCGAGGGCCACACGCGGCGCGCGTTCGAGCTGGCGAAGGCGCTGATGTTCGGAAAGAGCCGGCTCCACCAGCACGTCGGACGCATGGAGCAGCGCGGTCTGGTGGAGCGGGGGCCGGTGCCCGGCGACGCCCGCGCCACGGTGGTGTCCCTCACCCCGCACGGCCTGTCGGTGTTCCGCCGGGCGCAGGCGTACCGCGCCCGGCACATCCGGGAGGAGCTGATCGGCGCCCTCACCGCGGACGAGGTGGAGCGGCTCATCACCATCTCCGACAAGATCCGCGCCCATGTGCGCCGTGACCCGCCGGGCTGAGGATCACTCCCAGACGGTGGTGGGGATCTCGGCCCGCAGGACGGGGGCGACCTCGGCGAAGAACCGTTCGAGGTAGCCGCGGGTGACCGCCAGGTCGGTCGTGTAGGTCGAGAAGAACCCCTCCACCCCGACGCCGAACACCTGGTTGCCGAACTTCCGCTGCAGGCCGAGGAGTTTCTCGGTGATCTGCTCGGCGGTACCGACGAGCGCGGACCCGTTCTCCAGGAAGTCCTCCAGGGACTCGAAGGGGAAACGGGCGCGGACGCGGTAGTGCTCGGCCACCGAGGCTTCGAACATCGGCCGCGCGATCGCCAGGGCGTCCTGCGAGCGGTCGGTGATGACGGGGGAGTGCACGCCCACGGCGACCAGCGCGGTGTCGGGATCGTGGCCGTGGAAGGCGAGCCGCTCGCGGTAGTGGGCGACCAGGTCCAGGTAGTGGTCGACGCGGTCCGTGCCGTTGGCGGAGTACAGCGGGTCCCCCCAGCGCGCCGCCAGTTCGGTGGAGCGCTTGTCGGTGGCCGAACCGTGCCACACCCGGGGCGCCGGCTGCTGGAGCGGCCGGGGTTCGAGGGACGCCTCGGTCAGCTTCGGACGGTAGCGGCCCTCCCAGGTGACCTTCTCCTCCCGCCACAGCCGCCGCAGCAGCTCGTAACCCTCCTCCAGCCGGTCCCACAGGTCGGCCGGGTCGACGCCGAAGACGCTCGGCGCGACCGCGTCGCCGCCCTTGCCGATGATCAGGTCGAGCCGTCCTCCGCTGAGGTGGTCGAGCGTGGCGTAGTCCTCGGCGGAGCGGACGGGGTCGGTGAGCGACAGCACCGCGACCGTGGTGACGAGGCGGATCCGGGACGTCCGGGCGGCGATGTTCGACAGGAGCACCGCAGGTGACGCCGACAGCAGCTCCGGATTGTGCCGCTCGCCGACCCCGAACGCGTCGTACCCCACCCGCTCGGCCCACAGCGCGAGATCGATCAGCTCCGCGAACCGCTCCGTCCGGCTGAGCGGCGGGCTTCCCAGGCCCCTGCTCTTCTTGGGAACCAACGTACTGGCCAGGAACTTCACGACCACACCCCTCCCGATGGGTTCACATGTGAACTCTGAACGAGGCGGGTCGCCCACGTCAATACGCCTACTGAACGAGGCCGACACCGACCGCTGCGCCCGCGCCCGTCCCGGCGCCTCCACCGCCCCCGGCCACCGGGCGGCGCACGGGCCGCCCGGCCGGCGGTGTGGCCTTGCCTTCGGCGTCGTACCGGGCCTGTCTCACCGGCTGCCGCCGCCTCGTCCGCCGCTGTGCGCGCGAACGCCGAATCTCCGGCCTGCTGCGCCCGCGCCGCCGTCGTCACGTGCCGCGGACGACCGACCGGGGTCGCCGCGGACAACCCCTAGCTAGCCCGCGAGGCCCAGTGGGTCCGGTACCTCGTCCAGCAGTTGCGGGCCGTCGGCGCGGACGTTGTTCACCGCGGTGGAGACGGCGCGGACCGTGAGGTCGCCGCCGGCCGGGGTGTGCAGCAGGTGGTGCAGGGCGTCGGGGTCCGTGGTCGCGGGGTCGAGCCAGGTCGCGAGGTCGGCCGCGGCGATGGTCAGCGGCATCCGGTCGTGGACGCGGCCGGCGCTGTCGGTGGCGTCCCTGGTGACGATGGTCGTGGTGGTCAGCCACGCGGCCGGGTCGTCCTCGGGTACGGCCGGGTCGCGCCAGAACTCGTACAGGCCGGCCATCAGCAGCGGCTCCGGCTCCCCGGTGGTGAGGAAGTACGGCTGCTTGTACGCCTTGCGGCCGTCGGCGGCCGGGACGGGCCGCCACTCGAAGTAGCCGTCCGCCGGGATCACGCAGCGCCGTTTCGCGAACGCCTTCCGGAAGGCCGGCTTCTCGTGCACGGTCTCCGACCGCGCGTTGATCATCCGCGCCCCGCCGGACGCGTCCTTCGACCAGGACGGCACCAGCCCCCACCGCAGTGGCCGGACCTGTCGCACCAGCTCCCCGGTCTCCCGGTCGAGCCGTTCCAGCACGGCCGTCACCGGGTCGGTCGGCGCCACGTTCCAGTTCGGCGCCAGTGCCTCGGCGGGGTCCCAGCGCATCTCCCCGAGCAGGGCGACCAGGTCGACGGGCGTGGTGGTGGAGACGAAGCGACCGCACATACGACACACGATGCCACGGCCCGCGGCGCGGCACTGCGTTTGTCGGGGATCCGGGTTCGTGGTGGGCCGGGCCGGGCCGGGCCGGGCCGCGTGCCCGCAGGCCCGGGTGCCCGCCCGCCGCCGGATCAGGTCCGGGCGAAGGCGGCGGTGTTCTCCCGGGCCCACTGCGCGAAGGTGCGGGCGGGGCGGCCGAGGAGGGTCTCGGTGGTGTCGGCGACGACCGCCGGACCGTGCCGGTCGGCGGCCTCCCAGAGGTCGAGCAGCGAGGCGACCATCGGGGCGGGCATGTGGGCGCCCATCTCCGCCTCGGCCTCGGCACGGGTGATCCGCTCGACCGGGACCGGCCGGCCGAGGGCGTCGGCGAGGACGGCGAGCTGCTCGCGGAAGGTGAGCGACACGGGTCCGGTGAGGGTGACCGGGCGGCCGGTGAGGGTGGTGCCGGTGAGCGCCTCGGCGGCGATGTCGGCGATGTCCTCGGGGTGGATGGGCGCGATGTGGGCGTCCGGGTAGGCGAGCCGGACCGGCATCGACCGGCCGATGGGCCACGCCCAGCCGAGCGCGTTGCTGGCGAAGGCGTCGGGGCGCAGGAACGTGCAGGTGAGGTCGGAGTCGGCGAGGGCCCGCTCGACCTGGAGGCTGTGGCTCGCCAGCGGGTCGTGCTCGGCGTCGGGTCCGAGGACCGAGGAGGAGGAGAGCAGGACGACGTGCTCGACGCCCGCGGCCTCGGCGGCCTTGACCAGGTCGTGGATGCCGGCGGGCTGGGGGTAGAGGAAGACCTGGCGGACGCCGCGGAGTGCGGCGTCGAAGGTCTCGGGCCGGTCGAGGGCCACTTCGGCGACCTCGGTGCCGATCGGGACGGTGAGGCGGGCGGGGTCGGCGCTGGCGGCCCGGACGGTGAGCCCGGTGGAGTGCAGGCGGTCGACGACTGCGCGGCCGACCTTGCCGCGGGCGCCGGTGACGAGGATGGTCATGGGAACTGCTCCGTTCGTTGCGTGAAGACATATGCATGTTGCCATGCACATATTTGCGAGTCAACACATCTCTTCGGTCAGTCATCCATATCTGTACGATGGCGGGCATGACGAAGCACGAGCCGAAGACGGCTGACGAGCTGCTGGACGCGGTGGGCCCGGCCTTCGGGAAGCTGCGGCGCTCCTCGCTCCTGGAGGTCGAGAACCCGATCTCCCAGAAGGACCTGAGCCGCACCCTGGTGCTCAGGATCGTCCTGGACGCCGAACAGGAGGCCGCCGGGCCCGCGTCGGAGCCGCGGTCCGACGCGGGCGAGGTCACCGTCGGCGCGATCGCCCGGCACCTTGCCGTGGACCCGTCGGTGGCCAGCCGGATGGTCTCCGACTGTATCTCGGCCGGCTACCTGGTCCGCGCGGCCTCCCAGCAGGACGGCCGGCGGACCGTCCTCCACCTCAGCCCCGAGGGCCGCGAACTGATGGCCCGCTTCGGCCGCCACCAGCGCTCGGCCTTCGAGTACATCACCGCCGACTGGAGCGAGCGGGAGCGCCTGGAGTTCGCCCGGCTGATGCTCAAGTACGTCGACTCCCAGGACGCCCTCCGCCGCCGGCCCCCGGGCGACGAAACCGTCGGCTGAGCCCGTCCCGTCGGCTCCCCGCCCTCGCCCGTCCCGCCGCCCGTGCCCGCCACGGCGGCGACGCCGACCGGGCCGCGCCCGGCGGACACCCGGAGCGGCACCGTCGACCGGACCGCCCTGCCCCGTACGCCCGTCACCACCATCGACCCGCTCTCCGTCGACATCGCCATGCTGCCCGGCGCTCCCGGCGACCGCATCGACGCCCGGGCCGTGGGCCCGTTCCGGCTCACCCCCGCCGAGCGCGGCGCCCGGGAGGAGACCCTGCGGAAGCAGGCCGACTGCCTGCGGTCGGTGCTCGGCATCGAGGCGACCGTCGCCGACGACCCCGCCGGGCGGCCACAGCTGCGGGTCGCCGACGACCGCGCCCCCGGCGTGCGCTGCACGTCCCCGGTGGTGCTGGAGGCGCCGACCCGCACCGAGAGCGCCGCGCTCGCCGACCTCACCGCCCTCGTCAACGCCTGCCTCGAACGTCAGCGGATCGCGCCCCCCTGTCCCCGGGGCCGGCCCGGACGCCGGACCGCGACCCGCAGCAGGAGCAGGTGGTCTCGGCCTGCCTCACCGGCCCGCCCGCGCGGCGGAAATTCCCGGCGCGGTACGGCGGTACGGCGCTATCCTGCCCGCCGTGATCGACTGGAACAGCATCGAGGCCGCCGACTGCGCCGTGCCCACCGACCGCCCGCTCGGCGAACTGGTGCGGGGACTCTCCGGCGCCCTGGCGGACCCCGACCCGCTGGTCCGGGACGGAGCCGCCTACACCGTCCTCGACACCTGGATAGCCCGCGGCGTGATCGACGCCCCCGGCCGCCTCGCGCTCGGGGACGAGATGGCCGCCCGCTTCCTCGACCCGCAGGTCCAGGCCCGCACCTTCGCGCCCCTCGTACTCGACATGCTCGTGGCCAACGGGGACTTCCGCGCGGACTGGGTGGCCGCGTTCGAGCGCTGGTACCCGCGGGAGACCGACCTGCGCGGCCACGACGAGAAGCTCGGCTGGCTCCACGCCGTCGCCCACGGCGCCGACCTGCTCGGCCGCTTCGGGTGCCACGCGGAGGTCCCGCCGGTCCGGATGCTGGACCTCGCCGCCGCGCGGCTGACGGCACCCACCGCCCACGTCTTCGACCAGCTGGAGGACGACCGCCTGGCGCGGGCGGTCGCGCGGGTCCTCACCCGGAACGACCTGGGCGAGCGCGACGCGACCGCCTGGCTGGATCCGCTCGCCGACCGCTTCGGCGCCGACCGCATCCGCGTGCCGGTGCCCGCCCACCTCACCAACTGCCTGCGCACGCTGCGCCTGCTCTACGTCCTCGCGGACCGGGGCGTGCGGCCGGACGCCGATTCGGCGCCGCAGCCGCTGCACCACCGCGACGCGGTCAAGGCCCGCCTCGCCGACGTCCTGGACCGGATCGTCAAGCGCTGACGCCACGCCGGGGCGCCGCAGGCCGTCCCGCCACCACCGCGGCCCCGCGGGACGGGCACCTCGCCCGGCATGCGGGGCCGCTCCACGGCTGGGATCCTGGGGAGGAGCCTCCGCCCCGGCGGGCGCCTGCCCCCGGGGCCGGGTGGAGCGAGGCGGACGGAGGTCCCCGATGGCGAAACTCGTCGAGGTGGTCCTGGAGGAGCTCTACGCCGAGTCCGGCGGGTTCGGATCCGACGACTACGTGGACGTGTCGGGCGTGCTCCGGGGAGTCACCTACAACAAGGTCCTGCTGTCCGGTGGAGCCGTCACGGCCGTCGAGATGGCGCGGAACGACGTCTTCACCTTCCCGGAGGGCCCGCTCCGGCTCTACGAGGGCGAGTCCGCGCCCGTCGACGCGGGCATGCGGATCGCCCTGTCGATCGGCGAGAACCTCGACCCCACGGAGCCGAAGTACTTCGGCTACTTCCTCGACTTCGGCGGGGAGCTGTTCGCGGAGGACATCGCGCCGCTGTCCCTGGGGGAGTCCTTCGGGACGGTCTCCAGTGCCGACGTCACCCAGCCCGACGTGGCCCTGCACCGGGACGTGACCTTCGCGAACGAGTCCGCCGGCATCGCGGTGCAGGCCCGCTTCCGGCTGAGGGTGGTCCACTTCTTCTGACGCCCGGCGGTCGCTCGCGGTGGGCCCGGGGCACCCCGCACCACCGCGCACAGCGCGGGGAGCCGACACCGGTTGGTTGATCGGAGGGTCCGAAATGGCCGAGACGGTGGTGCTTCAGTCCTTCAACCGTCAGGACAGGTTCATCGAGTCCCACAACTCCGAAGGAGAACTGAGTCCGTTCGATCCGGCCAGGAAGTCCCGCTTCGTCTTCGGCCTGGAGCGCGGTAGCGCGATCGACGGTGCCGACACCGTACCGACGATCCGTTTCCACTCCGTCCGTCCGGAGGAGGGCGGCCACGTCCTGCGGCATCGGAACTTCCGGCTCAACCTTGAGGCTTGGGACGGTGCTTCGGCCCCCGACCTCTTCTCGGACGATTCGACCTTCCTCGTCCGTGCCGGAAAGGCCGGGAACCTGGACGCCGGCTGGATCTCCTTCCAGTCGTTCAACTTCCGCGACCGGTGGATCCGGCATCGCGACTATCACCTCTACGTCGAATCCCTCGGCGTCAATCCGGCCTCGGCGAAGGAGGACGCCACCTTCAGGATGCTGCCGATGAGCTGGTTCTTCATGGAGCCGTAGCCGCCCCGGCCGCGGTGGGGGCCGCGAGCGGCGGCAGCAGGCCGGTGGGGGACGGCAGCGGTCGGACCACGTCGCGCTGTCCGGCGCCGAGGTGGATCGCGGCCACGCCGGCCGTGCCGAGCCCGTCCGCGGGGAGCCGTCCGCGAGGAGCCGTCCGTCGGCCCGTTCGGTGGTCGAGGATGCGCGGCGGCCGGTGACGGTTCGCCAGGTCACCCCGGGTCCAGGCCTTGACCCCTCTCCGGGCGGACGCCATGATGAGCCGTCATTGTTCGACTCCGCCGTCGGGGGAAGTCCGGTTCGAATCCGGCGCTGACCCGCAACGGTAGGCCTCCGACGGCTGTCGGCGGCGAGCCCGAGTACCCGTCGGCGGAGGTGTGTTCCCTCCTCCCGTCGTGGTCTGCGGGCCGGAGCTCCGAGGCTGTCCGGTGCCGTGCCGGCGGCCGGTGGGGATCCGTGTGCCCGGGCCCGGAAAGGCCTCTGATGCCCGTGCTCCGCCGCCGCTCCCTCGGCCTGCTCGCGATACCCGCCCTCGTCCTGACCGCCGTGCTCCCGGCGTCCGCCGCCTCCGCCGCCCCGGCCGCTCCCGCCTCCGGGGACGCCGCCGCGACCTTCCGCCCGGACGCCGCCGCGGCCGGCTGGCTGGCCCGCCAGCTGGTCGACGGGGACCACTTCGAGTCGGTCTTCGACGGCACCGCCTACCCCGACCAGGGCCTGACCATCGACGCCGTCCTCGCCTTCGCCGCCGCCCGCAGCTCCGACCAGGCGGCCGCGAAGGCCACCGCTTGGCTCGCGAAGCCGGAGATCCTCGCCGGCTACCTGGGCGACGGCACCACCGAGGCCTACGCCGGCGCCACCGCCAAGCTGCTGCTGGCCGCCGAGGTGCGCGGCACCGACCCGGCGGCGTTCGGCGGCGTCGACCTGCCGGCCCGGCTGCGCTCCCTCCAGGCCCCGTCCGGCCGGTTCTCGGACCGCTCCCAGTGGGGCGACTACAGCAACGCCTTCGGCCAGTCGCTCGCGCTGATCGCGCTCCAGCGCACCCCCGGCGGGGCGCCCGCCGCCGCCGTCGACTTCCTGGCCGCCGCCCAGTGCACCGACGGCGGCTTCCCGGTCGCCTTCGGCCAGGCGGCCTGCACCGGCGACACCGACGCCACCGCGCTCGCCGTCCAGGCCCTGGCGGCGACCGGCCGCCACGCGAAGGCCAAGGCGGGCCTGGACTGGCTGACGGCCCACCAGAACACGGACGGCGGTTTCGCCGCGGCCGGCGCGGCCGCCTCCAACGCCAACAGCACCGGTCTGGCGACCTCGGCGCTGCTCTCCAACGGCCGGATCGTGTCCGGGCTCAAGGGCTGGAGCAGCCTGGTCAAGTTCCAGCAGGGCTGCTCGGCGGCCCCGGCCGTCCGCGGCGCCGTCGCCTACGACGCGAGCGGCTTCAACCCCGCGACCGCCACCCGGGCCACCGCCCAGGCCGTGCTGGGGCTCTCCGGCGCGAACCTGGCCGGGCTGTCCGCGCAGGGCGCCCGCCCGGCCGCCCCCGTCCTGGCCTGCCCGGCCGCCGCCCAGTGACCGCGAGGAGCACCGCGATGAACGACACCCGGATGTCCCGCCGCCCGTCCCACCGCCCGTCCCGCCGCGCGTTCGCCGCGGTCGCCGCCGCCGCGGCCCTGACCGCCGGTCTGCTCGGCGTCTCCACCGCCGCCGCCCCGCCGGCCCGGGCCGCCGCGTGCTCCGGCACCTCCGGGGTCACCGTGGTCGTCGACTTCACCGCGCTCGGCGGCGGGATCGAGACCGGCTGCGCCCCCGGCGACCCGGCCAGCGGCCTCGCCGCGCTGACCGGCGCCGGGTTCTCGTACGCCTTCCACCCGCGCTTCCCGGGCTTCGTCTGCAAGATCAACGCACTGCCGGCGACCTGCACCAACCCGACCGGCAGCGCCTACTGGTCGTACTGGCACGCGCCGCACGGCGGCCCCTGGTCGTACAGCAACCTGGGCGCGGGCAGCTACAACCCGGCCCCCGGCGAGGTCGAGGGCTGGTCCTTCGGGGCGGGTGCCCAGCCGGGCATCACCGCGCCCTGACCCGCGGGCCGTCGTGCCGGTGCCCCGGCCCTCCGCGACGGAGGCCGGGGCACCGGTGTACCGGGGTTGGGCACGCCGGGTCGGGCATGCCGGGTCGGGCATGCCGGACCGTGCACGCCGGGGAGGGGACGCCGGGTCGGGACCGGCGGGTTCAGCGGTCCCGGTAGGGGTAGAAGCCGCGTCCGGCCTTGCGGCCGAGCAGTCCGGCCTCGACCATCCGGGCGAGCAGCGGCGGGGGCGCGTACAGCGGTTCCTTGTACTCGGCGTACAGCGACTCGGCGATGGCCTGCACGGTGTCCAGGCCGATGAGGTCGGCGAGCCGGAGCGGGCCCATCGGGTGGGCGCAGCCGTGCACCATGCCGGAGTCGATGTCGGCCGCGGTGGCGTGGCCGGCCTCGGCCATCCGGATCGCCGACAGCAGGTAGGGGACGAGGAGGGCGTTGACGACGAAGCCGGCGCGGTCGCGCGAGCGGACGACCTGCTTGCCGAGGGTGTCCCGGACGAAGCCCTCGACCCGGTTGAGGACCGTGTGGTCGGTGTGCAGCGAGGAGACCAGCTCCACCAGCGGCATCACCGGCGCGGGGTTGAAGAAGTGCAGGCCGAGGACGTGCGAGGCGCGGCCGGTGGCGATGCCGAGCCGGGTGACGGGGATGGCGGAGGTGTTGGTGGCGAGGACGGCCTGTTCGTCGGCGAGCACCTTGTCCAGGGTGGCCAGCACGTCCGTCTTCACCGCCTCGTCCTCCACCACGGCCTCGACGACCAGTTGACGGTCGGCCAGCGCCTCCGGGTCGTCGGCGAACAGCAGGTGGGCCCAGGCGTCCTCGCGCCCGGTGGTGCTCAGCCGGCCGCGGTCCACGGCGTGGTGCAGGGAGCGGTCGATCCGGGCGCGGGCGGCGCGCAGCGCGTCCGGCCCCCGCTCGCAGACGACGGTGTCGAGCCCGGCGCGCGCGAAGACCTCGGCGATGCCGGAGCCCATCTGGCCGGCGCCGACGACGGCGACCCGGCGGATCTCGTTCATGGGGTGGGCCTCTCTAGCGGGCCGACGGCGCGGCCGTGCGGACCAGGTGGCGGGCGTAGGCGTCGGTGGTGAGGAAGGCGGGCAGCTCCGCGCCGAGGGCGGTCTCCTCCAGGATCCGCACCGCGTCGTCGATCAGGACCGGGTCGGCGCCCTCGCCGAGCAGGGCGGCCCGCTCGGCGTCGATGAGCCGCCGGACCATGCCGGGGGTGGCGAGCGAGCCGCCGGTGAGCCGGGAGCAGTGGTGCTGCCACTGCCAGAGCTGGCAGCGGGCGATCTCGGCGGTGGCGACGTCCTCCATCAGACCGAAGACGGCGACGGCGCCGGTGCCGCCGAGCCAGGCGGTGAGGTAGCGCAGCGCGACGGCGACGTTGGAGCGCAGCCCCCGTTCGGTCGGCAGGCCGGTGGAGAGGCGCTGGACGGCGAGCAGGTCGGCGGCGGTGACCTCGACGTCCTCGTGGGTGCGGTCCAGCTGGTGGGGCCGGTCACCGAGGACGGCGTCGAACGCGGTGCGGCAGGTGGCGACCAGGGCGGGGTGGGCGACCCAGGAGCCGTCGAAGCCGTCGTGGGCCTCGCGTTCCTTGTCGATGCGGACCTTGGTGAGGGCGACCTCGTTGGCCCCGGGGTCGCGCTGCGGGACCGCGGCGGCCATCCCGCCGATGGCGTGCGCGCCCCGCCGGTGGCAGGTGCGGACCAGCAGGTCGGTGTAGGCGCGCATGAAGGGCTGCGTCATCGTGAGGTTGGCGCGGTCGGGCAGGACGAACCTCGGGCCGTGCCGGGCGAAGTTCTTGATCAGGCTGAACAGGTAGTCCCAGCGGCCGGCGTTGAGCCCGGCCGCGTGCTCGCGCAGCTCGTAGAGGATCTCGTCCATCTCGAACGCGGCGGTGATCGTCTCGATCAGGACGGTGGCCCGCACGGTGCCGTGCGGGATCCCCAACTCGGCCTGGGCGAAGGTGAAGACGTCGTTCCAGAGCCGTGCTTCGAGGTGGTTCTCCAGCTTGGGCAGGTAGAAGTAGGGGCCGCTGCCGGCCTCGGTCCGGCGCCTGCCGCAGTGGAAGAGGTAGAGACCGAAGTCGACCAGCGCGGCGGGCAGCGGGCGGCCGTCGATCCGCAGGTGGTGCTCGTCGAGGTGCCAGCCGCGCGGGCGGACCACGACGGTGGCGGGCGTGTCGCCGACCCGGTACCGGCGGCCGTCCGGCGTGGTCTCGTCGATCCGGCGCTCGGTCGCGTCGAGCAGGTTCAGCTGGCCGGAGACGATGTTGTGCCAGGTGGGCGAGGTGGCGTCCTCGAAGTCGGCGAGCCACACCCTGGCACCGGAGTTGAGCGCGTTGACGGTCATCCGGCGCTCGGGCGGGCCGGTGATCTCCACCCGGCGGTCGTGCAGCCCGGGCCCGGCGCCGGCGACCCGCCAGGTGGGGTCCTCGCGCACGGCGCGGGTGTGCGGGAGGAAGTCCAGGGTGCCGCCCGCGGCGAGGGCGGCGGCGCGGCGTCCGCGCTCGGCGAGCAGGTCGGCGCGGCGGTCCGCGAACGCCTCGTCGAGGCGGGCCAGGAAGGCCAGGGCCTCGGGGGTGAGGATCTCGTCGAACCGCGGCTCGTGCGCGCCGAGGATCTCGATCCGATTGCTGAGGTCTCGGCTGGTCAGGTGCCGGCTGGTCAGGGTCATCCGGTTCTCCAGGAAGCAGGCGGGCGGGGCCCGGGGCCTCGTCCCTCGACGAGGCCCCGGGCGGGGTGGGCGGCGGCCGGGGAGCTCCCCTGGCTCCGGTGGTGCCGGCCGCCGGGGGCGGCTCAGTGGAACTGCTCGGCCTCGGTGGAGCCGGTCAGGGCGAGGGTCGCGGCGTCGGGGTTGAGGGCGGTGGAGACCAGGTCGAAGTAGCCGGTGCCGACCTCGCGTTGGTGCTTCACCGCGGTGTAGCCGTCCGGCACGGCGGCGAACTCGGCCTCCTGGAGGTCGACGTAGGCGGTCATGCCGTGCTCGGCGTAGCCGCGGGCGAGCTGGAACATCGAGTGGTTGAGCGCGTGGAAGCCGGCCAGGGTGATGAACTGGAACCGGTAGCCCATCGCGCCCAGCTCGCGCTGGAACTTGGCGATCCGGTCGTCGTCCAGGGCCGCCTTCCAGTTGAAGGACGGCGAGCAGTTGTAGGCGAGCATCTTGTCCGGGTACTCGGCCTTGACGGCCTCGGCGAACTCCCGGGCCTGGGCCAGGTCCGGGGTGCCGGTCTCCACCCAGAGCAGGTCGGCGTACGGGGCGAAGGCCAGACCGCGCGAGATCACCGGGGCCATGCCCGGCTCGACCCGGTAGAAGCCCTCGGCGGTGCGTTCTCCGGTGCAGAACCGGGCGTCGCGCTCGTCGACGTCGGTGGTCAGCAGGTTGGCGGCGAGCGCGTCGGTGCGGGCCACGATCACGGTCGGCACGTCGGCGATGTCGGCTGCCAGGCGGGCGGAGTTGAGGGTGCGGACGTGCTGGGCGGTGGGGACGAGCACCTTGCCGCCGAGGTGGCCGCACTTCTTCTCGGAGGCGAGCTGGTCCTCGTAGTGGATGCCCGCCGCGCCGGCCGCGATCATGCCCTTGGTGAGTTCGAAGGCGTTCAGCGGGCCGCCGAACCCGGCCTCGGCGTCGGCGACGATCGGCACCAGCCAGTCCGGGCCGTCGTTGCCCTCGGCGGCGTCGATCCCGTCGGCCCGCAGCAGCGCGTTGTTGATCCGGCGCACCACCTGCGGCACCGAGTTGGCGGGGTAGAGGCTCTGGTCCGGGTAGGTCTGCCCGGCCTGGTTGGCGTCGGCGGCGACCTGCCAGCCCGACAGGTAGATCGCCTGCAGGCCGGCCTTCACCATCTGCACGGCCTGGCCGCCGGTCAGCGCGCCCAGCGCGTGGACGTAGTCCTGCTCGTGCAGTTGGCGCCAGAGCCGCTCGGCTCCGCGCCGGGCCAGCGTGTGCTCCTCCCGTACCGTCCCGGACAGCCGCACCACGTCCGCCGCCGGGTAGCTGCGCTCGACGCCGGACCACCGCGGGTCGGACGCCCACCGGGCGGCCAGCTCCGCCGCCTGCTGCTCCTGCTGCTGCCGAACCGACTGGGTCATGATCCGCTCCCGGGGGTGCTCGTTGCGAAGGGTGTGAGCGGGCTCACCTGGCGAGGTGAGGTGCGGCCGGGGGCGCCGGGGCGGGCAGCGGAACTGCCGGGACGTGGTCGCCCTCGGCCCCACCGCCGGGCAGAAACCACCTGGTGGGGGCGCTGTTGTGACGCGCCGTCCGGCCGCAGGACCGACTCTGGCAGGCCCGGCGGGTGTCCGTCACCGGTGGACGGCTGCCAACTTCTGCGAATCACCCGGCGCCGATCGGCGAAGGTTGCGAAGGGTGCGGCCGGATCTCCCGGGCTATGCTGCGGGGCACCCGGCGGCGACCTCGCGGGGCACCCGGGGGCGCACCGCGCGCGACACCCGGCGGGACGGCGGCGACGGGAGACGGCTCGATGGCAAGGACCTTCGCCGGCGCGCGGCTGCGCCGCCTGCGGGAGGAGCGCGGCCTCAGCCAGGCCGCACTGGCCCGGCTGCTCGACCTCTCGCCCAGCTACCTCAACCAGCTGGAGCACGACGCCCGCCCGCTCACCGTCCCGGTGCTGCTCAGGCTCACCGAGGCCTTCGGCGTCGACGCCGGCTACTTCGCCCCGCCCGACACCGCCCGGCTCACCGCCGAACTGCGCGAGGCCCTCGGCGAGGAGATCGCCGCCGGCCGCCTCACCCCCGGCGACCTCGACGACCTCGCAACCCGGCTGCCCGCCGTCGCCCGGGTCCTGACCGACCTCGGCCGCAGCCGCCGGGACACCGCCGAGCAGCTCGCCGTCCTCGCCGGGGACCGCGGCCGCGCCCTGGACTCCGTGCGCACCCCGCACGAGGAGGTCCGCGAGTTCTTCTACCGCCGCCGCAACTACGTCGACGAACTCGACACCGCCGCCGAGGCGCTGGCCGCGGCCGTCGGACTGCGCCGGGGCGGCGTCAGGTCCGCGCTGGCCGAGCGGCTGGCCGACCGGCACGGCGTCCGCGTGGCCGTCGGGGGAGAGCGCCCGGACGCCGGGGGCGAACGCCTCCACGCGTACGACCCGCGGGCCCGGGTGCTGCGGCTGTCCGACCGGCTGCGCCCGGGCCAGCAGGCCTTCCGGATGGCCACCCAGCTCGGTTACCTGGAGCACGACGCGCTGCTCTCCGAACTCGCCGCCCAGGACAGCCCGGTGGACTCCACCGCGTGGTCGCTGACCCGGATCGGCCTGGCCAACTACTTCGCCGCCGCGCTCGTGCTGCCGTACCCGGCCTTCCACGCCGAGGCCGAGTCCGCCCGCTACGACATCGAGCACCTCGCGGACCACTTCGGGGTCGGCTACGAGACGGTCTGCCACCGGCTCAGCACCCTGCAGCGGCCCCGGCTGCGCGGAGTGCCGTTCTCCTTCGTCCGGGTCGACCGGGCCGGCAACGTCTCCAAGCGGCAGTCCGCCACCGGCTTCCACTTCTCCCGGACCGGCGGCACCTGCCCGCTGTGGAACGTCTACGAGGCCTTCGCCTCGCCCGGCCGCGTCCACGTCCAGGTCGCCGCCATGCCGGACGGGCAGCGCCACCTGTGGACGGCCCGCGCGCTCACCCGCTCGCCCGGCGGCTGGGGGCGTCCCGGCAAGACCTTCGCCATCGGCCTCGGCTGCGAACTGCGCCACGCCCACCGGCTGGTGTACTCGGCGGGGCTGGACCTCGCGGACCAGGCGGCCGCGACCCCGATCGGCCTCGGCTGCAAGGTCTGCGAGCGCCCGGCCTGCGCCCAGCGCTCCGCCCCGCCGATCGGTCGGCCCCTCGTCGTCGACGAGCACGCCAGCACCTTCGTGCCCTACCCCGTCCGCGCCGACGCCCGTCCGGGCGGTTCCTGACGGACCGCCGGGCGGCAGCGCCGCGCCCCCGGGCCACCGTGCGGTGGCGGCCCGGGGGCGCGGCGGCCGTTCGGAGCGCTCGGGTCAGCCGGTCTTCTCGACCCGGGCGGCCCAGCGCTGTTCGACGTTGCTGATGCGCCAGTAGCCGAGCGCGCAGGCCCAGACGACGACGAACAGTCCGACGATGACGTAGCCGACGTTGTCGAGGCTGATCTCGGCGATCCAGGTACTGACCGGGTCGGTGAGGTCGAGCTTCTCGTGCAGGACGCTCACCAGCTCGATGGTGCCGATCAGGAAGGCGACGGCGATGGACAGGCCGGTGATGGTGAGGTTGTAGTAGACCTTGCGCACCGGGTTGGAGAACGCCCAGTGGTAGGCGAAGTTCATGAAGGTGCCGTCGAGGGTGTCGAACAGGCTCATGCCGCAGGCGAAGAGCAGCGGCAGGCAGAGGATGGCGTACCAGGGCAGGCCCGAGGCGGCGCCGGAGCCGGCCATCACCATCAGGGCGACCTCGGTCGCGGTGTCGAAGCCGAGGCCGAAGAGCACACCGAGCGGGTACATCTGGCCCGGGCGGGTGATGGACTTGGTGAGGCGGCCGAGGACGCGGTTCATGAAGCCGCGCTCGTCGAGGTGCTTCTCCAGCTGCCGCTCGTCGAACTGCCCGGCCCGCATGGCCTTGTAGACCTTGTAGATGCCGGCCAGCGCGAACAGGTTGAGGGCGGCGATCAGGTAGAGGAAGGTGCCGGAGACGCTGGTGCCGATCACGCCGAGCGCGCCGTGCACGCTGGACTCCTCGTCGACCAGCGTGCCCGCGAACCGGGCGCCCCCGGCGACCAGGGCGGCCATCGCCATGACGATGCTGGAGTGGCCGAGCGCGAACCAGAAGCCGACGGAGATCGGGCGCTGCCCGTCCGCCATCAGCTTGCGGGTGGTGTTGTCGATGGCGGCGATGTGGTCGGCGTCGAAGGCGTGCCGCATGCCGAGGGTGTAGGCGGTGACGCCGAGTCCGACGCCGAAGACCTGGGTGCCGACGGTGTAGTCGTTGGGCGCGACCAGCAGGAACAGCGTGCCGAAGGCGACGACGTGCATGGCGGCGATGACGCCGAGCAGGATCGCGGTGCGGACGGTGTCCCGCCGCTGCCAGCGGGGCGGCAGGGGGAGTGTCGTTCCGGGGGACTCATTGGTCAGGGACATGGGTGGGCAGCCTCTCCAGCTCCTCGATGGGGGGCACCCCCGGGTGAGGTCGGGGGAGTCGTGCACGCCGTGGCCGGTCTCCTGGCTCTGGGTGGACGGCCCCGTCCGCGTCCGGGCAGGGCCGAGCGTGCCCCTGTCTCGTCTTCCCGGCGCCGCGCGGCACCGGTGACTGCCCGCGTGCGCGGACCCGGCAGGGACACTCCCCGTTCACAGTGGCGAGGGCCGCTCCGGACTGGCCCCGAGGGGGCGTCACCGGTCTTCCCGAACACCACGGCGGGGACCACCGTAGGGGCAGCCCGCTCTTCTCGACAAGGCTGCGCAGTTGCGCATATGTTGCAATAACGCAACGTGGCGGCATGCGTACGACACTGGGGGGCGGGGTGGGACGGGCGATCGACGACGCCGCGGCACGCGCGGCGGCCGCGGCCGTGGCCGACCGGGACGGGCTGCGGCGGGCGGCCGCCCGGTACTCGCTGCTGGCCGAACCGGGGCGGCTCGCCCTCCTGGTGGCCCTGCGCGCGGCCGGACCGATCCCGGTCTCCGACCTCGCCCTCGCCTGCGGCGTGAGCGCGACCGCCGTCTCGCAGAACCTGCGCCTGCTGCGAGCGCACGGGGCCGTCGACTCGGTGAAGGAGGGCCGGGTCGTCCGGTACGTGCTCCGCGACGACGCCCTGGCGCGCCTCCTCGACGGGGTGCCCGGCGCCGGCGGGTGACGGGCGCCGCAGGGCGGGGCGGCGTCGGGTGGGGCGCCGCAGGGCGGGCGGCGCCGGGACGGTTGCTCCCGGGCAGCTGCCCGACGGGCGCTCCACTGCCGGCGCGTCACTCCTGGCGCGTCACGGCGGGCGGCCCGCGGCGGGTGGCCGCGGGACCGTGCGATCGGCCCGCCGCGCCCACCGTCGACCGGCCCGACCGGCCCGACCGGCCCGACCGGTTCAGCCGGTGAGCTGGCCGGGGCGGCCCGGTACCCAGAGCGGAGCGGGGCCGGTGGGCCGCAGGTGCCGGGCCGTGTGCTCGTCGAGGAGGGCGGCGGTCCGGCCCGCGTCGCCGTCGCTGAGCTCCGTCAGCGCGGTCGCGGCGATCCGGGCGCAGGCCAGGGTGAGCGCGAGGGTGTCCTGGCGGCGGTGGTGCTCGCGGACGTACGCCTCGAACCGCTCCGCCATCCGCGTGCCGTGGACGTCCTCGCGGCCCGCCGCGCCGTCCTCCGCGTCGTCCTCCGCGCCGTCCTCCGCGTCGTCCTCCGCGCCGGGCCCGATGCCGACGGCCGCCGCCTGGACGCCGTGCCAGACCAGCGCGAAGGCGTCGGGCTCGGCCGGATGGGAGGCGTCGTCCCGCCGGGCCCGCTCACGGGCCTCGGCCGACTCCAGGCCCAGCCGCTCCAGCGCCGCCGGACCGTCGCCCTGGTGGGCCCGCAGGACCAGCTCCGCGGCCCGCCGCACGACCGACCGCAGGACCGCTTCCGCCGGCACCCGCAGACCGGGGGCCGCCGGGTCGGCGAAGGCCAGCCAGCTGTCCGCGAACGACGCCGCCCGCACCTGCCACAGCCAGGACCGGGTGCCGGCCGCGCCGCCCCTTCGCTCCCGCTGCTCCTCCGCCGCCAGCCGGATCAGCCCCGCGGCGGCGAGCTCCGCCGCACCCGTGTCCGGCCCGAGCCCGAACAGTCGTCCACTCCTCAACGCGCACCCCCGTCAGTGGCCATCACCTGGTGACGGGGCACATCCCACCACATCGGGACGGGAACGAACCTGTCCGGGGCGCCGATGAGACCTACGACACGTGGCCGTCCGACTACACCGTGCACTCCCGCGGCGGGCCGCGCCGCCCGCCCGGCGCACCGCGGCGGGGCCGGCCGCGGCCTCCCGGGCGGCACGGCACGGCCACTCTCCGGCGGCGCGCCGGACGCCGGAGGGTGACCGTGACCGGGGCCGTCAGGTGCTGTAGACGCCCACCTCGTGCAGCGAGTACCCCCAGGAGGTACCGCGCTGCAGGCCGTGGACGCGGACGTAGCGGGCCGGGACACCCGCGAATCGTGCCGTGTCCAGCCCGCCGTCGCCGCCGGCGGTGGACCACACCGGCTGCCAGTCCGCGCCGTCGGCGGACACCTCGATGCGGTAGGCCCGGCCGTACGCGCGCTCCCAGTCCAGGGTGACCCGTCCGACCAGGGCGGTGGCGCCGAGGTCGATTCGCAGCCACTGGTCGTCGCTCCAGTCGCTCGCCCAGCGGGTGGCCGTGCTGCCGTCCACGGCCCGGCCGGGCGCGTAGCTGGTGAACGGGTTCCACTCGGAGGAGCTGGCGGCGGCGGGCACGCCCGCGGCCAGGTTCACCGAGGCCCGGTGCTGCTCGGCCGCACCCCAGGTGGTGAGGTAGGACTCCGCACCCCGGAAGAGGTCGTCCACCACGTCCTGGCCGCCGACCAGCCGGATGTCCTCCAGCCAGTCCGGGACGAGGCCGTAGTGCGCGGCGCCGTCGGTGTTGAGGTCCCAGGTGCGGCTGCCGGTGGTCTGCCGGTCGATCAGGGAGCCGCCGTCCGCGCTGCGGAACGGGTAGCGCACCGGGTTGGCGGTGTCGGCACCGCGCGGGCCGGGCCAGCCGCCGACGCCGTTCATGTCGGTGCCGTAGCCGTATCCGACGCGGTACTTGTCGCGCAGCGCGTCGGTGCGCTTCGCCTCCGCGCTGAACGCCTCGGCGCCGTGCATGTACTGGGCGACGAAGCCGCCGAGCCGGTAGACCCGCTCGGTCCAGTCGAGGTCCATCCAGCTGTGCGAGGAGATGACGCCCGGGTACGACTGCGACTCCAGGATGTCGAAGGCGCGGCCGGCCGCCTTGACGCCCATGTGGTCGATCTCCAGCATCATCTTGCGTTTCATCAGACCGCGCACGGCGTACTCGCCGAGCTCGGTCAGGCCGCGGGTGTTGCACTGGGCGTCCCCGGCGTACGAGGGGACCGCCACCCCCGGGGGCAGCTGCTGCTGGACGGCGGCCGGCGTCGGCGCGAGGCCGATCGGGTTGTCGTGCTGCGGACCGGCGCACCGCTCGGTCTGCCAGAAGGTGCCGGTCGACAGGAACTGGCCGGCGTTGACCGCCGCCCCGAGGCCGCCCTCGTCGAAGCGCACCCCGCACAGCGCGTTGTCGAACTTGTGGCAGAGGAACATGCTGCGCACGCCGAGCCGGTGCAGCTCGTCCAGACCGCGGTCGATGTCGTCGCGGCTGCACTGGGCGACGTCCAGGATCTGCTTGCAGCCGAACGGCTCGGAGGTCTCCACGCCGAGGACGACGGCCAGTTTGCCCTGGCGGACCACCTCGCGGGCCTGCGCGCTGTCGGTGACGATCCGGAACCAGCCCTTGCCCGGCCCGCCGTACATCCGGTCGACGTAGGCCTGGAGGTCGTAGGTCTTCTGCGCCTGGAGCCGGATGGAGGTCATCTCGTCGCAGCTGCGGTCCTTGAAGAAGTAGACCGAGCAGATCACCCCGTTGGTGACGAGGTCGTTGACGAGGACCCGCTGGCCGCCGCGCCACGCGCGTTCGACCCAGGCGTAGTAGTTCTGCTGGTGCGTCAGCGAGTCGTGGGCCGGCCAGTCGGCGAAGGTCGGCCAGCCGTTCGGGTCGTGGCGGCCGTCGCCGCCGTTGGTGAGGAAGTCGAAGATGGCGAGCGATCCGTCGGGGTAGTGCTCGGGACAGTCCTTGAGGGCGTCCGCGACGCCGGCCTCCGAGAAGGACCGGCCGCAGATGAGGCGGCCGCCGAAGGCCTCGTTGGCCATCAGGTGGTCGTGGGCGTCGACGAATCCGCGGACCTTGCCCTGGGCGTCGGTGCCCCGGAAGGGCTCGCCGGTGACGTCGATCCGGGAATCGGGTGTCGGGCGGGAGACGGGGTCCCACCAGCCGGCCCCGCTCGCCGCCCCGGGGGCGGGCGAGGCGAGCATCGCGGCGGCGAGGGCGAGGAGCGCGATCAGCAGGGTGACGATTCTTGGCCGGGCGTGGGGGAGTCGGGTCATGGTCACCACTCAGTTCCGGACGAGCGGACGACGCGGTCGAAGGGCCGTCCGCTCGGAGCGCGAGAACCCCGCCGGATCGACTGTCATGTCCCGCGTACTCGGTGTGACGAGAATCGCCACTGTTGGAATCCGAGTCAATAGCCAGGGACGGATCGCCGTGCGAACGCAGGCGGACAGCCCCCCGCCGGGACCGTGGAGCGGCCGCAGCGCCAGGCCCCGGCCGCCGCCCGTGCGGCGGCGCGCGGCGGCGACCCGGAGGCCGCGCCGCCGCCGGCTCGGGGCGGTGCGGCGCCCGGCCGCAGGCCCGCCCCGGTGGGAGGCGCGCCGGCACCCGGGCGGGCCTGCAGCCGGGGCGGGGCCGGGGAGTTCCCCGACGGCGCCGGTCGCGCCGCCCGGTGCCGGCCGGGGCCACGGCGCGGGCTCCCGGACGACGGCGGCCCGCGGGCTTCCTGACCTGACGGAACATGCCGGAACGCGGTGGAACACGATGAATCGCGGTGGAACGCGGTGGAGTCCGCGGCCCGCTGACGGGTGGGCAGGGCGGGCAGGGAGCCCACCGGCAGGCCTGCCGGCGGGCCTGCCGACCGGCCGCCCTGCCCGCCCGTCAGCCGGGCGCGCTCAGTGGGAGCTCGCCGCCATGCTCTCCCGCACGGTGACGAGGCAGGGGTCGCAGTAGCTGTCCGGCAGGACGGCCTGCCCGTCGGAGCCGCCCGGGACGACCCGCTGACCCGGTTCCAGGAACCGGCCGCAGAGCGACTTCGAGGCGTCCTCCTTCGCCACCACATGCCAGACCAGGGCCGGCGGGTCCACCGCCGGATCGTGCTCGGCCCACATCTCGTACATGGCACCCTCCCGGATCCGTGGGGCTCGGTCCCTCCATGCAAGCCCCCGCGGCCCCGGTCGGCCATCGGAGGGGGTCCGGTGGGATGGCGGCCCGCCCCGCCGTGCGGCGTTCGGGTGACGGCGGCCGCGCCCGCGCCGCGCCGGAGCGGCCCCGGAAACCCGATGGACGCGGCGGGCCGGCCGGTGCCATAGTCCGGTCGTGACCGAGATCCCTGGCTCCTCCGTGTCCGTACCGCTGGCCGACGGCCTCGTCCTTCGGGAGGCGGGGCCCGCAGATCTGGAACAGATCGGCGCGCTCCTCACCGACCGCGGCGAACCGGGCGACGCGCTCGACCACCGCCTGGTGGTCGGCGACCCCGACGCCGGGTACCCGGCCTGCGCGGTGGTCGTCGACGGGGACCGGGTGGTCTCCACCGCGACGCTGCTCGACGAGGAGGTGCGCGTCGGCGGCGTCCGGCTGCCCGCCGGCCAGGTCGAACTGGTCGCCACCGACTCCGCGTACGAGGGCCGGGGCCTGGTGCGCGCACTCATGCGGTGGGCGCACGAGCGCTCCGCCGCCCGGGGCCACGTCGTCCAGGTGATGATCGGGATCCCCTACTTCTACCGGCTGTTCGGCTACGAGTACGCCATCGACATACCGCAGGCGCTCGCCCTGCGCACCCCGCCGCCGGGAACCGGCGCACCGCTGCTCCGCGCCGCCGGACCGGCCGACGTCCCGGCCATGACGGCCCTGCAGGACGCGGCGCAGGCCCGGTTCGACGTGGCCGTCCCGCATCCGCGGGCGCGCTGGCGGTGGCTGCTGGAGCACGAGGCGAGCAGCCTGCGGGTCCTCGAACGCGCCGGGTCCGTCGTCGCCGTCGGGCGGGTCACTCCCCCCGGCGAGCGGGTGCTCCTGGCCGAGGCCGCCGCCGCGGACGACGCGGCGGCGCGGGAACTGCTCCGGGGCGTCGCCGCCGAGGTGCCCGGCGGCGGGCTGCGGGTCGTCCACCGGCCCGGCACCGTGACCGCGGACGCCTGGCAGGAGTTCCTCGACCACGAGCCGCGCAGGACGGCGGAGCAGTACTACGTCCGGATCCCGGACGTCGCGGCACTGCTCGACCGGCTGCGCCCGCTGCTCCGGGAGCGCCTCGCCGCGTCCGGGGTCGAGCGCGTCGGCAAGGACATCGTGCTCTCCACCTTCGGTGCCCACTACCGGATCCCGGTCCTCGCGGACGGCCTCGGCGAGGTCGTCACCGGTGGGCCGATGCAGGGTCCCGGTGTGGTGGGCGGCGCGGGGGTGGCGCCCGACCAGCTGCCGGCCCTGCTGTTCGGGCCGCACGGCATCGACGGACTGGCCCGGATCCGCCCGGACGTCTACGGGACGGACGAGGAGCTGTTCCCGGTGCTCTTCCCGCCGCTCACGGCCGACTTCCTGAGCTACTACCTGCCGTACTGAGGCCCGGGCCCGGGCGGGGTGCCGCCCGCGGGCGTGAGGACCGGAGCGGGGCGCCGCCCCCCGGGTGTAAGGACCGGATCGGCTGTACGACTATTGCACTTGCGAGTAACGTGCAACAAGCTGGCCCGGTCCTTACCGATGCCTGCGAGCGGAGCACCGCCATGCCCCAGCTGTTACCGGACGCGGGACCTCGACGCGTCATCGCCGCCTCGAACTTCGTCTACACCGTCGGCAGCGGCCTCTTCCTGACCGCCGGAGTGCTGTACTTCACCCAGGCCGTGCACCTGCCGGCGGGACAGGTCGGGCTCGGGCTCGGCATCGCCGGCTTCGTCTCGCTGGCCATGGGCATCGGGGTCGGCCACCTCGCGGACCGGTGCGGGGCGCGCGGCGTCTACGCGACGACCCTGGTCGTCCAGGCACTGGCGACGGCCGCCTTCGTCCTGGCCGACGGCTTCTGGCCGTTCGTGCTCGCCGTGTGCACGGCCACCGGGGCCAAAGCGGCCGGACTGGCCGCACGCAGCCCGCTCATCCGGCACCACGGCGGGGACCGGCCGCAGGAGTTCCGCGCCTACCTCCGCGCCGTGACCAACGTCGGCATCTCGCTCGGCGCCCTGCTGGCCGGCTGGACGGTGCAGGTGGGCACGGTGACCGCCTACCAGCTGCTCGTCCTCGGCAACGCGGTCGCCTTCGCGGCCTCGGCGGCGATCCTGCTGTTCCTGCCGCCGGTCACGCCGGCCCCCGCCCTCCGGGGCCCGCGCTGGATCGCCCTGCGCGACCGGCCCTACCTGCTGCTCACCGTGCTCGACGGCATCATGGCCGTCCAGTTCAAGGTGCTCACGGTGGCAATCCCGCTGTGGCTGGTCGCGGACACCTCCGCCCCGCACTGGATGGTGTCGGGCACCATGCTCGGCAACACCGTCCTCGTCGTGGTGCTCCAGGTGCGGGCGAGCCGCAGCATCGACAACCCTGAGGCCGGCGCACGCGCCTACCGCCGGGCCGGGGCGGCGTTCCTGGTCTCCTGCTCGCTGGTCTCGCTCTCCGCGGGCGTGCCGGTCGCGGCCGCGGTGGCGCTGCTCCTGACGGCGGTGGCGGTGCACACGGTCGGCGAACTGTGGCACTCCGCCGGAGGGTTCGAGGTCTCCTTCGCCCTCGCCCCGCAGCACGCCACCGGCCAGTACCTGGGCGTGTTCGGCCTGGGCGCCGGCCTGGCGGAGGCCCTCGGGCCGGGACTGCTCATCGCACTCTGCATCACCTGGGGCCGCCCCGGCTGGTACGTGGTGGGAGCGCTGTTCGCACTGGCCGGTATGGCGGCTCCGGCGGCCGTCCGCCGGGCCCGGCGCGAGCAGCGGGCGACGGACCCGGCGGACGACCGGGCGCCGCGGCCCGAGGCGGCGGGCGTCTGACACCCGGCCCGCCGCGGGGAGCGGCCGCCCCGCCCGGTCGTCCCCGTGGCAGCGGTCCCCGGGACGGCGGCCGATGGGGCGTGCCGGGTGCGGTGACGGTGCCGTCCGTGAGCTGGTTCCCCCAGCTCCGGCACACCGGCGGGCCCGCCGCCGCCCGGCGCCGAACGTGGGTGCTGATGCCGCAGATACGCCTCGGTGGCGACGGTTCGTGGCTGGAGCTGGTTCACACCGGCGAGGACAGCTGGCGGGTTGGTGCCGACTGGGGCTCATCACTGTCAGCCGACTTCACCGCCTACCTCACCAGGGAGGAGGTTGCGGACTTCGCCGCACGGACGCTCTCCCATTTGCGCGCCCCGTCGGGCTCTCGATTCTCGGCGGCGGTGACTCCCGGCCGGAACAACCCGCTGAGGCTGAGCGCCGAACCCGTCGAGGACGGGTTCGCCTTCTTCGTGTATCCGACTCCCAACGGTGACGACGACGTGTGTCACCTGCAGATGGAGATCGTTCCCATCGACACCGCCGAACTCCTTGACATGTTCGATGCGTTGCTCGAATCATCGGTGCTCTGACCGCACGGACTTCCCGCTGTGTCATGCCGCGGTTCGGAGCGGCCGGCCTCCCCAGCGAATACCCTTCTCGCTTCGGAGCCGGGCGCGCTCACGGCGCTGGGTGGCCAGGACTTCGGGGTGGCGGGCGTTGGCGTTGCGCCACCGCAGGTAGGCGTGCGGTGCGCGGGTCTGGACCGGGTGGTTCGGGTGGTTGGAGTTCGCGAGGGTGAACTGCCGCAGCGGCCGTCCGCGCACCCGCCCTGACCGCCTGGGCGGCGACAAGACACCCCATGCAGCTATCGGGTCAAGCAGCTGCGGTGAGTGGGGCTGGCGTCGGCGGGGCGAACGCGATGTCCTCATCGAATTTCTGGC
>NZ_JBWKAW010000041.1:0-50786 GCF_056437345.1 Kitasatospora sp. NPDC042419
GCTTTCACACCGGCCCTCCGGGCGCTTCGTTCTTTCGTGTTTCCAGCTTACCAGATGTTTTCCGCTCCGTTTTCCGGAGTTTCATTCATCCGATTCCCACTGGGGGATTTCCTTCGACTTCGCTCCGAAGCTTATCAAAGCTTTCGGTGTGCTCAGTTCCGGGATTTACCTTGTCGGAGAGGATGCGCATTCATGAAACGCGCTCACCTCGACTCGGCGGTGTCGTAGACACTAACGCCTGTCCCCGACTGGTGTCCAGTCGGTCGCAACCGTTCAAACCTACTAGCCCAGCCCGACCACGTCAATGGTTTAGCTGAGATGCGAGAAGACTAGCAGGTCAGGAGCCTGCTGATCACATCGACTCAGGCGGCGACCGGCTGAAGGTCCGCCCGGTCGGCCTCCTCCAGATCGCCGGTTTCTCCCGTCGCCGCGGCCTTTCGTCCCAACACCAGCGCGTAGAAGAGGAAAGCGACCTCTGCCAGCACGCCGATCGCGATCCGTGCCCAGGTGGGCAGGCCGGAGGGGGTGACGAAAGCTTCCAGGACGCCCGACACGGCGAGGACGGTCGCGAGGCCCATGGCCATGCCGATGATGGACCGGCCCTGTTCTGCCAGGGCGGTCGCGCGGGTGCGCGGGCCGGGATCGACGATCGTCCAGCCGAGACGCAGACCCAGGCCACCGGCGACGAAGACCGCGGTCAGCTCCAGCAGGCCGTGCGGGATGAGCAGGCCGAGGAAGATGTCCAGCCGACCGGCGGACGCCATCAGGCCGACGCCCAGACCGAGGTTGAGGACGTTGCTCCAGAGCACCATCACCACCGGGACACCGAGCGCGACGCCGTAGAGCAGGCACTGCACGGCGATCCAGGCGTTGTTCGTCCAGACCTGGGCGGCGAAGGAGCTGGCGGGGCGGTCCGAGTAGTAGGCCTCGTAGTCGCCACCGGGCCTGGTCATCTCACGGATCTGGTCCGGGGTGGCCAGGCTGTTCCGGACCTCGGGGTGGCCGGCCACCCACCAGGCGACCAGTGCGGTCGCGAGCATGGAGAGGATCGCGACCGGCAGCCACCAGCGGCGTGAGCGGTAGAGCGCGGCCGGGAAACCCACGGTGTAGTAGCGGGCGACGTCCCGCCAGCCACTGGTCCGGCTGCCCGTGACCGAGTCGCGGGCCCGTGAGACCAGGCTGGTGAGCCGGCCTTCGAGGGTGGGGTCGGGCGCCGCGGCCTGGACCTTGGCGAGGTGGCCGGTGGCGCGCTGGTACAGGTGGACCAGCTCGTCCGCCTCCTCCCCGGTGAGGCGCCGCCGCCTGGCGAGGGCGTCCAGCCGGGCCCACTCCCCCTGGTGGGTGGCGACGAAGACGTCCAGGTCCATTCGGCGGCTCCATGGTCGGCGCGGGGGCGGGCAGGTCGGACAGGTGCGCCCAGCATGCCAGGGCACGGGTGCGCGCGGGCGTCCGGGACCTCCCTTCCCGACCGGGTCCGAGGCCCCGTATGTTGACGACTGCGGAACACGGGATCGTGGGGGCCGATCCGACGGATCCCCTTCTCCCCACGGATCGCGGACCACGAACCACCGACGGGAACGGACGGGTGTCTTGAGCGACCTGGTGACGGGCGAGGCGGTCGTCCTCGGCCTGCGCGCGGCGAAGCTTCCGAGCCGGGCGCTGGCCGTCGCACTGGACCTCGCCCTGCAGACCGCCGGACTGGTGGTGGTGTCGCTGGTCCTGAGCCTGACCCTCGTCGACATCGACGGCGCGGCGGTCGCCGCGGTGACGCTCGGGCTGATGGTGTTCTTCCTGGTGGCCCTGCCGGTCATGGTCGAGACCCTGACCCGCGGGCGCTCGCTCGGAAAGGCCGCGTTCGGGCTCCGGGTGGTGCGCAGCGACGGCGGGCCGGTGCGGTTCCGGCACTCGCTGGTCCGCGGACTGGTCGGCTTCCTGGAGATCATCGTGCTCTTCGGCGTACCGGCCGTGATCTGCTCGATGGTGTCCTCGGAGGGCAAGCGGCTGGGCGACGTCTTCGCGGGGACGCTGGTGATCCGCGAACGCGTACCCGGCAGCGGTGGTGCCGCCACGGCGCTGCCGCCGGTGCACCCGCAGCTGCTGCAGGCGATCGGCGGCGACCTGGTCGCGCTGGACCTCTCCGCCGTGCCGGAGCCGCTCTGGCTGGCCGTCCGCCAGTTGCTCGGGCGGGTCGGCGAGCTGGACCCGGCGGTGGCCCACCAGATGTCGGCCAGGCTCGCGGACGACCTGACCGCCCGCACCGGCCATCCGGTCCCGTACGGCGTGCATCCGGCGGCGTACCTCGGCGCGGTACTGACCGAGCGCCAGCGCCGTGAGTGGGACCGGGCGCAGGGGCACGCGTTCCAGCAGAGCCGACAGCAGGCACAGCACCAGGCGCAGGCCGCCCAGGCGCAGCCGCACCAGTCCTACCCGCAGCCGACGGCCCCCGCCGCGCCTGCCGCGCCCGCCGCCTCCGCGGCGCCGGAGCCCGCTCCGAAGCCGGCCCCCGGCACCGGCTTCGCCCCGCCCGCCTGAGCCCGCGCGCACCCCGCCCGCGCAGTCGCCCCCGCCCGGACGGACCTTCCGAGAAGCGGTCCGCCCCAGAACGCCCCAGAACGCTCCGGGACGCTCCCGGACTCCCCCGACCTCAGCCGCCCAGGCCCTCGCCGTACCCGAACTCGGCCGGCCAGGCGTTCGGCGGCGACTCCAACTCCTCCAGCTCGATCCCGCCCGCGGCCAGCACCACGTCCCCCGCCAGGTGCACCACCTGCTGCTCGCCCGTCTCCAGGTCCGCCACCTGGTACCGCTCGACCAGCAGCGGTCCCGAGTCGGTCGCGTGCGTGTCCACTCCCTCCAGCAGCCACCCCTGGTCGAAGGTGCGCGGCGCCAGCACCGGTTCGGTGAACGCGACCAGCCGTACCCGGGTGCTCGCCCCTTCCCGCAGCCGCAGCAGCCGGGCGGTGGCGACCAGGAACGCCGGCGAGCGCCCGGCGAAGCCGTGCGCCCGGTCGTGTCCCTCCGCCGCCTGCTCGCCGGCCGGGTCGTCCGCGTCGGCCCGCACCCAGGCGACCCCGTCGACGGCGCCGCCCCGCACCTGCCAGCCACCCGCCCGCAGTTCCATCCGCAGCGGCCGGGCCCGCGAGTCCAGCGTCAGGTCCACCGTGCCGAGGACGCGGCCGTCCGGCGCGTAGGTCTTGGAGACGTACCGCCAGCCGGCCGGGCCGGGCGCGCAGCTGAAGCGCTCCTCACCGAGCAGCAGGTGGTCATGGGTGTCGTGGAGCGAGTACCGGCCGTTGGGCATGCCCGAAAGCCTACGTCCGGCCCCGACCGGGCGTTCTCCCCCGTCCCGCCGCCTCCACCGCTCCCTGCTCCCTGCTCCCCACCCCGCCCCCGCGGCCGGGACGACTTCGAACAGCCGTGCAACCTCCCGCGGCGGCGCCGCATCAGGGAGGTGGACGCCGCGACCGTGGCGCCGCCGGAAGGGAGCAACCATCCATGGCGAAGCAGACCCGCGACGCCGAGTTCACGGAGTTCGTCGCGGCCAGGGCGCCGTGGCTCCGCAAGGTGGCCTACCTGCTCTGCGGGGACTGGCACCGCGCGGACGACCTGGTCCAGGAGTCGATCACCAAGCTGTACGTGCGCTGGGGCCGGCTCTCCGGCGTGGAGAACCTGGACGGCTACGCCCGGACGGTGCTGCTGAACACGTTCCTCGCCGAGCAGCGCTCCCCGTGGTGGCGGTGGACCGCCCGCCGCGGCACCGAGACGGTGCCGGAGGCCGCCGTCGCCGTGCCGGACGTGGACACCTCGGTCGACCTCCGCCGCGCGCTGGCCGCGCTGCCGCCCCGGCAGCGGGCCACGGTGGTGCTCCGCTACTACTGCGACCTGACGGTCGAGCAGACCGCCGCCGCGCTGGAGTGCTCCACGGGCAACGTCAAGAGCCAGTCCTCCCGGGGCCTCGACGCACTACGCCGCGCCCTCGACGTGTGGCAGCGCCGCGAGGACTTCCGCGAACTCCGCGAACTCCGGCTCCCGGTACCGGCAGAAGCAGAAGGGATCTCGCGATGACCGACCTCACCCACCGAAGCGACCTCACCCACCGAAGCGGCCAGACGGACCCGCTCCACACCGAAGGCGACGAGAGCCGCCTGGTCGCGGGGCTCGCCCGGCTGGCCGACTCCCCCGCGCCCGCCGGGCGCCCGGACACCGCCTCGGCGATCCGCGCCGGCCGGACCCGGCTGCGCCGCCGCCGGGCCGGGGTGCTCGGCGCGGTGACCGCGGTGGTCCTCGGCGCGTCGGTGGTCGGCGCGGCGCTGCCGTTCGGGAACCCGGACCCCCCGGACGCCACCACGTCGCGGCTCGCCGGCGGGGTGCCCGACCTCCCGCGGTTCGGTCCGGACACCGGCCGCGACCCGATGGTGGTGGACGCCGCCTACGGCTGGCTGCCCGCCGGCTTCGACCAGTACACGTACATCTCCGGCCCGCTCACCGCGCCGTGGAAGCTGAGCATCAAGGCGATCGGTCCGAGGCTGAACACCGAGAACCCCAACCGCAAGCTGATCTTCCTGGACGTCTTCGCGCCCGGCGAGGTGCCGCCCCTCGACACCACGGTGCAGGACGTCCAGTGGCACCTGGTCGCCACCGCGCCGGTGAACGGGCAGCCGGCGTACTGGCGCGGCACCGGGCCGGACAAGCCGACCGCGCTCGGCGGCCAGCGCATCCTCCGGTTCCGGACGGCCGACGGGCGCTGGGCCGAACTGACCGCGGCCTACATGGACACCGATCGCGTGGAGGAGCTGCTGCCCCTGATCGCCGCGGGCGTCCGGACCGGCCGGCAGGCCGCCGCCATGCCGTTCACCATCAAGGGCGTCCCCTCGGACGCCGTCCCGGACGGCGCGGTCTTCGACGTCGGTGTCGACCCCACCACGGGCTACCCGTGGGAGGCCTCCGTCAGCTACAAGCTGGGGAACGGGTACGTCAACGTCGTCGCCCGTCCCGACGTCGAGGTCGACCCGGCGTACAAACTGCCCCCGCGCCCTCCGGGCGAACCCGAGGTGCCCCGGGCCTGCAAGACCGAGCAGGGGTTGTACGTGTGCGCGATGTCCGACCTCGGCGACGCCCCGTTCGCCTCGGTCGGCGGCCTCCAGGGCTGGCTGGACCGCGTCACCGCACTGGGCACCGACCCGACCGGCTGGACCACCGACGTCGTCGTCCCCTGACCTCGCCCCTGACCGCACCCCCGGTCGCGCACCTGGACGGTCGCGCAGACGGTCACGCACCCCTGAAACGCCGGTGGCCGGCACCCCCGCGAAGGGGTGCCGGCCACCGGCGTGCTTCGACCGACCGCGCGCCAGCGGATCAGTAGCGGTACTGCTCCGGCTTGTACGGGCCGTCGACCGCGACGCCGATGTAGTCGGCCTGCTCCTGGCTGAGGGTGGTGAGCTTCACGCCCAGCGCGTCGAGGTGCAGGCGGGCGACCTTCTCGTCCAGGTGCTTCGGCAGCACGTAGACGCCGATCGGGTACTGCTCGGTCTTCGTGAACAGCTCGATCTGGGCGATCGTCTGGTTGGCGAAGGAGTTGGACATCACGAAGGACGGGTGGCCGGTCGCGTTGCCCAGGTTCAGCAGGCGGCCCTCGGAGAGGACGATGATGGTGCGGCCGTCGGCCTTGCGCCACTCGTGGACCTGCGGCTTGACCTCGGTCTTCACGACGCCCGGGAGCTTCGCGAGGCCGGCCATGTCGATCTCGTTGTCGAAGTGGCCGATGTTGCCCACGATGGCCTGGTGCTTCATCCGGGCCATGTGGGAGGCCATGATGATGTCCTTGTTGCCGGTCGTGGTGATGAAGATGTCGGCGGTCTCGACGACCTCGTCCAGGGTGGTGACCTGGTAGCCGTCCATCGCCGCCTGCAGCGCGCAGATCGGGTCGATCTCGGTGACGATGACCCGGGCGCCCTGGCCGCGCAGCGACTCCGCACAGCCCTTGCCCACGTCGCCGTAGCCGGCGACGACGGCGACCTTGCCGCCGATCAGGACGTCGGTGGCACGGTTGATGCCGTCGATCAGCGAGTGGCGGCAGCCGTACTTGTTGTCGAACTTCGACTTGGTGACCGAGTCGTTGACGTTGATGGCCGGGAACAGCAGCTTGCCGTCGCGGTGCATCTCGTACAGGCGGTGGACGCCGGTGGTGGTCTCCTCGGTGACGCCCTTGATGGTGGCGGCGACCTCGGTCCACTTGTTCGGGGTGTCCTTGAGCGTGCGGTTGAGCAGCTCCAGGATGATCCGGAACTCGTCGTTGTCCGCGGTGGACGGGTCCGGAGCGGCGCCCGCCTTCTCGAACTCGACGCCCTTGTGGATCAGCAGGGTGGCGTCGCCGCCGTCGTCCAGGATCATGTTCGGGGTCTGGCCGTTCGGCCAGGTGAGCGCCTGCTCGGTGCACCACCAGTACTCGTCCAGGGTCTCGCCCTTCCAGGCGAAGACCGGCACGCCCTGCGGGTTCTCCGGGGTGCCCTCCGGGCCGACCGCGATGGCGGCGGCGGCGTGGTCCTGGGTGGAGAAGATGTTGCAGGAGCACCAGCGGACGTCGGCGCCGAGCGCGGTGAGGGTCTCGATCAGGACGGCGGTCTGCACGGTCATGTGCAGCGAGCCGGTGATCCGGGCGCCGGCCAGCGGCTGGGTGGCGGCGTACTCGGCGCGGATCGCCATCAGGCCGGGCATCTCGTGCTCGGCCAGCTGGATCTCCTTGCGGCCGAACGGCGCCAGGGAAAGGTCGGCGACCTTGAAGTCACCGGTGATGTCGGTCGACATGCGTCTGCTCCTCGCTGATGGGGTGGGGCATGGCCAAGGTCCTCGGGGTGCGTCACAGCGCGGCGGGCCGCACGGGTACGCGGCGACGCCGGGACGGCCGCGGTCCGGGGCGGACCGGTGCCCTGCTGCTCGCACAAACCGTCGGAGGACCTCTGTCCCTCGACCGGCGCGCGCCCTCGCGGGCACGGGCGCCGATCGACCGCCATCAGCAGCGACGTTCTGGCTCTGAGGACGAATCTACACCGGAGGCCCCGGGCGGCGGCCCGGTACGACCGTTTTTCGGCCTCGCCCGGGACGGCGCGCACGCCCTCGCACACGCCCGCGCACGACACCCCGAGCGGGCGCGCGCGGTCAGTACGCGGTCAGTGCGCGGCGTCCGGCGCCGGCCCGCCGGGCGTGGCGTACGGGTCGTCGCCCTGGGCCTCCTTCTCCGCGCTGAAGATGTCCGGCTCCAGGTAGATCACCCGGGCGATCTTCACGGCGCGGCGGACGCGCGCCTCGGCGGCGTCGATGGCCTCGGCGACCTCGGTGGCGGTGGAGTCGGCGGGGACCGCGATCTTGGCTGCGACCAGCAGCTCCTCCGGGCCGAGGTGCATCGTCCGCATGTGGATCACCCGGGTGACGGAGTCGTGGTCGACCAGCGCGTCGCGGATCTCGGCCACCACCTCGGGGTGGGCGGACTCGCCGATCAGCAGCGACCTGGTCTCCACCGCCAGCACGAGCGCGATGGCGATCAGCAGCACGCCGATCGACAGCGTGCCGATGCCGTCCCAGACCGCGTCGCCGGTGATCACGGTCAGGCCGACGCCGAACAGCGCCAGCACCAGACCGATCAGGGCGCCGGTGTCCTCCAGCAGCACGACCGGCAGCTCGGGGGCCTTGGCCCGGCGGATGTACGCGGTCCAGCCGTGGCCGCCCTTGTCCTTGACGGCCTCGCGGTACGCGGTGAAGAAGGACCAGGCCTCCAGCCCGATCGCGAAGACCAGCACGCCGACCGGCCAGTACCAGTTGTGCAGCTCGTGCGGGTGGGCGATCTTCTCGTAGCCCTCGTAGATCGCGAACATGCCGCCGACACTGAACAGCACGATCGAGACCAGGAACGCGTAGATGTACCGCTCGCGGCCGTAGCCGAACGGGTGCTCCTGGGTGGCCGCGCGCTGCGAGCGCTTGCCGCCGACCAGCAGCAGCACCTGGTTGCCGGAGTCGGCGATCGAGTGGACGCCCTCCGCGAGCATCGACGAGGAGCCCGAGAACGCGAAGGCGACGAACTTGCTCACCGCAATGCCCAGGTTCGCGGACAACGCCGCGACGAGTGCCTTGGTACCGCCTTCGGTGCTCATGCTCGGGAAGGTCCCTCCGTCGGGGGCCGTCCACGCAGCCCGCGCCCAGTCGTTGTCGAGCGCATACGGTACCGGGCCCGCCCGGCCGTGTTCAGGACTGCGCCGCGAGCCCGAGGTAGACGGCGGCGAAGTCGGTGAGCGCGACCAGGTCGGCCAGCGCGTGCAGCGGGTCGGCCCGGCGGCTGGCGTACTCGGTCAGCCGGACGTCGTGGGCGGCGGCGAGCCGGTGCGCCCGGGAGGCGCCGAAGCTGCGCGGGCCCTCGTCGTCGGCCGGGACCTCGGCCGGACCGCCGTCCGGCTCACCGGGCGCGACCGGGGCGGCGGGGGGCCGCTCGCCGGGGATGTGCCGCAGCAGCAGGACCTGGAGGTGCAGCGGGTCCGGCTCCTCGACGCGGTCGCGGAAGAAGTCGTCCGGATCGGCGCCCGCGCCGAGTTGGCCGGTGAACATGCCGCGGTGCGCGGTGAGCACCTGCGGCAGCAGCCCGGCGAGGGCCGGTCGGCCGGCCCGGTCGGCGAGCTGGGCGGCGAACCGGCCCGCGGCCGCACCGGCCACCGGGCCCTCGGCCCAGAGCAGCGGCACCGTCCCGGCCAGCCGGGCGGCCAGCCCCTTGGCCGGATTGGTGTACGCGGCGGCGTCGGGGCGGCAGCGGACGGCGGTCTCGTCCAGCAGGTCGGCGGTGGCCGCCAGCGCGTCGTACGGCAGCTGGGTGATGCCGAGCTTCTGGCTGAGCGCCAGCAGCGGGGTCAGGTGGGCCCAGAGCGCGGCCGGGTCCTCGGCGGGCAGGTCGGGCTCGGCGCCGTGCGCGGCCGCGGACGGGGGGCCGTCGTCCGACGGGTCGACCGACGGGCCGGCCGGCACGAAGGGCAGCGGCAGGGCGCGGACCTGGAGCGCGGCCTCGGCGAGCGGGCTGCCCTCGGGCGCGGTGACGACGATGGCGCAGCCGCGCGCGTACGCCTGCTCGGCGAGGGAGACCAGGCCCTGCTCGTTGCCGTCGCCGGAGCTGACCACCAGCAGGTCGAGCGGGCCGGCCCAGCCGGGGAGCTGCCACGCCAGGCCGGTGGTGAAGACGGGCGGCGCGGTGGCCCGGTCGGTGCGCGGGACGGGCGCGGCGTCGGTGGGCGGCAGCGGGGTGACCAGGCTGGCGGTGCCGGCCAGGGCGGCGAGCATCTCGGCGGCGGTCAGGGCGCTGCCGTGCCCGGCGACCAGGACGGCGCGCGGGCGGCCGTCCGGGCGGAGCCGGTCGACTCCGGCGGCTTCGGCGAGCCGCAGTGCGGTGCGGACCCGGGCGCCGGAGCCGGCGAGGGCCAGCAGGGCGCGGTCGTGGTCGGCGCGCTGGAGGGCGGCCGGGTCGTCGAGCAGGGTGTCGTCGAGCATGCGGCGGGCCTCCGGCTGCTGGCTGGGCGCTGAGGGCTGCTGGCTGAGGGGGCGCGGCACGGTCGTACCGCGCGGAGATCGGGGCGTGCGGATGGTGCGGGTCGGGCGGGGCGTGCGGGTCGGGCGGGTACTGCGGGGCGTGCGGGTCGGGCGCAGTGGCGCCCGCCCCCAAGGATCACGCCGGGCGGCGGGCCTCGTCCACCAGCAGGACCGGAATGCCGTCCCGGACCGGGTAGGCCAGGCCGCAGCTCTCGCCGGTGCAGACCAGCTCCGGCTGCTCCTCGGTGCCGCCCTCGGTGAGCGCGGACCGGCACTGCGGGCAGACCAGGATCTCCAGCAGGAAGGATTCGAGCTTCATGGGGTTCGGGCTCCAGTTCAAAGGGGTGGCACGGCGGTGCCCCGGCCGAGAGGAAACCCTACCGGCCGGGGCACGACGGGTGTGCGTCAGGCGCGGACGAGCGCGAGGACGCCGTCGCGCAGCTCGGCCATCCTCGCCGGGTCCTTCGCCTCGACGTTCAGGCGCAGCAGCGGCTCGGTGTTGGAGGCACGCAGGTTGAACCACCAGTCCGGGCCGGCCACGGTGAGGCCGTCCAGTTCGTCGACGCCGGCGTCCTCCAGGCCGGCGTAGGCGGCGCGGACGGCGGCGGTCCGGTCGGCCTGGTCGGCGACGGTGCTGTTGATCTCGCCGGAGGCGGCGTACCGGTCGTACTCGGCGGTGAGTGCGGAGAGGGTGCCGTCCTGCCCGCCGAGGGCGGCAAGCACGTGCAGTGCGGCGAGCATGCCGGTGTCGGCGCGCCAGAAGTCGCGGAAGTAGTAGTGCGCGGAGTGCTCGCCGCCGAAGACCGCGTCGGTGACGGCCATCTCCTGCTTGATGAAGGAGTGGCCGACCCGGGTGCGGACCGGCTTGCCGCCGAGCTCGCGGACCACCTCGGGGACGGTCCACGAGGTGATCAGGTTGTGGATGACGGTCGGCTCGTCCTCGCCGGCGGCGCGGGCGCGGGCGATCTCGCGGGCGGCGACCAGCGCGGTGATGGCGGACGGGGAGACCGGCTCGCCGCGCTCGTCGACGACGAAGCAGCGGTCGGCGTCGCCGTCGAAGGCGAGCCCGAGGTCGGCGCCGGTCTCGCGGACCTTGGCCTGGAGGTCGACCAGGTTCTTCGGGTCGAGCGGGTTGGCCTCGTGGTTGGGGAAGGTGCCGTCCAGCTCGAAGTACATCGGGACGAGCTCGATCGGCAGGCCGTCGAAGACGGTCGGGACGGTGTGGCCGCCCATGCCGTTGCCCGCGTCGACGGCGACCTTGAGCGGACGGATCGCGGTGAGGTCGACCAGGCCGAGCAGGTGGTCGGCGTAGCCGCGCAGGGTGTCCTGCTCGGAGAGGGCGCCGCGCTCGACGTCCCTGGCCGGCACGGTGACGGTGTCGTCGGCGGCGGTCCAGGACTCGACCAACTCGCGGATCTCGGAGAGGCCGGTGTCCTGGCCGACCGGGGCGGCGCCGGCCCGGCAGAGCTTGATGCCGTTGTACTGGGCCGGGTTGTGGCTGGCGGTGAACATCGCGCCGGGCAGGTCGAGCGAGCCGCTGGCGTAGTACAGCTGGTCGGTGGAGCAGAGGCCGATCAGGACGACGTCGGCGCCGTAGCCGGCCGCGCCGTCGGCGAAGGCCAGGCTGAGCGACGGGGAGGAGGGTCGCATGTCGTGGCCGACCACGATCGCGGTCGCCCCGGTGACCTGCACGAACGCGGCGCCGAAGGCCCGGGCGAGGCTCTCGTCCCACTGGTCCGGGACGACGCCTCGGACGTCGTACGCCTTCACGAGCTGCTTGAGGTCGCGCACTGCGGCTCCACCCTGGTTCTCTGTCTGATCGACGGGTCGGTCGACGGGCTGGTCGCCCACGGTCACGATACGTCCGGGCCCGGCGGCGGCCGGTACCCGGTCAGGGGGCAGCGTACCGGGGCCGGTGGCGGCGTCCGTGCGAGGCGGGGTGGGGGCCCGGATGTCAGTTGTCGGGCGAGCGGAGCACCCGGAGGTGGCCGCGGCGGCCGCCCTCGGTGGAATCGCCCTCGGGGCCGCGGCCCTGACGGGGGGTCTGCGGGCGGGCGGCCTCGCGGACGGCGTTGGCGAGCGCTTCGAGGTCGTCGCTGCTGCGGCGGAGCGGGCCGGCCTCGGCGACCAGCCGGACCACCTCCCAGCCGCGCGGGGCGGTGAGGCGCTCGGCGTGCTCGGCGCACAGGTCGTAGCAGTGCGGCTCGGCGTAGGTCGCGAGCGGGCCGAGGACGGCGGTGGAGTCCGCGTAGACGTACGTCAGCGTCGCGACGGCCGGCCGGCCGCACGCGGTCCGCGAACAACGACGTACAGAGCTCACGAGGGTGGACGGTACAGCACTCCCCGCCGGGGAGCGAAGACCGCCTGCCCGGAGGGCGTCCCGTGTCGCGGTCCGCGCGCCCGTGCGTGCACCCGCCGCCCCGGGCGATTAGGTGCGGGGGTGGTCCACTTCCGACCGTCCAAGGACTACCCTCGGCAGTGATATGGACAGCTCCGCACCGCAGTCATCGACGGGTCCTTCGCGCCGCCCCCGGCACCGTGACCGGCACGGCAGGGGTCTGCGCGGCCCGCTGGCGCCCCCGCAGGTACCGATCTCGCTCACCCGCTCCGAGTTGTTCGACGACTATGTGCGCGAATCGGTGGAGCGGCTTGAACGGCGTTGGCCGCAGTTGATCGAAGTCGAGTTCGCCGTCCAGGAGGTGCCGCTGCACGAGCCGGACGGCTCGGCCGACCCGGACGGCGGGGTGCCGCTGGGCCGGGTGTCGCCGGGCCGGCAGGGGCGGAAGAGTCAGATCGTGGTGTACCGGCGGCCGGTGGAGATCCGGGCGAAGTCGCGGGAGGACCGCGCGGCGCTGGTGCACGAGATCCTGATCGAGCAGGTGGCGGAGCTGCTGGGGCTCTCGCCGGACGCCATCGACCCGCGCTACGACGAGGACTGACGGGCCCTGGCCCGACGCGCAGGGGGCGGTACCCGAACCGGGTACCGCCCCCTGCGCCGTCCTCCCGGCTCAGCGCAGGACCACGCCCGGGTCCTGGGCCGCCTTCGGGACCTGCACGCTGCTGCGGTCGTCGCGGAGCGCCTGGATGGTGAACATCGGCACGTCCTTGGTGGTGATCGCGAGCATCCGGGCGGCGGTGACCGGTCCGCCGGAGACGGTCTGCACGGTGAGCGCGTAGGAGCCGTTCAGCCCGGTGGGCTCGGGCGCCGGGATGGCGACCGTGCCGCCGGCCGGCAGTTCGACGTCCTTGGTGGCGGGGGTGCCGCCGCCGGTGCCCGCCGAGGCGGTGACCCGGACGGTGGCGGCCTCGCCGGTGGAGGTGAGGAAGAGCGTGGAGGCGCCGCCGCCGCGGTTGTCGGCCACGGTGGCGCGGGCGCCGACCGGCGCGGCGCCGCTCAGCCAGGCCGCGTCGGACTTGCCGTTGGCCGCGGCACGGTCGATCCGCAGGCTCGCCACCACCTTGGTGGGGTGCTTGTCGTCGGTGGGCGACAGGCGCAGGCCCGCCACCTCGTCGCGGGTGATCCTGCCGAGGTCGACGGCGGCCACCGTGCCGGCCTTGACGTGGATGGACTCGTTGCCGGCCGGGGTGAACCAGCCGTTCTTGCCGGAGAGCTCGATCTTCAGGTCGGCGTCGTCCTCCGGCGGGGCCCACACCACCAGCCGGGCGGCCGTGGTGTCGGCGGGCAGTCCGGGGATCACCTGGGTGGGGGCCGGGCCGGCGGAGGCCGGCACCCAGTCGGCGCCCTTGGAGCCGTCGGCGGCGTGCAGGGCGGCGCCGACCCGGCCGCTGCGGGCGACCACCTGCACGGCGAGGTCGGCGACCTGGCCCTTGCTGATCGTGGGCAGCAGCACCGACTGCGAGCTGCCGGGGGCGACGGTGATGCCGTTGGCGGCGTCGTTCTCGATCAGGCCCTTGTCGCCGTAGAGCTTGAGGTCGACCACGGCGGCGGTGGGCTCGGTGTTGACCAGGCTGATGTAGTCGGTGCGGTCCCCGGCCGTGGAGGCGCCGGCGAACCAGAAGCTGGTGCCGGACGGCGTGCAGGTGAGGCCGGACAGGCCGAGGCCGCGCTGCTCGGTGACCGTGGTGGTCTGGGTGACGGTGAAGCCGGGGGCGAGCGCGCCGGTGGCGACGGCCCCGGTGCCCGGGGCGGTGTCGCCGTTGGCGGCCGGGGCGGTCACCGGGGTGCCTGGCTTGGCCAGGGTGAGCCGGGCGTCGGCGGGCGCGGCGTTCTTGTCGACGGCGGGCGCGGGGGTGCCGGCCCCGGTCGGCGCCGGGGTGGCCGGGGCCGCGGACGGCGCGGCGACCGGCGGGGCCGCGGGCGCCGCCGCGTCGGAGATCCAGCCGGTGCCGCCAGCGGCCTCCCCGGCGCCCGGCGGGGTGTAGGCGGTGAGCGTGGTGGCGCCGGTGAGGCTCTGGATCGGCTGCGGGCAGACCGCGGAGGTCCGCTCGACCTGCGCCGAGGCGGCGCCGGCCGCGGTGGTGGTCGGGGCGGCCGGCGGGCGGAGCTCGGCGATCCCGTACACCGCCGCCAGCACCACGGCGGCGGCCAGCAGCGACCGGGTGGTCCGCGCCGCGCCGGAGCCCTTCGGGGCGGCGCCGGACGCCGGCGCTGCCCCCTCGGCCTGCGGGTCGGACTTCTTCTTGAACGCGGGCTTCTTCATCGCGGGTCAGCTCCCCGATCCGTGGTGGTGCGGGTAGCGGCCCGGCCCGTGCGGATCGTTCGGGTCGTGCGGACCGTTCGGGTCGTAGTAGGGCTCGGCCTGCGGCTGCCCCGGCACCCACGGCTGCTGGTCGGCCTGCTGGTACTGGTCGTAGCCGTACGTCGGGTCCTGCGGGTCCTGCTGCTGGTACGGGTCGTAGCCCGTGTCCTGCGGGTAGGCCTGCGGCTGGTAGCCGCCGTCCTGCCCGTACCCCGCCCCGCCGCCGTACGGCGCGGCCACCGGCTGCTGCGCGGTGTAGGGGTCGTAGCTGTACGGGTCGGCCTGCTGGTAGGCCTGGTACGGGTCGGCGTACGGCTCGGCCTCCTGGGCGGCGGCGGCCGCCTGGACCGCGCCGACCGGCTGCTCGCCGGCGGCCTGGGCCGGGATCGCGCCCGGCCGGCCCTCGTACACGCCGCCCTCCGGGTCGCCGTTCTCCGGGCCCTCGCCCTCGGCGCCCTCGCCGCGCTCGGCCATCCGGCGGGCCCGGCGGCTGCCGGGGGCGGGGGCCTGCGCCTGGGCGGCGGCGGCGAGTGCGGCGGCGGCGACCACGTCCTCGGGCAGGTCGTCGTCCTTGTGGCTGCGACGGCCGGGAAGGGCCAGCACCAGGACGGTCAGGCCGAGCAGCAGCTGGGCCCAGATCCAGCCGGTGTGCAGCAGGCTGCCCTCCCGGGTGACGGCCAGCTTGCCGCCGGCCGCCGGGAGCTTGAAGCCCTGCGCCCAGCCGTCGACGGTGGTCGCCTCCAGGGCGGTGCCGTCCAGGGTGGCCTGCCACTCGGGGCCGGCGGCCTCCGCGAGGCGGAGCACCCGGCCCTCGGGGCCGGCCGGGACGGTGGTGGCGAGGTCGCGCTCGCCGGACGGGACCACGACCGGGACGGTGCCCGGGGCGGTGATCAGGGCGCGGGTCGCCGGGGTGCCGTCGACCTGCCAGAGCGCGGCGCCGCCGTCCTGGTTGGCCTTGACCAGGCCGGGAGTGGTGTCGAGGACGTCCTTGAAGGCGCCGATCAGCGGCTGGTCGACCAGCACGTAGGCGATGCCGTAGCGGGAGAGCGCGTCGGCCTGGTCGGCGCCGGAGCCGGCCAGCAGGCTGCCGACCGTCCGGTCCAGGCCCGCGGTGGTGCCGGTGGCCGGGTCGACGGTGGACTCGGCCTGGCCGAGCGTCAGCCCGGCGCCGCGGACCACCGTGTAGCTGACCGAGCCGCCCTTGGAATCGCCGGTGACGACCAGGGTGCGGGAGCGGTCGGTGGTGCCGGCCTGCTCCGCGATGAAGGCGGGCACCTGGGCCGGGCGGGCCCGGTGCAGCGGTCCGTCGGCGCCGGTGAGCGCCCACCAGAGGCCGGTGCCGAGCGGCGCGAGCACCGCGGCCGCCACCACCAGGGCGGCGACCGGCTGGCGCCAGCCGAAGGCGATGCCGGCCACGCGGGCGTTGGCGCCGTCGGCGCCGATCGCGGCGGCGGCGAGCAGGGCGATGCCGGCCAGCAGGGTGGCCGGGCCGGACCAGGCGGGCACGTCCGGGCCGCCGGAGGCGGGGGTGACCGAGGTGCCGGCCACCGCGACCGCGAAGACCAGCCCGGCCCCGGCGGCGCCCCAGGCGGCGAGCACCGCGCGGCGGCGGTCGGCCCGCAGGAGGGCGGCCAGCGCGGCGAGCACCACGCCGGCGGAGAGCCAGACCGGCGGCACCCCGGCACCGCCCGGGTTCACCATGAGCAGGCCGGCCGCGGACGGGCCGGCGCCGTGCAGACCGGGCAGGCCGGCCTCCAGCAGCAGCCACCGGGGGTGCGACAGCACCTGGAACGACCAGGGGGCGAGCACCGCCACCGGCACCGCGAGGATCACCAGGACGCGCAGGCCGAGCAGGCGCAGCGCGGCGGCGCCGGAGCCGAAGGCGCCGCCCCGGATCACCGCGACGACCAGCATGGCCAGGCAGAGCGGGACGGCCAGGGCCCAGGCCAGCGGGACGAAGGCGGTGGCCAGGGTGAGCAGCAGGACGGTCATCCAGACCGGGCGCCAGCCGGGCCGGGCGCCCTTGGCGGCGCTCTCGGCGCGGATGCCGAGGCCGGCGCCGATCGCGGCGGCGCGGGCCAGCGGCGGCAGCAGCACGGCGAGGACGGCGGTGCCGATCCGGCCCTGGGCGAGCGCGCCGGTGGCGGCGGGCAGCAGCGCGTAGGTGGCGCTGGCCCAGGCGCGGACCAGCTTGGAGTCGATCAGCGGCCGGGACACCAGGTAGGCGCTGACCGCGGAGAGCGGGACGGCGAGGACGACCAGCAGGGTGACCGCGAGGTCGGCGTGGTCGAAGAGCAGCCAGGAGAGGACCGACAGCACCCCGAGGTAGGGCGGTGCGGCGGCGGTGGAGCCGGTGCCGACCGGGTGCCAGGCGTCGGCGTACATCGCCCAGAGGCCGGCGGCGCCGTCGGTGGCGGGCAGCAGGGCGCCGCCGAACAGGTGGCCGCCGCCGAACAGGTCGCGGCAGGCGACCAGGGCGAACACCAGCAGGGCGGCGAACAGCACCGGCGCGGGGCGCCGTGCCAGTTTCTTGACCAGGGTGAACTGCTCGACGACCAGGTCCTCGGCGTCCTCGTCACCGGGGCCGGCCTCGACGGAGCCGTGCCGGCCGGCTCCGGAGTCGTCCCCGCCCCCTATGCCGAGCGAGCCGATCGCGCCCTCGACCGCGAGCCGGGCGGTGGCGCCCGGCGCGGGGAAGAGCGTCCGGTCGTCCAGTGCGTCGGCGGCGCGGGCGCGCGCCCGGCGCTTGCGGGCGGCCAGCAGGCGGGGGAAGCGGATCAGTTCGTGGCCGAGGCCGGCCAGTTCGTCGAAGGCCTGCTTCGGGTCCTTGCCGAGCAGGTTGGCGACCACCCGCAGCACGGTGCCGAGCACCAGCCGCAGCAGGACGTAGGGGAAGAGCAGGCCCCGGGAGTTGGCGAGCAGCGTGTAGACGGCGCCGGCCTTGTCCATCCGGTGCGGGTGGGCGGGGCCGCAGTCGATGGCGCGGCGCTCGCGGCTGGCGGCCTCGGCGTGCCGCAGCACGGCGTCGGGGGCGACCACGACGCGGTGGCCGGCGGCGTTGACGCGCCAGCAGAAGTCGGCGTCGTCGCGCATCAGCGGCAGGGCCCGGTCGAAACCGCCGAGCTCCTCGAAGACGTCTCGGCGCACCAGCATGCCGGCGGAGGAGACGGCGAGCACCGGGCGGACCTGGTCGTGCTGGCCCTGGTCCTGCTCGCGGCGGTCGAGTCCGGTCCAGCGGCGGCCGGAGCGGGCGATGCTGACGCCGACCTCCAGCAGCTGGCGGCGGTCGTACCAGCTGCGCAGCTTGGGGCCGACCACGGCGGCGCTGGGGGTGGAGTCGGCGACCTGGAGGAGGCGGCGCAGCGCGTCGGTCTGCGGCTCGCAGTCGTCGTGCAGCAGCCAGAGCCATTCGATCGGCTGGGTCTCCCTGGGGCCGCCGCGGCCGAGGTCGTCGTCCTGGCCGAGCGGGTCGCCGAAGTCGTCCCAGCCGCCGGTGACCGGGTCGTAGCCGGAGGGGTCGAGGCGGTAGGGCAGGTCCTCGGGCCGCAGCGGCGGGCTGTTGAAGACGGCCTCGGCGACGGCGGTGCCGAAGCCGGCACGGCGGCCGAGGACGATCGGGCCGCTCTCCGGGAGCCAGTCGGCGAGGGTGTCGGCGAGCAGTCGCGGAGAGTCGTCGGTGGAGCCGGTGTCGACGGCGAGGACGCGCTGGACCTGGCGGTCCTGGCCGAGCAGGCCGGCGAGGGCCTGGGGCAGCCAGCGGGCGCCGTCGTGCGAGACGATCACGGCGGTGACCAGGTGGCGCGGATAGGCGGGCGGCCTGCTGGCGGAGAGTCCGCTCTGGTGGCTGTAGACGGTCATCGAGTGCGCGGGCCCCAGTTCTCGGTGGACACAGCCGGTGAACGGCAACCGGATGGCGCACCACACTAACGGCTCCGGATGACCGCTCCGTCCACGGTGTCCGTGCGAGCGGTGCGGGGGCGGTGGAGAAAGGGCCGGGAATGCGAAAGCGCCTCACCACCGGGGTGAGGCGCCTCTACGACGATGCGGATGTCCGGGCCGCGGTCGTCACCGCGGTCGTCGGGGGGTCGGGAGGGCTCCGGAGCGGTGACCGGGCCACGGGCCGGACCGGTCAGACGGCGCTCTTCTTGAGCCGGCGGCGCTCGCGCTCGGAGAGGCCGCCCCAGATGCCGAACCGCTCGTCGTTGGCCAGGGCGTACTCCAGGCACTCGGAGCGGACCTCACAGGCGAGGCAGACCTTCTTGGCCTCGCGGGTGGAGCCGCCCTTCTCCGGGAAGAAGGACTCGGGGTCGGTCTGGGCGCACAGCGCGCGCTCCTGCCAGCCGAGTTCCTCTTCCTCTTCGATGCCGTCACCGATCAACAGCTCAAAGAGCTCGCTCATGTGGCGCGCCTCCTCTGCCCCTATTGGCGTCCCCGTGGTTGCCGTTGCCTCGTGCGGCCGACGACACGAGTGAAATTACAGTTGCGTCACTCTGGCCCCGTCAAGCCGAGCTCTGGTATTGGGGCCAGGATTCACTCCCCGGCACCAAGCCGTTACGAATAGTGTACATAACCGGACACATCGGACTTGTCGCCCGATTGACCCGAAGGTTGATGAACCGTTCACAACCGGGGACCGAATGACATCCAGTCACCCTCACAGGCCGGTCATCGGGCTGCCTTCCCGGCGATCTTCCCATCGAAACATAGAGGGTGATTTATCACCCCATCGGGTAGTTCGTAGCCCATATCGCCCGAATGTCCGCTCTCCGGAGTTGACACCGCCCCTGCGGATGCGGTCTCCTTTCCCCTATGTCAGAGTTCGCCAGCCCCCGGAGCGGTTCCACGCTCCGCCGTGCCGTGAACTCCTGTTGTCGCCTCTGTTCCTGCCGCTGTATCTAGGCGCCCGCCGTCCCGCCGCGCGCCGCCCAGGAAGCACAGAGGCCGCCCGCGATTCCCGCCCCAGGACATCCCGGATCCGGCTGATCCCCTGACGAACCAGCCCTCCGAGGACGACTCCCGTGCGAATGATCCGCATCCGCAGGCGGAACCGCGACCGCAACAAGCTCGCCCGCCGCAGCCCCCTGGCCGCCCACCCCGTCACCCCGGTCACCCCGATCCGCCCGACCCGTGCCTGGGCCGACGGCCTCAGCGACGTCTCCATCGCCGGCGACCCGCTGGCCTTCCCGCACCTCGCCCGCACCGACCTGCCCAGCCACCCCACCACCGTCGCCGGCTACGCCCAGCTGGTCCGCGAGATCGCCGCCGACCGCTCCCGCTGGGAGCCCCTGGTCCGCTACGACGCGCTCACCCGCTGGTACGCCCGGCTGGAGACCGGCCCCGGCTACGAGGTGTGGCTGCTCAGCTGGCTGCCCGGCCAGAGCAGCGGCTTCCACGACCACGGCGAGTCCAACGGCGTCATGACCGTCGTCCGGGGCGAGCTCGTCGAGCGCTCACTCACGCACGCGGGCGAAGGGGCCCGGACGCTGCGCCCCGGCGGGCAGCGGGTCTTCTCCTCCGGCTACCTGCACGAGGTGGTCAACGGCACCCTGGAACCCGCCGTCTCCATCCACCTGTACACCCCCGGCCTGACCGCGATGAACCAGTACGGCGGCGCCGCCGTCCCCGAGCAGCACCCGCAGCAGCACCCGCAGGAGCAGGCCGAGGCCCACTGACCCGGGACCCCGGCGGCGGACGGTCGAGGGTCGGGCTGACGACCTGTCGGCGCGTGGCAGGATGGGCGCATGCGCATCGTGGCACTGGCAGGCGGGATCGGCGGAGCGCGTTTCCTGCGCGGACTCCGGGAGGCGATCGGTCCAGAGGACGAGATCACCGTCATCGGCAACACCGGTGACGACATCCACCTCTACGGACTGAAGGTCTGCCCCGACCTCGACACCGTGATGTACACCCTCGGCGGCGGCATCCACGAGGAACAGGGCTGGGGGCGCACCGACGAGACCTGGTCGATCAAGGCCGAGATGAAGGAGTACGGCGTCGGCCCCGAGTGGTTCGGGCTCGGCGACCGCGACTTCGCCACCCACCTCGTCCGCAGCCAGATGCTCACCGCCGGATACACCCTCAGCCAGGTCACCGAGGCGCTCTGCGTCCGCTGGCAGCCCGGCGTGCGACTGCTGCCGATGAGCGACGACCGGGTCGAGACCCACGTCAGGATCACCGACGAGCAGGGCACCCGGGCGATCCACTTCCAGGAGTACTGGGTCAGGCTGCACGCCGCCGTCGACGCCGAGGCGATCGTCCCGGTCGGCGCCGACACCGCCAAGCCCGCCCCCGGCGTGCTGGAGGCCATCGCCTCCGCCGACGTCATCCTCTTCCCGCCGTCCAACCCGGTCGTCTCGATCGGCACCATCCTCGCCGTGCCCGGCATCCGGGCCGCCGTGGCCGCCGCGCCCGCGCCCGTCGTCGGACTCTCCCCGATCATCGGCGGCGCACCCGTCCGCGGCATGGCCGACAAGGTGCTCGCCGCCGTCGGCGTCGAGGCCACCGCCGAGGCCGTCGCGCTCGACTACGGGAGCAGGACGGCGCCGCGGGACGGCACGGGCGAGGGCGGTGCCGGGCGGCGGGCCGGCCTGCTCGACGGCTGGCTGGTCGACACCGCCGACGAGGCCTCCGTCGCCGCCGTCGAAGCCGGCGGCATCGCCTGCCGGGCCGTCCCGCTGCTGATGACCGACGTCGCCGCCACCGCCGAGATGGCCCGGGCCGCCCTCGCGCTCGCCGAGCAGGTGCGCGCATGACCCTGCAGGTCCTCCCCGTCACCGGACTCCCCGAGATCGACGCCGACGCCGACCTCGCCGGGCTCATCGCCAAGGCCGCGGCGTACGAGGACGGCGACATCCTGCTCGTCACCTCCAAGGTGGTCAGCAAGGCCGAGGGCCGGCTGCTGCCGGCCGCCGACCGGGAGGCCGCGATCGACGCCGAGACCGTCCGGGTGGTCGCCCGGCGCGGCAGCGTCCGGATCGTCGAGAACCGCAACGGCCTGGTCATGGCCGCCGCCGGCGTCGACGCCTCCAACACCGCCCCCGGCACCGTCCTGCTGCTCCCCGAGGACCCGGACGCCTCGGCCCGCGCCCTGCGCGCCCGCCTCCAGCAGCTGACCGGCCGCCGGCTCGCCGTCGTCGTCACCGACACCTTCGGCCGCCCCTGGCGCTACGGCCTCACCGACGTCGCCATCGGCGCCGCCGGGCTGCCCGCCCTGGACGACCACCGGGGCCGCACCGACTCGCACGGCAACGAGCTGGCCCTCACCGTCACCGCCACCGCCGACGAACTCGCCGCCGCCGCCGACCTGGTGAAGGGCAAGGCCACCGGCACCCCGGTCGCCGTGGTCCGCGGCCTCGGCCACCTGGTCACCGCCGAGGACGGCGAGGGCGTCCGCCCGGTCGTCCGCCCGGCCGCCGAGGACATGTTCCGGCTCGGCACCTCCGAGGCGATCCGGCAGGCCGTCACCCAGCGGCGCACCGTCCGCGCCTTCACCCCAGAACCGGTCGACCCCGGCGCCGTCCGGCGCGCCGTCGCCGCCGCGGTCACCGCACCCGCGCCGCACCACACCACGCCCTGGCGGTTCGTCCTGCTGGAGACCCCCGGGGTCCGGACGGCGCTGCTGGACGCGATGCTCGCCGCCTGGCGCCGCGACCTCGCCGGGCTCGACGGCTGGGACGAGGAGAAGATCGCCCGCCGCACCGCCCGCGGCGACGTCCTGCGGGCCGCCCCCTACCTGGTCGTCCCCTGCCTGGTGATGGACGGCTCCCACGACTACCCGGACCCCCGCCGGTCCACCGCCGAGCGCGAGATGTTCACCGTCGCGATCGGCGCCGCCGTGCAGAACCTCCTGGTCACCCTCGCCGGCGAGGGCTACGGCTCGGCCTGGGTCTCCTCCACCATGTTCTGCCGCGACACCGTCCGCGAGGTGCTGGACCTCCCCGGGCACTGGGACCCGATGGGCGCCGTCGCCGTCGGCCACCCCGCCGAGGCCCCGCGCACCCGCCCGGAGCGCACCGCCGACGCCTTCATCGAGGTGCGGTAGCCGCACCGGGGGAGTCAGCCGTCCAGGTCGTCCGGCAGGAGCCGGAAGGCCTCGTGGTTGCTCAACGGCCGGATCGCACGGAAGTGCCGCCGGTCGACGGTCAGCACGGCGTCGGTGCGGAACTCGGCGGCCAGCGCAACGTTGACCGCGTCGGTCAGGCCGATGTTCAGCGCCGGGTACCTGCGCATCACAACCCTGGCTGCCGCCAGGTGTGAGGCGACCTCCGGCACCTCGAAACGGCCGACGGCGCACTTGTCGATCACGTCGTCGAGGATGCGCATCGCCCCGGCCGGACCGAGCGCCCTGGTGGCGAGGTAGTCCAGCTCCGCGAGCACCAGCGGCGAGACGACCAGGTGGCCCACGGTCCGCAGGGCCTTCCGGCAGGCGACGTGGTCGGGCTCGTCCCCCGCGTAGGCCGCGAGCAGGGCTCCGGTGTCCCCGACCACCGCGACCGCCGTCATTCGCCGAAGCCTTCCATGAGCCGGTCGAGGTCGGCCAGGATGCGCCCGCCGCCGCCGCCGATGACCGGCATGTCGTCGATCTCGTCCCCCATCGGGTCGGTCCGGAACCGGTACACCGGCTCGGCCAGGCCGGGCGGCACGATCGTCGCCACGTGGCGGCCGTCCTTGGTGACGGTGACCGTCTCGCCGCGCTCGACGGCTCCTATCACCTTGGCCGTCTGCTGGTTCAGCTCCCGCATGGTTGCTTCCATGCGGCCAGCGTACTACCACGTAGTACACCGCGTCCGGGATTCGGTCAGCGGTGGCGGTGGTCGTTGGGGGTGAGGCGCGGGCCGTAGCGGGGGGCGTGGGCGCCGGTGGAGACGAGCAGGCGGCAGAGCCGGTGGCGGTGCGGGCGGTACGGCTCCAGCAGGGCCAGCATCTGGGCGTCGTCGCTGCGCGGCCGGCCGGCCAGGGCCCAGCCGACCAGGTTGGGGAGGTGGAAGTCGCCGACCGAGACCGCGTCCGGATCCCCGTTGCTGCGCTGCAGGGTCTCGGCCGCCGTCCAGACCCCGATGCCCGGGACGGCCGTGAGGCGGGCGAACGCGGCGTCGTGGTCCAGCACCGAGGCCTCCTCCAGGCGGGGAGCCAGCCGGACGGCGCGCTGGACCGTCGCCGAGCGCTTCGGGTCCACCCCCGCGCGGTGCCACTCCCAGCTCGGCACCAGCGCCCACTCCCGGGCCGACGGCGCCACCCGCATGCCCTCGGCCGGGCCCGGCGCCACGGTCCCGAAGTCGAGCAGCAGGGTCCGCCAGGCCCGGTAGGCCTCCGAGGTGGTGACCTTCTGCTCCAGGATCGCCGGCACCAGCGACTCCAGGACCAGGCCGGTCCTGGTCAGCCGCACCCCCGCCGCGTGGCGCTGCGCGTCCCGGAGCGGGCCGGGCGGCAGCACCAGGCCCGCCGGGTCGTCCTCGGCACCGAGCAGCACGGGCAGCCGGTCCAGCAGCCATCCGGCACCCGGCCCCCAGGCGGTCGCCTCGACCGCCCCCTCGGACGGGCGGGCCAGCACCCGCAGCGTGCCGACGCCCGCCGGGGTGCGGGACGCCCGCCAGACCGCGCCGTCCCCGGTGGTCCGGTACGCCGGATCCGCGGGGCCGCGGCGCAGCGGGAGCAGGGTGCGGGCCGCGTCCAGCGGGAAGCCGGGACGCCAGCGGCGGGCGGCGCCGTCGGCCGTGGCGGCTGCGCCGTTCATCGCCGTGCACCTCCATCGCTCTCCCCCGACCATGGGGGTATGAACGATACGCGGCTGCCGGAGCTCTCCCCCGGGGACCAGAGCGCGGTGCGGGCGCTCTACCACCGGGCGCTGGAGGGGTGGAACCTGCGGGACGGCTCGGCGTTCGCCGGGCCCTTCGCGGTGGACGGGGAGGTGATCGGGTTCGACGGGACCCGGCACAGCGGGCGCTCGGCGATGGCCGCCGAGCTGGGCCGGGTGTTCGCGGACCACGCCACGCCGGAGTACGTCGCCAAGGTGCGGCGGGTGCGGGCGCTCGGCCCGGGGGTGGCGCAGCTGGACGCGGTGGCGGGGCTGGTGCAGGACGACGCGGAGGACCTCGACCCGGCGCTGAACGCGGTGCAGACCGTGATCGCGGTGAACGCGGGCGCGGGGTGGCGGATCGCGCTGCTGCAGAACACGCCGGCCCGGTACGACCTGCGGCCGGACCTCGCGCGGGCGCTGACGGCGGAGCTGCGGGAGCTGGTGCGGCGGGGGCCGGGGCCGGTGTAGCGCCCGCGCGGCCGCCGCCCGCACCGCCGCCCGCGCGCCCGGCGGGCCGGGGCGCGGACGGCGGCGGGGGCCGGCGTCGGGGCGTGGACGGGGCAGCGGGGTCAGCGGCCCTGCAGCTGGGCGGCCCGGGTGCGCAGGTCCGGCAGCAGCGGGTAGAGGGCCGCGCCGGGGCACTCGGTGTTGAAGCCGTCACGGTGACCGGAGACGGTGTCGAAGCTCACCCTCGTCCCCAGCGGGTAGCGGCTGGCGTTGGAGCCGGACACCAGCTGGGTACGGCCGGCGGCGTCCTGGTCGGTGAGGCCGAGCTTCCAGGCGGCGATCCCGGCGAGCCCTTCCAGCAGGGGCTGCGGCGGGACGTCGGTGACGTAGGTGCCGATCGCCGCGACCCCCGCCGAGTCGGTGTTGAAGCCCAGGGTGTGCGCGCCGTGCACCGGCAGGTCGGTGCCGCCGGCCCGGCCCTCGTAGACCGTGCCGCAGCGGTCGACCAGGAAGTTGTAGCCGATGTCCCGCCAGCCGTTGCCCTGCACGTGGTACTGGTAGATCGCCCGGATCACCCGGGGCGCGTCCGCGCACTCGTACGCGGTCGCCGTGGCGGTGTGGTGGACGAAGACCGCCCGGACCGCACCGGTGTACACGAAGTCCCGCTCGCGGATGGACTCGTCGGCGCCCCAGCCCGCCCGGGTGACGATCTCGGGCCGCGGCGCCTGGTGGCCGATCCGCCGGCCGCCCGGCGGATCGGCGGGCAGCACCCGGGCCGCGGTGGAGTCGGCGCCGTGCCCCGGGTCCACCAGGTCGACCCGCAGCCCGGCCGGCAGGCCCCCCGGGCCGGGGAGCACCTGGACGGCGACGCCGTCGCTCGGGCCGGTCCAGAGCGGTGCCGTGGCGCCGCGGGGAACACCGTCCGGGCTGTGCGGGACGCCGTCCGGGGCGTCCTCGCCGTCCGCCTCCAGCTCCTGCCAGCCGCTCCACACCCCGGTGGCCGCGTCCCTGGTGCGGACCCGGACGGTGCCGCCGGCCAGTGAGGTCGCGGGACCGTCCCAGCCGACGCCGAGCAGTTCGAACCGCGGGGTGGTGCGCGGCGAGAGGAGGTGACCGGCGGTCAGCGGCAGGGTGGTGACCGAGCCGCCGCCCGCCGACGTCCGGGTCCGGGCCGACGGATCGGCCGGAGCGGCGGCCGCCGCCGGCTGGAGGAGCAGGGCGGCGGTGCAGCCGGCGAGCAGGGCGGCGGGCAGGGCGGTGCGGACGGAGCCGGCGGGCCGGCGGGAGCGGCCGCCGGGGCTGCCGGAGCCGCCGGGGCCCGCAGGGCCGCCGTCGACCTCGGAACCGGCGGGGAGCGGACGGGAAGGGCCCGCGGGGCGAAGGGCCCTGAGGGAGCGGTAGGAGCGGAGGACGGACAGCGAGCGGCGGGAGGCGGGCAGGGCGGCCTGGAGAAAGATGCGCATAAACGGGATGTTCACCTCAAATCGGCCCACGCGCCACGCCGCCCCGCAGCTGCCCCGCCACCCCTCCCGGTCGTCCACCCGAAGGCCGTAGGCTGGGGCGCACCATGACTGCGCCTTTCGCTGCCGATGCCCAAACCCCCGTCGAGCTGCTGCACGCATTCCTGCGAGGTGGCACTCCCTCGGTCGACCCCGCGGCCCCGCTGGTCACCTTCTACGACGACGCCACCGGCGAACGGGTGGAACTGTCCGCCCGGACCTTCGACAACTGGGTGGCCAAGACCGCCAACCTGCTCCAGGACGAGCTGAACGCCGGCCCGGGCGACCGAGCCGCCCTGCTGCTCCCGGCCCACTGGCAGAGCGCCGTCTGGCTGCTGGCCTGTTGGTCCGTCGGAGTGGCGGCGGCTCCGGCCGGCGACCCGTCCGACGCCGACCTGGTGGTCAGCGGACCGGACGGCCTGGAGGCCGCCCACGCGTGCGAGGGCGAACGGGTGGCCCTCGCGCTGCGCCCGCTCGGCGGCCGGTTCCCGCAACGCCCGGACGGATTCCTGGACTACGCCGCCGAGGTCCCGGGCCAGGGTGACCGGTTCGCCCCGTACTCCCCCGTCACCCCGGACGCACCGGCGCTGGAGACCGCCGTCGACGGCCTGCCGCTGAAGCTGACCGGGGACCAGACCGTCCGGCTGGCCCGCGAGGGCGCGGCCCGGCTCGGGCTGCAGCCGGGCGACCGGGTGCTCTCCACGCTCTCGTACGACGACTGGACGGGCCTGGAGGCCGGCCTGCTGGCGCCGCTGGCGGCCGGCGCGTCCGTGGTCCTGTGCCGCAACTCGGACGGCCTGAGCGCCGAGCAGTGGGAGAAGCGGGTGGAATCCGAACGGGTGACACTGCGCCTCGGTTAACCCCCGGCCCGGGCTCGGCGGGTAGGGATCCCTGCCATGGCCGAGGATGACACCGAGCACCCCCCGACCGAGAACCCCGATGATCCGGACCCGGACGCTCCGGACACTCCGACCGCGCCCCGGCGACGGCGCCGGCGGTGGCTGATGATCACCGCCGGCGCCCTCGCCTTCCTGCTGGTCGCCTGCGGCACGCTGCTCTGGATCGCCTACCGCAAGCTCGACGGCAACATCCGGACCGACTCCACCACCGACCAGCTGCTGGCCCGGCTGGAAGCCGAACGTCCCAGCCGGACCGCCGGGGCCCGCGGCGCCGAGAACATCCTGCTGATCGGCAGCGACGACCGGACCGGCGCCAACGCCACCTACGGCGCGGTCGGCGGCCAGCGCTCGGACACCACGATCCTGCTGCACCTGGCGGCGGACCGGCACCACGCGACCGCCGTCTCCATCCCGCGCGACGTCATGGTGACCGTCCCCGCCTGCGAGAAGCCGGACGGCACCCGGAGCCGGCAGGGCCTGATGCAGTTCAACGCGGCCTTCGAGACCGGCGGACCGGCCTGCTCGATCCGGACCGTCGAGCAGCTCAGCGGCATCCGGATCGACCACTACGTGATCCTCGACTTCGCCGGGTTCAAGCGCATGGTGGACGCCGTCGACGGCGTCGAGGTGTGCGTCCCCCAGGCGATCCACGACAAGGACGCCAAGCTGGACCTGCCGGCCGGGCGGCACACCCTGCGCGGCGAGCAGGCGCTCGGCTACGTCCGGGCCCGGGAGACCCTCGGCGACGGCAGCGACACCCAGCGGATGGGACGTCAGCAGCAGTTCATGGCCGCGCTGATCCGCAAGGTGCAGTCGCAGGACGTCCTGCTCAACCCCACCAAGCTGTGGCCGGTGCTGGACGCGGCCACCTCCTCCGTCCGGGCCGACAGCGGACTCTCCTCGCTCGGCGCGCTGTACGACCTGACCCAGGACCTGCGCGGCATCCCCTCCTCCGACGTGGTGTTCCTGACGGCGCCGCGCCGGCCGTACCGGTTCGACTCGGACCGGGACGAGTTCGTGCAGCCGCAGACCACCCAGCTGTTCACGGCGCTGCGGGACGACCGGCCGGTGACCGTGCGGCCGCCGGGGTCGACCCCCTCGGCGGGGGCCTCCCCGTCGGCGAGCGCCCTCCCGACGGGGGAGCCGTCGGACGGGCCGTCGGGCGGACCGTCCGACGGGCCGTCGACGGGGCGCCCGGACGCCACGGCGGCGGGTCCGGCGGGCTCCGCTCCGGCGTCCCGTCCGGCGTCCGGCCCGACGGGCGGGGCCGGACGGACGGCCGGCGCCTCGCCGACCGCCACCGCTCCCCCGTCCTTCGAGGGCCGGACCGCCGACGTGGACGCCTGCACCGTGCATTGACCTCGGGTCAGATCACCTTTTCGTACACGGATAATGGTCCTCGCAGGTTCTCCCCGGGAATTCCCAGGAGTCGATTCACCTGCGGAATTCCCCGTGGCCGGACATGGCGGATATCACACCAGGAACAATTCCCCCACCCGGCTCGTCTAGGGTGTCCGAGTCGGTCGCGCAATTCGCGAACCGACCACCGGACCGGTCGGAGGGAGGGGATACCCGTGCAGCAGGACAGCCAGGACGTCGACCCCGCCGACCAGTGGGTGCTCGACCCGGAGACCGGCCAGTACCGCCTCGACCCGGCCGCCGGCATCCCCGCCCAGCGCCGCCGCGCCCACCCCGGGACCGCCGGAACGGGGACGGCGGGGACGACCGGTACCGGCGGGACGGCCGCGACCGTCCCCCACCAGGCCCGGACCGGCGGCCGGGCCGCCCACCGCCGGGCGGGTGCGAAGAAGCGCAACCGCCGGCGACGGCTGCTGAAGTGGACCGGCGGGATCGGCGCGCTGGTCCTGGTGGCCGGCTGCGGCGGCGCCTACTACGCGTACCAGCACTTCAACAACAACATCACCGCCGTCAAGGTGCAGCTGGGCGACGAGGCGGAGCGGCCCAAGGCGGTGCCCGGCGACGCGCTCAACATCCTGGTCATCGGCACCGACAGCCGGGAGGGCCTGGGCCGCCAGTACGGCGACGAGGGCAGCACCGGGCACGCCGACACCACCATGCTGTTCCACGTCGCCAAGGACCGCAGCAATGCGACCGCGATCAGTATTCCGCGCGATCTGATGGTGGAAGTACCGGAGTGCCAGAGCGCGGACGGAAAGAAGATCCCCGGCTCCACCCGCACGATGTTCAACAACAGCCTGGGCCAGGAGGGCCGTGACCCCGGCTGCACCTGGAAGACCGTCGAGAAGCTGACCGGGATACGCGTCGACCACTTCGTGATGGTCAACTTCGAGGCCGTGAAGACGCTTTCCACCGCCGTCGGCGGCGTCGAGGTGTGCGCGGCCAAGGACATCGACGACCCCGACTCGCACCTGAAGATGAGCAAGGGCCGGCACGTCGTCCAGGGCGACGAGGCGCTGGCCTTCGTCCGCACCCGGCACGACGTCGGACTGGGCGGCGACCTCACCCGGATCCCGCTCCAGCAGCAGTTCATCAGCTCGATGATCCGCTCGGTCAAGAGCAGCGACACGCTGACCAACCCGGCCAAGCTCTGGAAGCTCGCGGACGCCGCCACCAAGGCGCTCACCGTCGACTCCGGGATCGGCAGCGTCGACAAGCTGAAGGACCTCGCGCTGGACCTCAGCAAGGTCGACACCGAGCACATCACCTTCACCACGGTGCCGGTGGTCGACGATCCGGCGGACGAGAACCGGCTGGTGACCAAGCAGCCGGACGCCGGACAGCTGTTCTCGATGATCGGGAACGACCGGTCGCTGACCGGGACGGCCGCGCCGGCCCCCGCGGCCCCGGACGGCGGCGCCGCGGCCGCCCCCTCCGCCGCCGCCCCCGCGACCACCCCCGCCCCCGCGAGCGCCGCGCCGGCCGCCCCGGCGGTCGACGCGAAGGACGTGCGGGTGACGGTGCGCAACGGCACCGGGGCACCGGGCCAGGCACAGCAGACCGTCGACCGGCTCCAGGTCCGGGGCTTCGCCAAGGCCGCGACCGGCGCCAACGCCACCGCCACGCCGACCACCACGGTCTCCCACCCGGCCGGGAAGGCCGCCGAGGCGGCCGCGCTGGCCGCGGCGCTGGGCCTGCCGGCCGACGCCGTCAGGGCCGACCCGAAGGCGGGCCCGAAGGACGGGCTGGTGGTGGTGCTCGGCAAGGACCTGCCGGCGGCCCAGTCCCAGACCCAGGCCCCGAGCGCGGTGCCGACCGAGGCCCCGAAGGACCTCCAGCGGGTCCAGGCGGACGACACCGACGTCTGCGCGAAGTAGCGCCGCCGGGGGCTGCCGGGGCGGCCGCGTCAGGGCTGCCGGGGCTCCTCCAGCTCTTGGGGCTCCTCGGGCTCTTGGGGCTCCTCGGACTCCTCGGGCTCCCGGGGGGCGAGCACCCCGTCGGTCTCCCGGTACTCCTCGCCCGTGCGCGGGCAGCGCCAGCGGCCCTCGCCGTCCGGCTCCAACGGCTCACCGGCCCGGCCGACCCACTTGATCCGGCGGGCCGGGACACCGGCCACCAGCGCGAAGTCCGGGACGTCCCGGTGCACCACCGCACCGGCGGCGACCAGCGCCCAGCGGCCGACCGTCACCCCGGCGACCAGGACGGCGCGGCCGCCGATCGAGCAGCCCCGCCGGAGCGTCACCCCGCGGGCGTGCCAGTCCTCGCCGCGCTTGAGCCGTCCGTCGACGTCCACCGAGCGCGGGTAGAGGTCGTTGGTGAGCACCGCCGCCGGGCCGACGAACACGCCGTCCTCGACCACCGCCGGCTCGTAGACGAGCGCGTGGTTCTGGAGCTTGACCCGGTCGCCGATCCGCACGCCCGGGCCGACGTAGGCGCCCCGGCCGATGATGCAGTCGGCGCCGATCACCGCGTCCTCGCGCACCTGGGCCAGGTGCCAGACGGTGGTGCCGGCGCCGAGCACCGCCCGGTCGTCGACGTCGGCGCTGGCCTCGACCCGGGCAACGGCGGCGGACCCGCCCTCGACTGTCCCCATGGCGCCCGACGATAGCGCCGGGCAGGGGGACGGGAGGGCGGGTCCGCGGGATTGGCCGGATCGCCGTCGGGCGCACCGCGCACCGGATGGCGCGCCGGGTGCCGGGGGCGCGGGTCAGCGGTGCTCGGCGACCACGTTCCCGGAGGACGGGGCGCGGCTGCCGATCACCTTGCGGGCCAGCGAGCGCGGCGAGGTGAGGAAGCCGAAGCCCCAGCTGAGGTGCATGGTGGCGAAGGCCACCGGAAGCATCGCCTTGGCCCTGACGGAGAGGCCGCGCCCCTCGACCAGCGCGCCGCCGATGATGCCGAGCAGGTAGGCGCCGGGCAGCGCGAGGAAGCCGGGGTGGACGGCCGCGCCGAGCACCAGCCCGAGCACCACGCCCAGGAAGGCGGTCGGCGGGGCGAGGTAGCGGAGGTTGACCGAGCCCCGGTGGTAGCGGGTGACCACCCGGCGCCAGCGGCCGTAGTCCTTGTACTGCTTGGCCAGCGCCCGGATGCTGGGCCGGGGCCGGTAGGTGACGCGCAGCTGCGGGGTGAACCAGACCAGGCCGCCGTCCTGCCGGATGCGGTAGTTCAGCTCCCAGTCCTGGGCGCGGACGAACTCCTCGTTGTAGCCGCCGAGCCGCTCCAGCACCTCGCGCCGGAACACCCCGAGGTAGACGGTGTCCGCCGGGCCGGCCAGGCCGCCGGTGTGGAAGGCCGCGTTGCCTACCCCTATCTTGGAGGTCATCGCGGCGGCGACCGCGTTCTCCCACTCGGTCTCGCCCTCGGCGTGCATGATGCCGCCGACGTTGGCGGCCTCCATCTCGCCGAGCAGCCGGACCGCCGTGGTGATGTAGCCCGGGGTCAGCAGGCCGTGCCCGTCGACGCGGACCACTATCGGGTGGCTGGAACCGCGGATCGCGGCGTTCAGCCCGGCGGGCGTGCGGCCGGTGGGGTTCTCCACGGTCCGTACCCGCGGGTCCTCGGCGGACAGTTCGGCGGCGATCTGCGCGGTGCGGTCGGAGGACGGACCGAGGGCGATCACCACCTCCATCGGGCCGGCGTACTCCTGGTCCAGGATGTGCCGGACGGCCGTACGCAGGTGTCGTTCCTCGTTGAGCACCGGCATGATCACGGAGACCGCCGGCAGCTCCTCAGCAGCCTTGGTGTTCATCGGGGCCAACCGTACCGGTGAGGGTGGGCCGCCGTCTTGTCCCGGTCTGGGGGGCTCCGCCCGCCTCGCGGTCCGGAGCTGCCGGAGGAACGTTTCAGCGATCGGGGCCCACCGTACTCCCCGGCCACGGCGCGCCCTCACCCGGCCCGGTGGAGGCCGCCCCTACCATCCGAGAGATGCCCGTCTCCCCCCTCTCCACCCGGCCCGGGGCCCTGCCCCGAGGGCGCCGTCCATGGCCCCGCAGGCTGGCCGCAGGCGTCGCCCTGAGCATCCTCGTCACCTCCGGCGGCGGCTGGGCACTCCTGCACGGCATCGGTTCGATCGACCGGGTCGACGCCTTCAGCAACGACCTCGCCCGACCGGCCGACGACGGCTCCACCACCTTCCTGGTGGTCGGCACGGACGAGCGCGACGGCATCCCGGAGCGGACCCTCAAGGACGTCCTGCACGCCGGCGGCGGGTCCTGCCACTGCACGGACACGATGATGCTCGTCCAGCTCTCCGGGGACGGCTCCCGGGCCAGCGTGATCAGCATCCCGCGCGACTCCTACGTCGACATCCCCGCCCACCGGGACCAGGCCACCCGCAAGGAGGTCCCGGCCGCCAAGGGCAAGATCAACGCCGCGTACGGGCTGGGCGGCCCGCAGCTGGCCGTCGCCACCGTCGAGCAGAACACCGGGCTGCGGATCGACCACTACCTGCAGGTGAACTTCGCCGGGTTCGTCTCCGCCGTGGACGCCGTCGGCGGCGTGCGGGTGTGCACCGCCAAGCCGCTCAAGGACGAGTACTCCGGGCTCGACCTGCCCGCCGGCACCAGCACCCTGGACGGCGCGGGGGCGCTCAAGTACGTCCGGGCCCGCCATGTGGACGGCAGTTCCGACCTGGGCCGGATGCACCGGCAGCAGAAGCTCGTCGCCCAGCTGCTGCACCAGCTGACCAGCGGCGGCACCCTGCTCAACCCGGTCCGGCTGGCCCGGGTGACCGACAGCGTGCTCGGCTCGGTCAAGGCCGACAAGGGGCTCACCGCGGACGACATGATCACCCTGGCGACGCGGATGAAGGACCTCACGGCCGGGCGGGCCGACTTCGCGACCGTACCGCTGGCCGTGGTGGACCACCCGGTCGCCGGGTGGGGCTCGACGGTGCTCTGGGACCGGGCCGGGGCCCGGGCGCTGTTCGACGCGGTCCGGGAGGGGCGGCCGCTCGCCGGGACGGCCGCCTCCGCGACGCCGTCCGGCCTGCCCGCGGTGGCACCGACGGCGGTGGCACCGACTGCGATGGCGCCGACGACCGGGCCGGCCGTCCTGCCGGAGCAGGTGCACGTCCAGGTGTTCAACGCGGCGGGGATCGCGGGGCTGGGCGCCCGGGCCGACGCCGAGCTGCGGCGGGCCGGGTTCGCGACCACCGGGGCGCCGTCCAACGCCCCGGTCGGGACGGCGGGCGGGCGGACGGTGATCCGGTACGACCCGCGCTGGGCCGAGTCGGCACGGACGCTGGCCGGTGCGCTGCCGGAGGCCGAGCTGACGCCGGTCCCGGGGCTGGGGCCGACCCTCCAGGTGTACGCGGGCACGGACTACCCGGCGGGCGGGAGCCCGGCACCCGGCCCGTCGGCGAGCCCGTCGGCGGCGGCGCCGGCGCCCCCGGCACCCGGTACGGGGAGCGCGGCGGGCACGGCGGGTGCGGCGGCCGGTGCGGCTGGTGTGGCGGGTGCAGGGGCCGGGGCGGGTGCGGGCTCGACGGTGGCCGATGCGGGGGCGGGGCGGGCGAGCGACATCATCTGTCCGTGAGCGGGGGCAAGGCGGGGGCGGGTCGGGACCGAGCCGCTGCCGGGCAGCGCGGGCAGCAGACCGACCGGCCGCGGGAAGACAGGCGGGCGGGGACAGGCAGTCAGACCGCAGGGGCAGGGTGCGTGTCGGCACCCTGCCCCCGGGTCGGACGTCCCCCGGTCCCCCGACCCGGGGGACGTCCTCAGCCGGTCCCGTCCTGGATCAGTCCGTCGCGATCGCCGCGAGGACGTTCATCCGCCCGGCCCGGAAGGCCGGGACGAGGGCGGCCAGCAGGCCGATGACCACCGAAGCGGCCAGCGTGATGGCGATCGTCCCGACCGGGACGGCGAGCGCCTCCAGGCCCTGCGTCCTGAGCACCTGCTGGCCGGTGATCCCCCAGGCCAGGCCGAGGCCGGTGCCGAGGACCGCGCCGAACAGCGCGATCACCACGGACTCCAGGCGGATCATCCGGCGCAGCTGGCGGCGGGAGAGCCCGATCGCCCGGAGCAGGCCGATCTCGCGGGTCCGCTCGACCACCGAGAGCGCCAGGGTGTTGACCACGCCGAGCACCGCGACCACGATCGCCAGGCCGAGCAGGCCGTAGATCATGTAGAGCAGGGTGTTGACCTGCTCCTGGACGAGTTCCTTGTAGCCGGCCTGGTCGCGGACGGAGGCCTGCGGGTACTCCTTGAGCGAGTCCTCCAGCGCGGTCAGCGTCTTGGCGACGTCCGCCCCGGTGGCGGCCTTGCCGAAGAGCACGGCGTCGACCGGCAGGTCGGCGGCCGGGATCGCCTTGGCCACGGTGCCGAGGTCGGCGAAGGTGGAGCCGTCGAAGAGCGAGTTGCCCTTCGTCATGACGACCCCGACCGGGAGCGACTGCGTGCGGCCCTTGCCGTAGTCGATCCGGACGGTGTCGCCGACCTTGAGGCCGTGCTCCTTGGCGTAGTCCTCGCCGACGGCCAGCGAACCCTGCTTGAGGGAGTCGGCGGCGCCGGTCTGGACCGGCAGGCGGAAGTCGTCGGCGAAGGAGGAGGAGACCGCGGAGATGCCGTCCTCCTTGGTCTTGCCGTCCGGCGTGGTGAAGATCGCCGGCAGGAACTTCTGCTCGGTGACGTGGTCCACGCCCGAGGTCTTCCGCACCGCGTCGACCATGGCCGGGGTGATGCCGGTCTGCCCGGCCGAGATGATGTAGTCGGCGCCCACCGAGCGGTCGATCTGCTGGTTGGTGGACTCGATCACCGAGGAGGTGAACACCGAGGCGCCGATCACCAGCGCCAGCCCGATCATCAGCGCGGCGGCCGTGGCGCCGGTCCGGCGCGGGTTGCGCATCGCGTTGCGCTGGGCGAGCTTGCCGGACGGGCCGAACAGCGAGGGCAGGAACGCCCCCAGCACCCGTACCAGGGTGGTCGCCAGCAGCGGGCCGAGGACCACGAAGCCGACCAGGGTCAGGAACACTCCCAGGCCCAGGTACTGGCCGCCGGTGGCCGCCTTCTCGGCCTTGGCCGCCAGGACCAGCAGGCCGCCGCCGCCCACCGTCAGCGCCAGGCCGAGGACCGCGCGGACGGTGTTGGAACGGGCCTCGGCCGGGGTCCCGTGGTCGCGCAGGGCGGCGATCGGCGCGATCCGGCTGGCCCGGCGGGCCGGGATCCAGGCCGCGAGCACGGTGATCACGATGCCCACCGCGTACCCGGCGAGCGGGACGTTCAGCCCGATCTTCAGGTCCGAGGCGCTGAGGTGCATGCCGACGGCGTTCATCAGCTCGATCAGGCCGACCGCCAGGCCGAGGCCGGCGCCGATGCCGAGCGTCGATCCCACCGCGCCGAGCAGCAGGGCCTCCACCAGCACCGAGCGGTTGACCTGGCGGCGGCTGCCGCCGACGGCGCGGAGCAGGCCGATCTCCCGGGTGCGCTGGGCGACCAGCATCGAGAAGGTGTTGATGATCAGGAAGCCGCCGACCAGCAGCGAGACGCCGGCGAACCCGAGCATGGCGTACTTCATGAAGTCGAGGAAGGACCCGACGTCCTTGGCCCCCTCCTCCTTCTGCTCGGCGGCCGTCTTGGCCTGGTAGCCGGCGCCGAGCTTGGCGAGGGCGTCGGCCTTGAGCTGCTCGTCGGTGCGGCTGCCGTCGCCGAACAGCTCGACGGAGGTGTAGGCGGCCTGCCCGAGCAGGAGGCTCTGCGCCGTCCGGGTGTCCAGGAAGGCCAGCGCCGCGCCCGGGTTGGTGGTCTTGAAGGTGACGATGCCGACGATGGTGAAGTCGTGCTTCTCGTTGGTGAGCACGCGCAGCTTGCCGCCGAGGGCGAGGCCGGCCTTCTTCGCCGTGTCGGCGTCGAGGATGACCTGGTCGGCACCCTGCGGCGCGTGGCCCGAGGTGATCTCGACCGGGCTGCGCGGGGTCTCCACCCAGTTGCCGGTGAGCGTCGGGGCGCCGGTGGTCGGGCCGACCTTCTTGTTGGTGGCCGGGTCGACCAGGACGGCGTTCTGGACGGTGACCTGGCCGATGGCGGACTTCACGCCGGGAACGGCGGAGACCTTCTGGACGGTGTCGACGGGTATCGTCCGCGCCTTGCCCCGGGCGTCGTCCTCGTCGCCGAACTCGCTCTTGGCGGGCTGGACGGCGAGGTCGGAGGCGGTCGAGGCGAAGAGCTTGTCGAAGGTGCTGGTCGCGGTGTTCGAGAACACCAGCGTCCCGGAGACGAAGGCGACCGACAGCACGACCGCGATGAGCGAGAGCAGCATCCGGCCCTTGTGGGCGAAGAAGCTCCTGAGTGACGTCTTGAGCAGCATGGTCCGGTGTCCCCCGCGCTCAGCTGGTGCGCTTGCCGTCGAAGCGGCGCATGCGCTCCAGGACGGAGTCGGCGGTCGGGGCGTACATCTCGTCGACGATCACGCCGTCGGCGAGGAAGAGCACTCGGTCCGCGTAGCCGGCGGCGACCGGGTCGTGGGTGACCATGACGATGGTCTGGCCCAGCTCGTCGACCGAGCGGCGCAGGAAGGCGAGCACCTCGGCGCCGGAGCGCGAGTCGAGGTTGCCGGTGGGCTCGTCCCCGAAGATGATCTCGGGGCGCGCGGCCAGCGCCCGGGCCACCGCGACGCGCTGCTGCTGGCCGCCGGAGAGCTGGGTCGGGCGGTGCTTGAGGCGGTCCGCCAGGCCGACCGTCTCCACCACGCGGTCGAGCCAGGCGCTGTCCGGCTTGCGGCCGGCGATGTCCATCGGGAGCGTGATGTTCTCCAGCGCGTTCAGCGTCGGGAGCAGGTTGAACGCCTGGAAGATGAAGCCGATCTTGTCCCGGCGCAGCTTGGTGAGCTGCTTGTCCTTCAGGCCGGTGACCTCGGTCTCGCCGATCCAGATCCGCCCCGCGCTGACCGTGTCCAGGCCGGCCAGGCAGTGCATCAGGGTCGACTTGCCGGAGCCCGAGGGCCCCATGATCGCGGTGAACCGGCCGCGCTGGATGTCGACGTCGACCGAGTCCAGGGCGGTCACCCTCGTCTCGCCCGAACCGTAGGCCTTGGTCACCTGACGCGCCGAGGCGGCGACGGCGGAGCTCCCGCCGGGAAGCTGGGGGTCGTACACGGCTGCTGCTGCCGTCGTCACTTGCGTCTCCTAAGAAGTGGGCCCACCCGTTGCCCCCCAGCCTCGTCTTCACCACCGGCCCTGCGACATCGCGCAGGGGATAGTTCTCGACCGGGAGTCAGCCCCACCCTCCCGGTGAACCGGAGACCCGGGCCCGACCGAAGCGGGCCCGTATCGGACGGGCGAGGACATGAACCACGTTAGGAGCGGGGACCCACCGCCCTCGTCATCCGACGGGAGGAAGCGTTCCAACCGTAGTTGTACGGGGCGCGGCACCCCTCCCCCTAGGGGTAGCAGCACCCCTCCTCAGGGTGGGCCCGTACGGGAACGTTCCTGACGGCGCGTCAGCGCCGTCGGTTCGCGCCCGCACGGGCCGCGGCAGTGGGCCCGGAGCGCCCGGTCAGGACGCCAGGACCGGTGCGGCGAGCCGCTCCAGGGCCGTCGCGAACGCGTCCACCACCGGGCGGAGGAGCACGTCCGTCTCGCGCTCGATCACGGTGGCGCCGTCATCCCTGACGGTGATGTGGCGGTCGAGCACGAACCAGCCCTGGGTGATGTGACCGGCCCCCATCGAGCTCAGCACCGGGCGCAGCGCGTAGTCCACCGCCAGCACGTGCGCGGTGGAGCCGCCGGTGGCGAGCGGCAGGACGGCCTTGTCCCGGAGCGCGAACTGCGGCAGGACGTCGAGCAGCGTCTTGAGCAGGCCCGAGTACGCGGCCTTGTAGACCGGGGTGCCGATCACCACCCCGTCCGCCTGGGCGAACAGCTCCAGGGCGGCCACTATCTCGGGATGCGAGAAGTCGGCGGAGAGCAGCGCGTGCGCGGGCAGGCTGCGCACCTCGAAGGGCACGACGTGGTGCCCGCGCGCCTCCAGCTGCGCGTCGACGTGGCGCAGCAGCCGGGCGGTGCGGGAGGTGGCGGACGGGGAGCCGGAGACGGACAGGACGGTGGCCATGGGTTCACCTCGGGGAGGAAGCGGGCGGGACTGCGGGCGGCACGGCACCTCGGCGGCACCGGGCCCACCGGCCCGGCGGCGGGCCGGACGGGGCGGGCCGGGCGGGCAGCGGTCAGCGCGCTGCGCGGGCAGCGTCGGGAAGGGGGGAGAGACGAGGAGTGAGTGCTGGGTTCGACGGGCGCGCGTCAGCCACAACAGAGCGAACAGGACACACGCAGAAGGTCGACGTGGCGCCGACGCGTGAGAGTCCATCGCTGATCCATGGCATTCATGCAAACACGCAGCGTTCCGGGCGGTCAAGGATCGTCCCGGCAGCCGAACACCAGGTGAGACGGACGGTGAGACGGCCGGTGCGGCGGGTGGCGGGCCGGGGGCCGCGCGGACGGTGCCGCGGGGGCGGCCGGTGCACGGTGGGCGAACGGCCGGTGCGCGGCGGGCCGGTGGCGCGCGGCGGCGGTCCGGGCACCCGGCGCACGCCCGGCCGGGACCATGCCGCGGAACGATCCGGCGCGTGCATCAAAACTGCTACAAGGGTCCTGGTGAGGGCCCCGGGGGGAGTCACCGTACCCCGCGTCGGGCATCCTCTCCCACATGAACACGTGGCAGGAGGGCCGCCCCGGCGGCGGCGGGAACCCGTACGGCAGCGGCAACGGTGGCGGTGGCGGCGCGTACGGGCACGGCGGTGGCGGCACCGCGGCCGAGCCGCCGCTGCCCTCCTCGCTGAACCCGCGCGGGCCGGGCGCCCCGGCGCCCCGGCAGCCCCAGCCGCCGCAGTCCCCGCCCCGGCAGCACGGGCAGCCGGGGGGCGGCGGGCAGCCGCCCGCACCCGGGTACGGGCCCTCCCAGGGCTACGGCCCGCCCCAGCAGTACGGGCAGCCGGGTGCGCAGCCCGGCGCGCGGCCCGGGGTGCCCGCGCAGGGGACGCCCGGCGGCCCCGGCCCCGGCGCACCCGGTGGCCCCGGCACGCCCGGGGGGCCGATAGCCCCCGGCGGCACCCAGCCGCCCTCAGCCGCCCGCCCGTCGCGCTGGCCCCGGCGCCGGATCGTCAAGTGGTCGGTCTTCGGCGTCCTGATCGCGATGATGGTCACCGCCGTCTCCACCTGGTTCTGGGCGGACTCCAAGCTCAACCACGAGAACGTGCTCGCCGACTACCCCGGGCGCCCCGCCGCGGGCAAGGGCACCAACTGGCTGATCGTCGGCTCCGACAGCCGCAACGGCCTCTCCGACTCCCAGGAGGAGGACCTGCACACCGGCCACGCGGGCGGCAAGCGCAGCGACTCCATGATGATCCTGCACGTCGGGGACAACGGGAACACCCTGATGAGCATCCCGCGCGACTCGTGGGTGCCGATCCCGGACCACCCGGGCGACAACGGCAAGACCGTCAAGTCCGCCCCGGCGAAGATCAATTCGGCCTTCGCGATCGGCGGCGGCAAGCTGCTCGCGCAGACCGTCGAGCTGAACACCGGCATCCGCATCGACCACTACGCCGAGATCGGCTTCGCCGGCTTCGTGGGCATCGTCGACTCGGTCGGCGGCGTGGACATGTGCATCGACCAGGACGTCAAGGACAAGGACTCCGGCCTCGACCTCAAGGCCGGCTGCCAGACCCTCAGCGGCACCCAGTCGCTGGCCTTCGTCCGCCAGCGCCACCAGATGGCCGACCAGGACCTCGGCCGGATGCGCAACCAGCAGAAGTTCCTGGGCGCCCTGGCCAAGCAGGCCGCCTCCCCCGTCACCGTGCTCAACCCGTTCACGTTCTACCCGCTGGTCTCCTCCGGCCTCGGCACCCTGATCGTCGACGAGGACGCCGGACTGACCGACCTCGGCTCGCTGTTCCTCGCCATGAAGGACGTCAACGGCGGCGGCGGCAAGAGCATCACCGTGCCGATCGCCAACCCGGACTTCAGGACCAGCACCGGGGAGTCGGCGGTCAAGTGGGACACCGCCAAGGCGAAGCAGGTCTTCGACGCCTTCAAGAACGACGCGGCCGTGCCGGACGTCAAGTGACCGCGGGTCCTGCGTGACCCGCCGTAACACCGCCGACACAATGGGTGGATGTCTCTCGTCACCGCGCTGATCCACCGCCGCCGCCACCGTCTCCTGGGCCGCCTGGTCCAGGAGGCGCTCGCCGTCTACGGGATGGAGGTGCCGGCCGCCGCCGAGATCGGGCCGGACCTGATCGTCTTCCACCGCGGCTTCGGCACCGTCCTGCACCCGTACACCACGCTCGGCGCCGGCGTGACGCTGTACAACGGCGTGACCGTCGGGCGGGCCGACCCCTGGGTGCCGCAGGAGCAGAGCCCGATGCGGCGCGTGGTGGTCGAGGACGGCGCGGTGCTCTGCGCGGGCGCCAAGGTGATCTGCAAGGAAGGCGTGCTGACCGTGGGCGCCGGCACCGTCGTCGGCGCCAACGCCGTGCTCACCCGCTCCACCGGCCCGGGCGAGGTCTGGGCCGGGGTCCCCGCCCGGAAGGTGGGGATGCGGGCGGGGTGGCCGGGGAAGGCGCACGCGGCCCCGCGGCCGCAGCCGGTGGCGGGAGGCTGAGCGGGGCCTCGGGCGGGGCCCCGGAGGGCTCCGGCGGGCCCCGGACGGGGCTCCGAACGGATCTCCGGGCACCCGGGCGGCTCCGGGTGCGGGGCAGGGCGGTGCGGGGCTCCGACGGGGCTCAGGGGACGACGATCTGCGGGAGGTGACCCGTGGCGCACTCCGCGTACCGCTGGACCGGCTCGCCCTCCCCGCCGCACCCCTCGGTCTCGCCGGCGAAGCCGTAGTGGATCTCCGGCCCGCCGCCGTCGGCCCACCAGGCGTCCGCGAGGTGCACCACGAGGGTCGCCGGGCGGTGCGGCTCCGGGCGCTCCAGGACGAGCTCGCGGAGGGTCTCCCCGGGCCGGAACGTGACCACCGTCTCGCTGGTCCGGATCCGCGCCCGGCCCTCCTCCCGCTCGCAGGCCCAGTAGGCGGCCACCTTGACGTCCAGCCGGCCCCCGACGCCGCCCTCGCCCGGCCGGACGTACTCCTCGTCGGGCACCCAGCGGGCGTGGTTGCGGATGTCGTCCGGGCCGAACCACTCCGCCCAGGTGATCCAGTACCCGGCGACGCGCTTGAGCGTCATGCCCTCGCGCACGATCCGCACCGGGATGCGGGTCAGGTTCGCCGGCTCGTCGATGAGCACCACCCGGCCCTGGCGGTCGACACGGGAACGGCTGTGCGCCTCGAAGGACAGGACGGTCACCCGCTCGAACGTCACCTCGGCGTCGTCCTTGCGCCGGCCCGACTGACTCATGGGTGAACCACCTTGCCGAATAGCTGAGTTGATCTCGCCCGCGGGCACCCGGAACCGGATTCCGCCCGCGCCAGGGCAGCATACGGTGCACGCACGGTCGCGATGGGTGATTCCGGCGAACCCGCCCGAACCGGCCGACACGCGGCTATCCTGCGCGTGCACACCATGTGGAAGGGATCGGTCCCCGATGGGCGAAGCACACTGGCGGGAGCTCCACCGGGAGCCCGTCCACAGCGCCTTCGGGCGCGGCACGGACCGGGTCACCTTCGCCCTGCCGGACGGCCGGGAGGGCGTCTACCACCTCGCGAACGAGTACTCGGCCGCGACCGTCGTCGCACTGACGGCCGACCGGCGGATCCTGCTCACCCGGCAGTTCAGGCCCGGCCCGCGGGCCCTGCTGTACGAACTGCCGGGGGGCGTGGTGGAGCCCGGGGAGGCGCCGGAGGACGCCGCGGCCCGCGAGCTCGCCGAGGAGACCGGCCACCGGGGCACCGTCGAACTCGCGGCCGCCGCCTGGCACGACGCCTACTCCAACGCCCGCCGCTACGCCTTCGTCGCCACCGACTGCACCCCGACGGCCCGGCTCGCGCCCGACCGCAACGAGTTCATCGAGGTCGTGTCGATGGACCTGGAGGAGTTCAGGGCCACCGTGCTGCGGCGCGGGCTGCTCACCGACGTCGGCCCGGCCTACCTGGGCCTGGACCACCTCGGACTGCTCTAGGGCGTGTTTCGGGGCGTCCGGGCGGGCGGCGGCCGGGTGCTCCGGCGTCCGCTCAGGTCTCCCGTCCTGCCGCGCGAAGGCGCCGTTCGGCCTCGGTGTTCGCGTCGGCGCCCGCGCCGGCACTCGTGGTGAAGAGCACCCGGAGCGGCGCTCCCGCGCCGGGGGCGGGGGCGACCGCGTCCAGGATCCGCAGGAGCAGGGCGAGTTGGCCGTCGGGCTCGTCGGCGAGGAGCGACTCGGCGGCGGTGACGAGGATCAGCAGGCCGTCGGCCGCGGCGTCGCCGGGCGGGTGGAGCGCGTCGCCGAGGCACTCCTCGAAGGCGTCCCAGTTGTGGCCGAAGTAGCCGGGGAACGCCAGCGCGTGGGCCCACTCGGCGAACAGCGCGGGCCTGCTGCGGCAGCGTTCGCCCCGGACGAGCCCGAGCCGTGGGGCGCCGGCGGCGAACCCTGCCCAGGGCCGGCCCGGCAGGAGGTCCCACCGGGCCGGGCCGAACACGTCACCGCCGCCGCCACCGCGTCCGGACGGGGCGGAGACGGCGGCGCTCACGTCAGCAACCCTCCGAGATCTCGCGGAAGTTGCCGTAGTGGTCGGAGGTGTACCAGACCTGCACGGTGGCCTCGTCGCGGACCAGGCGCTCGGCGTCGCGGTGGGTGGTGGGCGCGGGGCGGGGGTTGACGTCGTACTCGTGGTAGGCACCGCCGGACGGGAGGTCGCCGCTGCGGTTGCCGTAGGGGTTGCCGCCGCGGATGAACTCCGGGCCGGGGATGCGGAAGTCGACCGGGCGGGGGTTGGTGGGCCAGCCGATGCCCTCCCAGATGCGGCAGGCGCGTTCGACCTGCTCCGGGAGGGCGTCGACGGGGAGCGGGGGCCGGAGGACCGCGCGGGTGGCGGCGGGGGCCGGGGCGGCCCAGGCCTGGGTGGGGACGACGGGGCAGGCGAGGGCGAGGACCAGGGCGGCCCCTGCCAGGCGGCGGAGGGTCATGACGTACCCGTTTCGGTGCGGTGGGGCGTATGCAGAGAAGGGGTACCGCGCGGGAGCCGGGGCGCGGCGGGGGACGCGCCGGGGCCGGACCGGTGCCCACCCGTTCGGGTGACGGAGGCGGACACCGGCCCGGGACGGGACGGCGGGCCGGCCGGACGGCCCGTGGCAGGATCGGGCGGACGTTCCCCACCACTCCCGGAGACATCGTGGCCGAGCAGTTCTACGCCGTCCTCAAGACCAACCACGGCGACATCACCCTCAAGCTGTTCCAGTTCCACACCCCGAAGACCGTGCGCAACTTCGTCGGGCTCGCCGAGGGCACCCTGGAGTGGACCGACCCGGCGACCGGCGAACCGGGCACCACCCCGCTCTACGACGGCACCACGTTCCACCGGGTCATCCCCGACTTCATGATCCAGGGCGGCGATCCGATCGGCGACGGCACCGGCGGCCCCGGCTACACGTTCCCGGACGAGTTCCACCCCGAGCTCTTCTTCACCAAGCCCTACCTGCTGGCCATGGCCAACTCGGGTCCGAACTCGAACGGTTCGCAGTTCTTCATCACCGTCCGCGCGACCCCGCACCTGAACCGCAAGCACACCATCTTCGGTGAGGTGGCCGACGAAGCCGGCCGGAAGGTCGTCGACTCGATCGCCGCCTCCCCCACCGGCCCGGGCGACCTCCCGCTCGACGACGTGGTCATCGAGTCCGTGGTGATCGAGCGCCGCTGACGGCCCCGGAGCGGGAAGCCGGCCCGTCCGGCTTCCCGCTCACCGCGCCGGGCGCGCGAAGGCCAGCTCCAGCACCGCCCGCGCCAGCTCCTCGACGCCGCCCTCCCCCCGGCCCTCCCCCCGGCTCTCCGGCAGCGCGCCGTTCAGCCAGAGGCCGGCGAAGCCGTGCGCCAGGGACCAGGCCGCGATCGTCGCCACCCGGTCCGAGCCCTCCTCCGGGGAGAGCTTCCGGCCGCTCGCGGCCAGCACCGCGCCCGCGCGCTCCCGCGCCGCCGCCATCTCCGGATCGTCCGCCCGGTACAGCTCCGGCCGGAACATCACCTCGAAGTACTCCCGGTGGTCGACCGCGAAGCGCACGTACGCCACCCCCGACCCGAACGGGTCCCCCGCCGCGCGCTCCAGGCTGTCCGCGAACAGCTCGAAGCCCTCCGCCGCCACCGCCGTCAGCACTCCCGTCTTGTCCCCGAAGTGGTGCGCCGGCGCGGCGTGCGACACCCCCGCCCGCCGCGCCAGTTCGCGCAGGCTCCACCCCGACGGCCCCGATTCGGCGATGGCCTCCAGCGCGGCGTCCAGTACCGCCCGCCGCAGGTTCCCGTGGTGGTAGCCGGACCGGCCCGGGTCGGTCTTCTCCATGCGCGTTCCTCTCCTGGGTGTCCCCTCCACCATATCTAGTCATTGACAAGATTACCTCCGAGCGCCAATCTTTCCAGTGACAAGATTGGAGTCCACCCATGGCACCCCTGATCGCCCTCGTCGGCGGCTTCGCCGTCCTCCGGCTGCTCGGCCTGATCGCCCTCGACGGCCTCGACGCCTGGCAGCCCGCCCTCCGCGGCGCCCTCGCGCTGATGTTCGTCACCACCGGCGTGCCGCACTTCGTGCCGTCCTGGCGCCGCCAGTTCGTCGCGATGATCCCGCCCGCGCTCCCGGCCCCCGCGCTACTCGTCACCCTCACCGGCGTCCTGGAACTCACCGGCGCCGCCGGCCTCCTGGTGCCCCCGCTCGCGGCCCCCGCCGCCGCCGGCCTCGCCCTGCTGATGCTCGCGATGTTCCCGGCCAACGTGTACGCGGCCCGCAACGGCCTGACCCTCGCCGGGAAGCCGGTCACCCCGCTGCCCGCCCGCACCGCGCTCCAGGTGCTCTTCGTCGCCGCGGCCGTCGCCGCCGCCGTCTGACCCGGCGGCCGCCCGGGGCCGCGACCGGCGGGGAAAAAGCGCGGACGCGGCCCGCGTGGTGCGGGCCGCGTCCGAATGCGGTGAAAGGGCCGGGCCCTTACTCCACGATGCCGGAGGAGGCGATGGTGATCTTGGCCGAGGTGCGGCCGCTCTGCGAACCGAGGCCCTCGATCTTCTTCACCAGGTCCAGGCCCTCGACGACCTCGCCGAAGACGACGTGCTTGCCGTCCAGCCAGTCGGTCACGATGGTGGTGATGAAGAACTGCGAGCCGTTGGTGTTGCGGCCCGCGTTGGCCATCGAGAGCTGGCCCGGCTTGGTGTGCTTGAGCGTGAAGTTCTCGTCCTCGAACTTCGCGCCGTAGATGCTCTTGCCACCGGTGCCGTCGCCGCGGGTGAAGTCGCCGCCCTGGAGCATGAAGCTCGGAATGACGCGGTGGAAGGACGAGCCCGCGTAGCCGAAGCCGTGCTCGCCGGTGGCCAGCTCGCGGAAGTTCCGGGCGGTCTTCGGGACGATGTCGTCGAAGAGCGTGAACACGATGCGGCCGGCCGGCTCGTCGTTGATGGTGATGTCGAAGTAAACGTTGGAACCCATGCAGGGATCATGGCATGCCGCGCGTCCCGGCGCGCGACACCCCCCGGGCCCCGGCGGCCCGCCGCGCCGTCCCGGCCGCGGACCCGGGGGGCGGGACCACCGCGCCGCCTTCGGGCGTCCGGGTGACCGGCCGGCCCCGGGGGCGCTCAGCCCGCCGTCCCCGCCCCTACCCCTGCGCCCGCCCCCGCCCCCGCGCCCGGGTGGGGCCGGCCGGCGCCGAGCGGCCGCTGGGCCAGCAGGTACGCCTGCGGGGTGCTCTCCTCCCCCACCGGCTCGCGGACCAGCCGGGTGGTGACCGTCAGGCCCGCGTCGGCGGCCAGCCCGGCGACGTGGTCGGGCTGCCGACGGCGGAAGTCCAGGGCCACCGGGTGGCCGAAGGGCCGGTCGATCCGCAGCGGCCGGTCGCCGACCTGGAAGGCCAGCAGCAGGTGGCCGCCGGGCGCGAGGACGCGGTGCAGCTCCGCGAAGACCCGGGGAAGCTGCTCCACCGGGGTGTGGATGATCGAGTACCAGGCCGCGGCCCCGGCCAACTCGCCGTCGGCGTACGGCAGGTCCAGCAGCGAGCCGACCTCGAAGCGGAGGCCCGGGTAGGTGGCCCGGGCCAGCTCGACCATCCGCGGCGAGAGGTCGAGACCGGAGACGTCCACGCCGAGGCCGGCCAGGTGATCGGTCACGTAGCCCGGACCGCAGCCCAGTTCGACCACCCGGCCGCCCGCCGCCAGCTCGGCGAAGGCCGCCAGCACCGCCCGGTCGACGGGCCTGGCGGCGAGCACGTCGCGGTACCGGTCGGCGTAGTCGGCGGCGACGGCGTCGTAGAACGCCCGGGCGGTGGTCAGGAACTCCGGCTCGGTGGTCACGGCCCCCGACCCTACCTGGGCGGGACGGGCCCTTCGGGGGGTCTCCCGGACCGGTCCGGCCGGCACGCCATAGCATCGCCGCCAAGGAGAACTGATCAAGGGGGAACGGGACATGAAGCGGATCGGTGTCTATCTGGCGCACCCGCGGGCGGGCAGCTTCAACCACGCGCTGTTCGACGCCGTCGTCGACGAACTGCGGGAGCGGCAGGGCTGCGAGGTGGTCGCGCACGACCTGTACGCGGAGGGGTTCGCGCCGCTGCTCACCGCCGAGGAGACGGAGACCGTGGCGGAGCACGGCCGGCAGCAGGGTGCCGGCGATCCGCAACTCGCCCTCCACCGGGCCGAGGTGGCCACCCTGGACGGGCTCGTCCTGGTCCACCCGAACTGGTGGGGCATGCCGCCCGCGGTGCTCACCGGCTGGGTGCAGCGGGTGCTCGTCCCGGGAGTGGCGTACAAGCTCGGCACCGCGGACGGCGAGCCGGTGGGGCTGCTGCGGGCCGGGCGGGCGCTGGTGCTGAACACCTCGGACACCCCGGAGGCCCGCGAGCAGGAGGAGTTCGGGGATCCGCTGCAGCGGATCTGGGCGGCCTGCGTGCTGCCCTACGTGGGCGTCACCGACGTGCGGCGGCGGGTGTTCCGCACGGTGACGGACTCCTCGGACGGCGCCCGCGCGGAGTGGCTCCGCCAGGCGCGGCAGGAGGCGGCGGCGCTGATCGGCTGAGGCGGGCCGGAGGAACGGCGCGGCGCGCGTAGACGGCGGGCCGCGGAGTGACCGACCGGGCCGGGGCGCGCGGGTGGCGGCGTGCGCGGGCGTGCTAGTGGTTGTCTGCAACAGGTGCGAACGCTCACCCGCGTCGCAACCCCGGCACCACCGCGTCACCGCGTCACCGCGCGACCCCGCGCCCTGCGTGCCCTGCGTGCCCTGCCACCCCGCACCGCCCGCGCCACCCGTGTCACCCCGTGCGAATCCGTGCTACCCCGGCCACCCACAAGGGAGACCCATGTTCACCGCACACACCCCCCGCCGCACCCCCGTGCGCCTGCTGCTCGCCGCCTTCGCCGCACTGGCGCTGCTGCTCTCGGGCGCCGCCACCGCGACCACCGCATCGGCCACCACCACCGGGCTGGACGGTGTCTGGGCCTGCACCGTCCCGGCCGGGTACACCTACGACCAGGTGTCCATGAACCGGACCTGCAGCTCCGGCAGTTGGAACGCACCGCAGTTCCACCTGCGCACCCCCGCCGACGGCCTGACCGCGTGTACCAGCGCCCCCGGCTTCGTCTACGACTCCATCACCTGGGGCAGCGCCTGCAGCCAGCAGCCCGGCGTGACCTCCAACGCGTACCACCTGCGGACGCCCTACGACGGCCTCACCGCCTGCATGGGCACCCCCGCCTTCACCTACGACCTGATCACCTACACGAGCGGGTGCAGCCTGAACCAGGGGACCCAGGCCACGACCTTCCGCCTGCGCAAGCCGGTCAGCGGCCTCTGGGCCTGCCAGGTCCCCAGCGGCTTCACCTACAGCGCCACCACCCAGAACTGGGACTGCAGCCACATCCAGGGCGTGCCGTCCACCAAGTTCCTGTTGCTCGGCTGAACCCGGCCGTGGGGGCAGGCCGCCCGGCGCCCGCCGGGTAGCCTGCCCCCATGGAGAACGACACGGCGCCCGGCGCCGAACCCCTGCACTGGCAGAAGGGGACTCTGGACCCCGACGCGTCCGCGCCCTGCCTGGAGATCGCCGCCGACGGGGACCTGATCAGGCTCCGCGAGTCGGACGCGCCCGACCTCGTCGTCACCACCAGCAAGGCGAAGCTGCGCGCCTTCATCCTGGGCGTGAAGGCCGGCGAGTTCGACCACCTGGCCTGAGGCCCGGGCGCGGGCCCGGGCCCGGGCCCGCGCCGGTCAGCCGAGGTCCAGCTCCGCGACGGCCTGGTCCCCGCTGAACTCCCCGGTCGGCCGGAAGCCGAGCTTCGTGTAGAACGCCCCGGGGCCGTCGTCGTCCGGCACGTAGGTGACGGTGATCCGGCTCCCGCCGCGCCGGCGGACCTCGTCCCCGACCTGCTCGACCGCGAAGCGGCCGTAGCCCCGGCCCTGGGCGTCGGCGGCGATGTTGAGCCGCCAGAGGCCGGAGCGCGGGAGGTCACCGGGCCGGTCCGGGTGGAAGGTGACGTCGAAGAAGGCCATCACGAACCCGACCGTCCGGTCCCCGTCGAGGATCAGCCGGGGCCAGGCCGTCTCGCCGTGCGCGTAGGCCTCGGCCAGCGACTTGACCACCGGGGAGACGAACCGCTCCTGGTCCGGACGGACCTTCAGCTCCAGGGCCGCGTCGATGTTCTCCGGGGTGACCGGTTCCAGGCGCAGCGACGGCGATACCGATGACGTAGACATGGCGGCCACCCTAGTGAGCGGCCTCCGGACCGTCTCCCGGTTTTCACGGTGCCGGCCTTCAGGGTGCCGGCGTGAAGACCAGCGAGGCGTTGTGGCCGCCGAACCCGAAGGCGTTGGTGAGCGCCGCGGTCAACGGCCCGCGGCGCGGCGCACCGGCTACCACGTCCAGCCCGACCGCCGGGTCCTGCACCTCCAGGTTGCGGGTGGCCGGCACCACCCCGTCGCGCAGCGCCAGCACGGCGGCGAGCGCACCCACCGCGCCGGCCGCGCCGAAGAGGTGACCGGTCATCGACTTGGTGGCGGTCACCACCGGGTGGGTGCCGATCGCCTCGGTGACCGACTCCGCCTCGACCAAGTCGCCCAGCGGGGTGGAGGTGGCGTGGGCGTGGACGTGGGCGACGTCCCGGGGCGAGAGCCCGGCCTCGGCCACCGCCCGGCGCATCGCCCGGACCTGACCCTCGGCGGCGGCCGCGGTGATGTGGTGGGCGTCCGAGGTGACCGCCGCGCCCGCGAGCACGGCGTGGGCGCGGGCCCGCCTGGCCGCGGCGAAGCCGGCCCGCTCCAGCACGACGACCGCCGCGCCCTCGCCGATCACGAAGCCGTCCCGGCCGACGTCGAACGGCCGGGAGGCCCGGCCGGGCTCGTCGTTGCGGGTCGAGTGGGCCCGGGCCTGGGCGAAGCCGGCCAGCGGCAGCGGGCAGATGCACGCCTCGGCGCCGCCGGCCACCACCACGTCGGCGCGGCCGAGCCGGATCAGGTCCAGGCCGAGCGCGATCGCCTCCGCGCCGGACGCGCAGGCGCTCACCGGGGTGTGCGCGCCTGCCCGTGCGCCCAGCTCGATCGAGACCCAGGCCGCCGGGCCGTTGGCCATCAGCATCGGCACGGTGTGCGGGGAGACCTTCCGCACGCCGGAGGCCTCCAGGACGTCGTCCTGGCCGAGCATGGTGAGCGCCCCGCCGGTGCCGGTGCCGATCACCACGGCCAGCCGCTCGGCGTCCACCTCGGGCGCGCCCGCGTCGGCCCACGCCTCACGGGCGGCGATCAGCGCGACCTGCTCGCAGCGGTCCAGCCGCCGCGCCCGCACCCGGTCCAGCACCTCGGACGGCTCCACCGCGAGCTGCCCGGCGATCCGGACGGGGAGCCCGGCGGCCCACTCCGCCTCGATCGGGCGGATGCCGGAGCGGCCGTCCAGCATCGCGGCCCAGGTCGAGGCGGCGTCCCCGCCGAGCGGCGTGGTGGCGCCGAGACCGGTGACGAGGACGGGCTCGGCGACCGGGCCGGCGGCACGGCGGGGGCGATTGTTGTCAGTACCCATCGAAGGAGCTCCATGACTGTTGTGGAGGTTGTGAGGTAGAGACAATTCGCCGCATCGGTGGATGCGGGGAGCTCTCGCCTCTTCGGCCACACTGCCACGGTGATGACGGTCATTCAGGTGCGCAAGCCAACCGATTCGCTTCGGGGGATCTTGTAGGAACCATCCAGATCACTCCGGTCGCAGGAGCAACGGCGGAGGCCCCCGGCCGCAGTAGCGGTCGGGGGCCTCCGGGCCGGCGTCACACCGGGATCGAACCAGGGTCGGAGCGGGGTCGGAGCGGGGTCACGGCAGGTTGCGGGCCATGACGATGCGCTGGATCTGGTTGGTGCCCTCGTAGATCTGCGTGATCTTCGCGTCCCGCATCATCCGCTCCAACGGG
>NZ_JBWKAW010000042.1:0-47305 GCF_056437345.1 Kitasatospora sp. NPDC042419
GGTGAGCGCCACCACCTGGTGCCCGGCGGCGGCCAGGTGCTCGGTGACGGCGGAGCCGATGTAACCGGTCGCACCGGTGAGCAGAACCTTCATGACGTTCCTGTCTTGAGGAACGAGACGCTGCGTCTCGTTCGACGGCATGGTGACTTGCTTCGAAGCTGCGCAGTGCGCGCAGGGTTTCGCTTCAGGGATCGATCAGGTGTCCGGCCAGGCCGCGCACGGCTTCCCGCCCGCCTCCCCGAGGGGCGGGCGGGCGTGGGCGTGCACGGCACGGGCCGCCTCGTGGACGGTGAGGTCCCGCTGCCGAGCGGGCAGCAGCTCGGCGACCTCGGGCGCGCTGGGCCTGCGCCTCGATCCGGCCGAGGTCGGCGGCCTGCGGCCGGGACAGCGGGTAGGAGAGCGGGTGGGAGAACGGGTGGCGCGCGGGTGACACGCCGGATCATCGGGCGAGGGAGGCAGGCTCTAGGGCCGGGTGACGGTCGGAGCGTCCCGGGTACCCCACCGGTCGAGCACCGCGTAGGCAGGCTGCCATCGGTGCGCGTACGTGTGGTGCGCGGACTCGGGCAGGAGCTCCGTCAGAACGGCGGCCACGGTCCGCTCGGCGACGCCGTCCAGGAGCCACGGCAGGATCCGTGCCGCGTCGACCTCGATCCGCCGGGCGTGGACGCGCCCGAAGTGTTCCCACTGCTCCTTTCCCAGGATGGTCTGCACCAGCGGGAAGACGGTTTCCTCCTCGTGGCGGAGGTGTCCGCGCAGACCGGTGATCAGCGAGCCGGTGAGCTCACCGAACAGGTCGAGCCCGACATCGGGGCCGGCCAGCGTCCGGTCGATCGCTTCGAGCAGCAGCGCGAGCGCGGCGTGCTCGGCCTCGATCGCCTCCAGCCGCGCCAGGGAGAAGGGACGGCCGCTCAGGGCCTCGCGCAGGGAGGGCCAGAGGGCGTCGTCCTCGGCGGAGTGGTGGGCGTGCAGACCCCTCCGGAACAGCTCCCAGCCCGGGGCGGTGCGCAGCACGTTCCGGGGATCGGGATGGGCTCGGGCGGTGGCTCGGTCAAGGTGGTGCAACTCCCTTCGCAGTGCGTTGTGCATCGCGTACGTCACGGTCATGTCGAACCTGTCTCGCACGTCCGTCTGACTCCTGGTGCCGGTGGCCGGGTGAGCCCGTGGCAGGCAGTGGCGCCATGACTAGGTTCCTCCAGGAACAAAGCAGTGGAGAGCCACGCCTGACGGAGCGGGGCATCGTCGGAAGGGTGGCCGGGCGGGGGACGGCCGGGATCCCAGGCCCTCGACGAGCAGCCTGCCCGGGTGCCTCAAGCCTCCCGTGAGAGCCGTGCCCGGATCAACACAGGCTTCGTGCGTTGATCGATAACTCGACGGTTATCGCCGTACGGGAGCGGTGGTGGAGCGACACGACGGGGAGACCCCGCGGGCGCCGGCGTCACGCGTCGGCGAACGGCGAACGGCGAACGGCGAAGGCGGCATCCTCGGCTCCGCGGCGTGGCGGCGCCTCAGAACCGCAGTGCGCCGAGTTCGCGGACCGTGTCGGCGAGCGCGCCGATCAGCTCGTTCTCCGCCTCGGTCCGCCAGACCAGGGCGAAGGACAGGGCCGGCAGGTCCGTGACTGGTATCCAGCGGATGTTCGGCATGCCCCAGTGCCGGGTGACGTGGCTCGGGAAGCCGTGGATGATCTCGCCCATGCCGACCTGGTTGATCAGCTCCTCCGCGTTCACCACGAGGCGCCCGCGCTCGATCGTCCGGCCCTTGGACGTGTGGAAGGGCAGGTAGCTGTTCTCCCAGTAGTCCGGCATGGCGGGTGCGACGGCGTGCTGGGAGTCGGCGAACACCTCCAGTTGCACCGACGTTCGCCGGGCGAGCTCGTGGTCGGCGGCCACGGCCAGGATCCGGGAGTCCGTGCAGAGGATCGGGCCGACGGTGAGGTCCGGTTCCTCGACGGGCAGCCAGGTGACGAGGACGTCCATCTCGTTGTCACGCAGCCGGCCGAACGGGTCCGTGTACTCCAACTGGCGGATCTCCAGCTCCCACTGCGGATGCCGCGAGCGGAAGGTCCGCCAGTAGGTGTGCATGTCGACGACGTTGAACGGCATCATGCCGACCCTGAGCCGGCCGGTGACGCCGCGGGCGACCAGGCGCGCGCGTTCCAGGGACTCGTGCAGGCCCGTGTAGACCGGCTGCAGGTCGTCGCGCAGCTGGCGTCCGACACCGGTCAGGCGCACGGTGCGGCTGGTGCGTTCGAACAGGGGGGCGCCGATGCGCCGTTCCTGTTTCCGGATGGCCTGGCTGACCCGGGCCTGGGAGACCAGGAGCCGCTCGGCGGTCCGGCCGAAATGCAACTCCTCGGCCAGGACCAGGAATATCTCGATGTCCCGCAGCTCCACCACGCCCCCGTGTGCCCTCATCCGCCGACAACCCGGAGGCTGCCGAACCGCAGAAGTATATGTTGATCACGGTTCCGCGCGCAGAAGCAGCGGCCAGGGGCAGCGACCGGGAGCAGTGACCGGAGCGGACGTGCCGGACGGCGGACTCCTGCCCCGGCAGCGCACCCACGACCGGATCGAGTACGGAGGCTCGCCGAGCCGGCCGCGGGGCTGTCACAGGTGACGGGCACAATCGACCTCACCGCGATCACCGCACCCACCGGAGGCCCGCTTGTCCACGCTGTACGAGTTCGAGACCTGGGAGCCGCTGCTGCGTCTCCTGCGGACCGCACACGCGCAGGCGCTCGCCGTGCCGGGCGGCCAGGTGTCGGGAGACATCGGCCGCGGCTCGCACAGCGTGCCCGTGAAACTGCGGTACCCGCCGCGCGGGCGGGCCATGCTGGTGTCGGACAACCAGGAGGAGCACGACGCGATCGAGCGGGTGCGGGACACCCTCGCCGGGGCCGGAGTGACCGACATCGCCTTCAGCGCGGAGATCCCGCCGAACGGAGCGGCGGTCCTCCGGCTGTTCGAGCGCAGTCCGGCAGCCGATCCCGGCATCGGCAGTGCCGTGGGCGCGCTGACCCTGGTCGAGGGCGCCGTCCCCGAGCCCTGGCGCCGCCTGCCCGAGCCCGTGGAAGAGGCCCGGCCGGCCCCGTCCGCGGACGCGGCCCTGCTGGAGCGGACGCTGCGCGAGCGGATACCCGACGCGATCGGCGCCACCGAGGAGGAGATAGCCGCCGCCGAGGAGCGGCTGGGCCTGTCCCTTCCCGAGGAGGTCAAGGCGTTCTACCGGGTGACGCGGGCACGATGGGAGGACTGGCGGGACGACCACGAGGCCGAGATGCGCGTCCTCGGCGCGATCGGCTTCGAACCGAGCGCCTTGGAACACCTGGCCATCGCCGACCTGTCGTCCCGTTCGTCGTTCCGCTGGGAGCACGCGGCGACGGGCGCCGCCGTCACGGGACCCGACGATGCCGTACAGGACCTGGTCGGCTCTCCGGGGTGGATCGTGCTCGGCGGAACCGGTGGAGGGGACATGGTCGCCGTCGACCTGACGCCCGGCCCCCGCGGCCACACCGGCCAGGTGATCGTGCTCGACCACGAGCAGAGCATCGGCGCGTCGCTGTGGGCCGAATCGCTCACCGACCTGATCCTCGACCCCGACCGGACCTGGTACACCGGGCACCGGTGGGACAAGCCGCCGGTCACGGCCATCATCCACGACGAGTACGTCGGAGGCGTCGAGGCCGCCGCCCACCCCGCGCTGGAGGTCCTGCGGATCGGGGGGTGGAGCGGCGCGCCCCTGAGCCTCGCGCCCGTCGTCGGGCTGCCCCGCCTGCGTACTCTCTGCGCCTACCCCGGCACGCTCGCCGACCCGCTGGAGATCGCCGCGCTCACCGGTCTGGAGTTCCTCGAACTCTCGCCCGCCGACTGGCGGGTCCTGCTCGACGCCGGGGCCGTCCCGCGCGGCCTCTCGGCTGCCTCCATCCACACGTTCGGGAGCGGCGACCCGCGTTCCATCGTGGCCCTGGCCGACGAGATCCTCGCCCTCGGGGACCGCCCCCCGAGCACCGAGACCGTCGTCACCGGCGACCTCGGTCCGCTGCCGTAGCGCGCGACGTGTTCGCTCCCGCGGTCGCGCGAGGGGCCGGACACGCTCCCAGGACGCCCAGGCGCGGTGCGCTACGGCCCGTCAGCCCGGCATGGTGCCGGGCCGACGGGGCGCGTCGGGCCGGTCGGCCGTCGGGCCGCCGGGGCGCACATGAGCCGGTCGGCCGTCGGGCTGACGGCGGCGCACTTGGCCCGGTCGGCCGTCGGGCCGCCGGGGCGCGGCCGGCTCGCCGTTGACGTCCGCCGCCGGGATTCGGCGCGACCTCGCTCCCGACGCCACCACCCCCTCTCGATAGGCTCACCCCATGACCGCACGTCAGACCGACAGCACCTCGGGCACCGTCCAGCGCAGCTCCGGGCCGCACGAACCGTGCTCGGCCAGCGCGGACGACGCGGACGACGCGGACGACGCCGTCGCCGAGCCGTGCGGGCCACGGTCGCTGCCCGCCGCGCTCACGCACGGGCCGAGCCGGGAACTGCTCGCCGCCGGCGAGTTGTCCTGGTGCCACGCCTACCTGGACCTGCGGGCCGCGGCGGCCGAGCCCCTGGAGACGGCGGCAGACCGGTACGAGGGCCGTCTCGTCAGCGGTGCCGCGGGCCTGGACGCCGCAGGCCTGGACCCCGCGGGCCTGTTCGTCCTGGGCGAAGCCCAGTACCCCTCCGGCTCCGAGGACGTCACCGTGCTGCTCGACGGCGCGAGCGGCGCCGTGTACCTGGCCTGCCCCGACGACGGCGGCGTCCTGCGGCATGACCTGCTGGCCAGCAGCCCGCACACCCTGATCGCCCTGGTGACCGTACTGGAGGGCCTGAGCGTATGCGCTTCGGGCGCCTACGAGCCGGACGAGGGCGACGCCAGGCCGCCGTACGGCCCGGAGACAGTCGGTGCGGCCGTGCGGATCACCCTGCAGGAGATGCGCGAAGCCGATCCGGACCTGTGGGAGCGGACCGGCGGCCGGCCCGCGCACTGGGAGACGGCGCTGCAGGTCCGTGCGCTCGCCTGGGGCGCCGCTCCGGGGGAGCCGGGAGAACTCGCCTACGCCGTCGGGCCCGACCTGGTCGAGGACCTCGCGGCACGGGCCGGCGGGGGGACGGTCCGCCGGTTCACCGCCGAGGAACTGCCCGGGCAGCTCAGCCACGCACCGACGCGGCGCCTGCTCCTCGACGTGGGACTGCCGGTCGCCGACCGCTGCGTCCTGGCCGTCGCCGCCGACGGCCCGCTGACCACCGTGGCGCTGACGTACCCCGCGGACTACACGGACGACGGAGCCGTGGAGCCGACCGGCCGCCACCACCAGGGCGAGTACGTCGCGCTCGGCGGGTGGACGTACGACCTCGCGGTCGCACTCGACGGCGCCACCGGGCGGGTCGAACTGCCCGACTGGCACGACGGCGACGAGCCGGCCGCGTACCTGCACCGGGACCTCGCCGCCCTGCTCCACGTCCTGTGGACCCATGAACGGCTGCGCGCCGAACGCCGCCGCTGGACCGGCGCCCCCGCGCAGTTGCCCTGGGCCGTCTTCCGGCCTCGCGACCTCCTCGACAGCGTCGCCGAGGACGTCCTGCGGGCCCTCGACCCGCCGGCCTGGGCCACCCGGAGCCACTTCTGGCGCATCCGCGTCGACGACTGCCACATGGGCGAGCTGATCGGCTGAACGCACCGTCCGCGGTCCGCACTGCCCGCACTGCCCGCACTGCCCGCGCTGCCCGCACTGCCCGCGCTTGCCTGCGGAACACGCACCGACACCGCGCGGGGCCTGGGTGTGTCGGAGGCTTGCCGGGCGGCTCCGCGAGCGCTACGCAGCTCGGGTCGGGCCGGTGCGGCGGAGGACCATGAGCGAGTCCTCCAGCGCCGCCGTCATGGCGAAGGGGAACCGGTCGAGTTCGAGGCAGAGTGCGACGTCGTCGGGGTGGACCCCTTCGCGCACACCCTCCGTCAGCTCAAAGGCGGCGCGCGACTCGGCGGCGCGGCGCAGGAAGTCGGCGGCATCCGTCGTCCCGGTCTCGACCGCCCTACGCGCGATGTACTGAGCGCACGCCAGGTCCTCGTCGGCCTTCCCGTCCTCGCCGGTGACCACGAACGTGACGCTGTCAGGCGTGCGCGTCCGCAGGACCCGGGCCGTCGCCTCCGCCACCACGAAGCTCGCGCACAGCACCAGCGACGCCTCCTTGACCGCGAGGGCGCCGACCGTCCCCGCCGTGGTCTTCTGCACGACGGTCCGTCCGCCGAGGTCGACGGACCGCAGCAGTCCCGGCGAGTTGACGGCGTCGAACCCGGGCGCGGACGGACCGTCCTTGATCGCCACCCAGTCCGGATGGCGGGCCTTGAGCGCCAGGGCTTCGTCCAACGACTCGGCAAGAACGATCTTCTCCGCGCCCTGGGCGAAGGCCCAGGCGGCCACGGTGAAGGCACGCATGACGTCGACCACTACCGCTACGGACGGGGTTTCGGTCAGCTCGGCGATACCAAGGAAATGGGCGTCCATACGATCATGATCGCGCACGCCGGGCCCGGAGCAGCCGGAGAGTGATCCATGTCACATCCACGGCCTCGGAATGCGGCAGCCGCCGCCGAGCGCACCCTGCCGTCGGAGGCAGTGCCCCCGCATGGCATCAGTCGCCGGATCCCGGCCGTTCGGAGGAGGATTCGCTCGCGATCCCCACGGCCTCGGCGTACCACGTGACGAGGTCGGTCGTGAGATCACCGATCGAGTAGCCGATCTTCGTCCGGATGCCGTCCGGGCCGAGGAACACGGCCTTGAACGGCCACGGCCCCTCCATGTGGACCACGTGCTCCTCGGTGTCGTCGGTCAGGACGGCCGTGCGCCCGCCGTCGAGGGTGACGACCCAGTAGGCGCCGCCGTCCTCGGGGTCGTGGAACACCTGAATCCGGTCGGCGTCGATCCCCGCCGCCGACAGCGTGCCGAGGACACCGTACCGATGGGCGACCTCGCGGGAACTCCCCCTCCGCGTCACCCTGTTCGCGGCAGGCGACACGTGCGGCGGCCGGGTGAGGTCCGGTTCGGGGCGGTCGGCGGGGCCTTCCTCGTCCATGTGGACCGACCCTCCTTCGTGACGGCTGCGGGGGACCACAACTCTGCCGTACGAACTGCCGACAGGACACGGTGAGGCCTGTCCCATGTTCCCGTGGGTTCCCGCAGTCTACCGACCTTGGTGACGACCTCGGCAGCCGTCTGATCCGGTGCTCCCTCTCGTCCGTCCACGGTCGAGTGATTCCTGCTCGTTTCTCGGAAGTCCCGAAGTCTCTTCGGCTGTCATGGCGGAGTCGCCTGGTAGCCGAAGGGGAGGAACGGCGTGGCTCTGGCTGTCGGACCCTCTCCACCTCGCACACGTCTTCTCGATCGGCGCCAGGACAAGCCTCCACTTCACGACCGCCGTCGCCACCTCGGCCGCCGAACACGACCCGCGCACCCATGAAGCGGTGTGCCTTGGTCCCGATCGCCTAGCCGATGAGGGCCTCGGTGATCTGACGGGTGGTCTGCGCGGCGACCCGGGGGTTGACGGCGGCGTAGTGGGTGTAGGCGTTCAGGGCCGTGGCCAGCGCCCAGCCACGGCCCCGGATCCAGGTGGCGTCGTCCACGCCGAGCGCGGCGCGGAAAGCGGCCCGGCTCCCGGCCGACATCAGGGTGAAGGCGATCATCAGGTCGCAGGCCGGGTCGCCGATGCCGAGTCCGCCGAAGTCGATGACCGCACTGAGGCGGCCGTCGACGGTCAGCAGGTTGCCGGTATGGAAGTCGCCGTGGAACCAGACCGGCGGGCCGTCCCAATCGGGGGCTCTCAGCGCCGCCTCCCACAGCTCCGTCATGGCAGCGGTGTCGAACGGGCCGTCGACCTCTGCGATGGCGGCCCGCGTAGCCCGGTCCCGTGCAACCAGCAGCCGGACGGACAGCCCCCCACCAATCCGGTAGATCACATGGTTCGAGCCGGCCGGGTCGAGCAACTCCAAGGGCAGCTCGGCCCACTGCGGGAACTGCGTATCGACCAGGCGCCTGACCAGCGCGGCATCGATCGCGGGACGGGCGTCTGTGATTCTCCCGCTTGCCAAGAGCAGCTCCTGCAGTCGGCCCGCCACCTGCGGCAGGCAGTCGGAGCCATCACAGTGCGTCGCGTGGCGCCTGTCGACCGGTTTTCCCCACCGGCGTCACCGCTACAGGACTCCGCGCGCCGGTTTCTCGAAGCCGGCCCAGCGCGCCCCTTGGAACCCGCGGAGGCTGACGCCCGCTCCGAGGCGGGGCGCCCGGGCCACTCCCAATGGAGATGAGGTTAGGCCAGCCTAACTCTTGCTGGCCTGCAGGTCAGCCCACCCTCGAAGATCGAAGGCTGCGCATGCCCCGTGCCCGCCCGCAGCGGCCGAGCAAGGCCGAGCGACTCCTGACCGTCCTGACCGCGGCGCACTCCATGACCGTCGTCAGCGACGGACCCGGCCGGCAGGTGCACCGCCTCGACGGCCACGGTGTCATCGGCCGCATCCATCTCCACGACCCCTCGCCCGCGACGCCCCAGGACCCGGTCGGACGCATCCCCGTCCGCATGGAGTTCACCGACGTCGCCCCCACCCCGGTCCGTGACCGGGTACGCGCCCGGGTCACCGTCACCGGCCTGCTCGCCGAGCCCTACAGCGACTCGGCCGAGACCACGTGCGTGGAGTTCGGACAGGCGGTCATCGAGGACGCCGACGGCCTGAGCGACGTACCACTCGAAGCGCTGCACGGGAGCACACCGGATCCGCTCGCCTGCTGCGAGGCCGACATGCTCACCCACCTCCTCGACGACCACCCGGAACTGGTCCCCCTGCTGCTGCGGCTCGCCCCCCGCGACGCTCTCGCCTGCCGACCGACCCGCACCCTGCCCCTCGCGCTGGACCGCCACGGCATCACGCTGCGACTGGAGCGGCCCCACGGGCACACCGACGTCCGGCTGCCTTTCGCCACCCCCCTCACCGACCCCGAGGAGGCCGGGGTCCGGATCCAGGCCCTGCTCGCCCGGGCCCGGCGCCTGACCCACGCCAACCGCCTCCCCGCCTGACCGGCACGACCGGCACGACCGTCTGACCGGCACGACCGGGCACCTCGTCGACACCGCCGGTGCCGGGGCCCTGGAGTGAGCCGGCGAGGACGCCGCGCCCGCCGACGGCGTTCGGCCGGCTACCGGGCGGCCGCCTCAACCGCCGTAGCCGGCGCAGCCGGTGCGGCCGGTGCGGCCAGGGCCCGGCGGTCCGGCCGTGCGGGTGCCGGCACCGCGGCCTTGCGCGCGTGCAGGACGGTACCGCCGAGCGGCAGCGGCGAGCCGTCCACGAGTTCGAGGCCCGCGTCGGCCAGGAGCCGGGCGAAGTGGTCGGCGCGGCGTTCGCGGCCGCCGGTGTTGCACATCATGTGGAGGTCCCACGCGGTGGCCAGCGAGGTCGAGCCGTCGGCGGGCAGCACCCGCTCGACGACGAGCAGGTCGGCGTGGGCGGGCATCGCACGGGCCACGTGGCGCAGGATGTCCCGGCAGCGCTCGTCGCTCCAGTCGTGCAGCACCCGCGAGAGCAGGTAGACGTCCGCGTCCGGCGGTACGTCCGCGAAGTCGCCCGTGAGGTACGTGCAGCGCCCGCCGCAGCCCGCCGTGTCCAGCAGCCTGCGGGCGGCGGCGACGGCGTGCGGCCGTTCGAGCAGGACGCCGCGCAGACGCGGGTGCGCGGCCAGGATGCGTCCGAGCAGTTCCCCGTTCCCCCCGGCGACGTCGACGACGGTGCCGGGAACGGGTGCCCGGCCCGCGGCCGTGAGGGCGGGGTGTTCCGGAATCGGCTCGAACATCCGGGAGCTCGCGGCCATCGACCGGTCGAACAGCTCCGCCAGTTCGGGGTCGCGGGCGAAGTGGTCGAAGTGGTTCTCGCCGAAGAGGTGGTCGAAGGCGGCCTGTCCGGTCCGCACCGTGTGCCCGAGTTCCGCGAAGGAGCGGTAGAACGGGCCGCCGTACATCAGTGCCAGCGGCTGCATCGATCCCGGGGCGTCCGTCCTGAGGAGCGCGCCCGTCCCGGTGAGCCGGAAGCCGTCCGGGTGGTGGGCCACCACGTCCAGCATCACGAGGTAGCGCAGGAGGGTCGCGAGGCTCTGCGGGTGGGCGCCGATCCGGTGCGCCAGCGCCTCGGCCGTGGTCCCCGTACGGGTGTCCAGGGCGTCGGGCGCCCCCAGGCGCGCGAACACCGCGAGGGCCTGGGTCGTCCAGGCTCCGGTGAGCAGGTGCAGGAGCGTTTCGGCGTGGCGGTGCGGTTCGGCGTGCGCATGCGGTTCGGCGTGATGGTGAGGTTCGGCCTGCGGGTGCGGTCCGGCCTGCGGGTGAGGTTCGGCCTGCGGGCGCGGTCCGGCGGGCCGGTGCGGGTGGCTCCGCCCCGGGCCGTCGCCCGGTGGGCGCGCCTGCTCGCCCAAGTGGGCCGCCAGGACGTCCGGGTGGGCGCCCGCCACGTGGAGCTCCAGCCGCCGGTACCCGGTCTCCGAGCCGGCGGGAGCGGTGAAGTAGAGGACGGTGCCGTCCTCGTGCGGGTTGTATCCCCCGCCGTCGGGGCTCGCGCCGTGCCGGGCGAGGAGCGCGCACAGGCCGTCCAGGACGAGCGGGTCCGCGGAGCCGACCTCGAAGGCGAGGTGTGCCTCGTGCTGCACGGCCCGCTCGTGTGCGGCGAGCGCGGCCAGTCCGGAGCCCGGCGGAACGGTCAGCGCGAACACCTCGACCACCCGGGGCTCGCCGCCCGGGCCGTGCAGTGGCGGCCGCAGGATGGCGACGTCCAGGGCCGCCGGGTCGTGCCCGTGCCGTAACGCCAGCCGCTCCCGGACGACGGTGCTGGGCGTCGGCGGGGTGTCGGCGACCAGTCCGCAGGCGGCCAGCTGACCGTGCAGGGTCGCCTCGTCCGGCGGGAAGACCAGGAGTGCGGCGTGCGCGAAGTGGCAGCGGTCCGCCAGCGCCCGCAGCTGCGGTCCGTGGAGGCCGGGGAGCAGGAGCCGGAGCAGGGCGGTGCTGTCCTGTTCCCGGACGAACGCGGCCGCCGCGAGCAGCCGGGCTGCGTCGTCGTCCGGGGACGTCGTCGTGGCTGTCATGGCTGTCGTGGTCGTTGCGGTCGTCGGGGTCGTCGTGGCTGTCGGGGTCGTCATGGCGTGGGTCCTTGTTCGGCATTGGGGGCCGGGGTCCGGGGCCGGGGTCCGGGTGAACGGCGGGGCGGGGCGGGACGGGCGGCGCGGCGGAGTGGGAGGCTCAGACGCCGACGTAGTTCGCCGCGAACCAGTCCTGATGGGTGCGCGATGTGCGCAGTGCTTCGAGGGGCGAGTCCCCCGGGGATGCGGGGAACGGATTCGCCCCCCGGGCCCGCAAGGATTCGTGGAAGAACGATTCGCCACCCGGAGCGGCCGTGCGGTGCAGCAGCCGGATCATCCAGTGCGAGAACTCCTGCGCGCGCCAGATGCGGGCCAGGGCGAGTTCCGAGTACCGGTCCAGGGCTCCGGGATCGCCGTGCGCGAGGTCGGCGATCAGGGCGTGGGCGAGCAGTTCCGCCTCCAGGACCGCGAGGTTGGCCCCCTTCGCGGCGGACGGGCTGATCAGGCTCGCGGCGTCCCCCGCCAGGAGGAGCGATCCGTGGCGCAGCGGTTCGACGACGTCGGACTCGAAGTCGACGACGCCGCGGTGGAGGATCCGGCCGCGGTTCAGGGGCCCGTGCTCCGCCGCGTACATCCGCGTTTCGAGCTCGTCCCAGAGGTGTTCGTCGGACCGGGCTCCGGCCTCGGTGCCGCGTTCGCACTCCAGGTAGTAGCGCGTGACCTCGGGCGTGCGGGCCATGTGCCCGGCGAAGCCGCGGTCGTGGACCGCGTAGCCCACGGCGTCGAGGCTCGGCGGTGCCTCGGCGAGCAGGCCGAGCCAGGAGACGCCGTGGTCCCGGTGGTGGCGTACGGTGCCGCGCGGCAGGGACCGCCGGGCCGCGCCGTGCCGGCCGTCGCAGCCGGCCACGTACCTGGCCCGCCATCGGCCGGGACGGCCGTCCGCCTCCCGCGCGGTCACGGACGGACGGGTCGTCCCCGCGTCGTGCACGGCCAGCGCCTCGGTCCCGAAGTGGATCCGCCCGCCTGCCTCCAGGTAGTACGTCAGCAGGTCCGTGACCAGGTCCTGTTGGGGGTAGACGGTGTGCCGCTCACCCCGGCCGAGCCTGCCGTAGTCCAGCCGGAAGCGGCCTTCGGCGGTGCGGAACTCGCAGACGCCGTGCGGCAGGCCGTGCCGGTGCAGGCCCTCGGCCAGACCGTGGCGGTCCAGGATCCGCACGGTGTTGGCCGCGAGGAAGCCGGCCCGTGCCCTGGTCTGGACGCGGGCGCGGTCGGCGCGTTCCAGGACGACGCAGTCGATCCCGTTCCGGTGGAGCAGGTTCCCCAGGAGGAGGCCGGCGGGGCCTGCACCGAGGACCACGACATCGGCCGACTGTAAGTCCGTTCTGCTGCTCTGACTGTTCGTCACAGGAAGTGGATCATAATCACCGATAGCGGTTCGGAATGGCGCCAGTAACCCGAATTGCCTACTTTGACGACAATCCTTACGACGGCCGCCGACGCCGGCCGGCTGACGCGACGTCCACGAACGCCCCGCCGCCGGTCCACCGGACCGCGCAAGGTCGACCCCGTCGCGGTCGCCACGACGGCTGTCGATCCGACTGCCGGTCAACCTGCCTCACCGAGCCGGTCGGCGAGGTCCGCCGGCAGGCGCGCCCGATTGCCGGTACCTCCCGGCACCATCGCGGCATGAAGGCCGAAACGACGGAACGGGGGGTGAGGAACATCCATGCCAGATCGTGCGCCAAGGCCGGATCGTGGCTGGTGGGCGACTGACGGGTCGTCGGTGCCGGGGCCGAAAAGGTTGAGCGTGATCCACACCGGGGGCGTGACCGAGGTGCGCGCCGAAGGGGCAATGTGATGATCTTGAAGCCCCGAGCTCCCGTCCCGTCACCCATTCGGGTGCTTCGTCTCCTTGTCTCATTGTCCGGACCACCTGCAGGCCTGGAGACTGTTCGACATGATCAGAGCAAGAGCATCCCGGCTCCTCGCCCTCACAGCCTCAAGTGCCCTGCTCCTGATGGGCGTTCAGGCTGCTCCCGCGTCGGCTCAGGTCGACTGCACCGGGGGTTACTCGGTCCACGGGGCCATCTGGACCGAATACACCCAGACGCCGGGCGTACAGGAATCCCTGGGCTGTCCGAAGTCCGACGAAATCCCGCTCCCCGACGGCAAGGGCGTACGCCAGGTCTTCGAGCACGGCTCGATCTACTGGAGCCCCGACAGTGGGGCCCACGCGATCTGGGGCCTCATCGGCGACAAGTGGGGACAGCTCGGCTGGGAAGGCGGCAGCCTCGGTTACCCCACCAGCGACGAAAGCCGGCTCCCCGACGGGAAGGGCGTACGCCAGGTCTTCCAGGGCGGCTCGGTCTACTGGTCCCCCAACACCGGTGCACACCCCGTCTGGGGTCGCATCGGCGAACGCTGGGGAACGGCCCAGTGGGAGACCGGCCGCTACGGCTACCCGATCAGCGACGAAGTCCAGGTTCCGGGTGTCAAGGGCGTCAGCCAGATGTTCGAGCACGGCCCCATCGCGTGGTCTCCCGAGGAGACTCCCAACCCACAGTACGCACAGGCACGCGACCTGTACCTGACGCCCAACAGCACTACGCGTGACGGGGGTCGGCAGGAGGCCGCACACCTGCTGCCCCTGGGAGGAGACCGGGGGATCGTCGTCGTACGCGGCTACATCGCCACCGACAACAACCCGGTGAACGACATCATCGGCAACCACCGCCAGTGGAGCACCGACCCGGCCGCCGAATCCAAGGTGACCGTCGCGTGGGACACCGAAACGGGCCGCGTCGGCGTCTACGTCGAACACTCCTGCGTCCATGACCCCAGCTCCACGCTGAACGGATGCCACGACGCCAAGCCCCTCCTCCGCACCTCGCACGCCGAAGCCGTCCAGGACGACCCGATCCCCCAGAATGAATACTGGGTCGAGCCCACCGCCGGCGGGGGCATCAAGGTGTCGATCTCGGCGGTCAACTCCTTCGTGGACATCCCGGGCTACCAGTTCGGAGACCTCGGCCGGATCAACGCGACCTGGTACCTGACGCCGCACGGGTACGACGACAGGAACAAGTCCTTCACCGGCTTCGACATCACGACGACGAAGGACAGGTTCCCGTCGTGGGAAGTCCTGCGCTACCCCAGTCGCCTCGACAACGCCGGCGCCCCGCAGGCCAAATGGCAGGGCTCCGTCTGGCAGACCCGCGTCAGCGACCTGAAAGCCCCCCAGCACACCTGTACCCGGAACGACCCGGATTCCCAGAACGCCACCATGGCGTGCACCGGCTGAGCCCGTAGCGGCACGACGAAGCCCCTCGTCAGCCTCCGGGCCGGCGAGGGGCTTTCGTCGTCGAGATCCACTGATTACCCCTTCACGGACCGGATTCCCCCGTTCCCCGAGGCCGCCGTGCGGCGGGTCCTCACGGCGTGGAACCCGGGCCGTCGCCACCGGGTCGACGGACGACGGCGCCGAGACGGAGTACCACTTCGCCCCGGACGGCGAGGTGCTCTCCGTGGCGGTCGGCCAGAGCGGGCGGCGGCGCCGGCTCGACCATCGCGGCCACCGCCGCAGCGGGATCCTTGCACGGCACCACCGCCTCAGGAACCCGATCCAGCCCCCTGTCCGGGTTCCCCGCAAACCACGTCCGCACCGTGCCCGGCTACAGGAGGACGAGCAGCTTGGTGCCCGGCACCAGCTTCCGGTTGACGGAGGTCGACTGGACGAACACGGTGTACGACGGGTTGTCGCCCGGCTTCACCGTGGCCTCCGACGTCGGCAGGCCGAGGAGTCGGCGGGCCGCCGGGCCCGAGAACACCCGGCCCGTCATCCGGCCGGTGGCCGGGTCCTTCTCCGCCACGGCGAGCTGCTTGTTGCCCTGGATCTTCTCGCGCTTGGACAGCTCGTAGAAGGCGCAGCCGGACTTGTACGAGTGCCCGGTGCTCGTGACGAAGTCGCGGATCGGCGCCTGCTCGTCGACCGGGACGAGGACGTACTTGCCGGTGTCCAGGGCGTCGAGGTTGGCCTTGACCTCGTCGGTGCTCAGGTCCTGGCCCATGGCGAACAGGTTCCTGGTGCCGCGCACGCCCTGTTCCCGGCCCCGCAGGAAGCTCGTGGCGGCCGTTTTGACGGTGCCGATGGCCTCCTCGACGCCCTTGCCGGAGTCCGCGTCCCAGACCGCGATGTTGCCCGCCGGGAAGCCGTACTCCTGAGCGGTGCGCTTGGCCAGGGAGTTCGGGACCAGGATCGCCGACGTCCAGTGGTCGGGGAGGTCGTCCATCGCGCCCTGGATGCGGTCCATCCACGTGCGCAGGACGGCCTTGCCCGGGCCGGCGCCGAGGCGGGTGTGCATCCGGCCGCTCTCCGAGAAGCCGGAGGCGTTCTCCTCACCGTCGGTGACGACGACCTGGAGGAAGGAGTGCTCCCCGTACCCCTCCCAGATGTTCTTCAGGTCGTCGACGGACTTCACGGCCGCCTCGATCAGCGCCGTCGCACCGTTGTCGACCTTGTAGACGCCCTGCAGGGACGGCAGGTGCTTGACGTCCATGTCCCAGACGAGGTTCCGCACCTCGTGGTCGAACGCGTAGAGGCTGATGCGGGTCTCGTGGCCGAGCCGGTCGGACTCCTCCTGGAGGCCCTTCACGAACTCGTCCACCACGCGGACGAGCTGCGACTCGTGCCGGCGCATCGAACCGGACTTGTCGACCACGAGCGAGACGTGGTTGACCTTGTGGTTGATCCTGGTCGCAGACATGGTTCCACCCCATTTTCCGACGCCTTCTCCGACGCCCTTCCGGCGTCCCCTCCAGCGTTGATCCCACACTACGGGCGGGCACTGACAGTCCGTCCTGACCTGGGCGCTTCCGCGGATTCCCACCGCTCGCACGCCGAATGATCGGGCACTGACGGCCGGACGAAATACGCTGCTCGGAGGAGACCTCGCCGATCGGGTTGGCTGCGGACCCGCGGGCGCCCGCACACCCGGGCCGTTCTGCCGACAGTGAAGAACGGACCGACCGGGGCCGGCAATCACTAGAGTCCGGTCCCATGACGACAATCACCACACGAACGGTCGAATACCCGGCCGACGGCCTGACGATGATCGGGCACCTCGCACTCCCCTCCGGAGCGGGCCGCCGGCCCGCGGTCCTGCTCGGGCCCGAGGGGCCCGGCCTGAACGACTTCCAGCGTCGCCGGGCCGACGCCCTCGCCGAACTGGGCTACGTGGCACTGGCCTTCGACATCAACGGCGGGCGCTGGTTCACCGACCGGGAGGAGATGCTGGCGCGCGCGACCCCGTTACTCGCCTCCCCCGACCGGATGCGGGACATAGGGCATGCGGCGCTCGACGTGCTGCGTGCCGAACCACGGACCGACCCCGACCGGATCGCCGCCGTCGGCTACGGCACCGGAGGCGCGATCCTGCTGGAACTCGGGCGCGACGGCGTCGACCTGCGGGCCATCGCGACGATCAACGCCCTGACCACCGGCCGCCCGGGCGAGGCGGCGCGGATCCGTTGCCCCGTCTGGGCCGGGGTCGGATCGGAGGACCCGATCATGCCCGCCGAGCAACGGGACGCCTTCGCCGCCGAGATGCAGGCCGCGGGTGTGGACTGGCGCCTCGTGGTCTACGGCGGGGCCCTGCACGCGTTCCACCACCCGCCGGTCGACAAGCCCGTGGTCCCCGGCGTCGGCCACCACCCGCTGCACGCGAAGCGGGCCTGGCACGACATCGTCGGCCTGCTCGCCGAATGCCTGCCCGTCACGGAGTAGGCCGCGGGATCATCCGCCCGCCGCGGGGGCTCGGCCGGAGCGGTGCCGGAGCCGAGACCCGGCGTCCAACCCTCCTGGCCGGCCGCGGAGTTGCTGCGCCGCGGCTCGCCCGCACCACGAACCCAGCGCGCGCCGGTCGGCCGTGAGCGCCCGGTGGCGGACCACCGGGCGCTCGGTCTGCCGTCGCGCGCCGGGCTCGCGGCGCGGGCAGCGGTTCCCGGTCAGTCCTGGTCGTCCAGGCCCTGGCCCTGGTCGCCGACCTCGCTGCCGCTGTCGCCGGCGCTGCTGCCGTTGCCGTTGCCGCTGCCGTCGCCGCTGCCGGCACCGTGGTGACCGGTCGGGCGGGCGAAGACCTGGTAGTCGGTGCCCTCCGGGCCGCCGGCGCCGGGGAGCAGGTTGCCGCTGGTCGAGCCGAACACCACCGTCTCGCCGCGGGCGTCGACGACCGGGTCGATCGAGGAGCCGTTGCCGGGCGAGCCGTCCGGCGCGGTGGCGACCCGCTCGGTTCGGCCGGTGCGCAGGTCGTGGCGGTAGACGTCCCAGCCCGGGTGCTGCGGGCCCGCCACCAGGTTGTCGGCGGCGGAGGAGAAGTAGACCCAGCGGTTGTCGGCGGTGATCCGCCCGTGGTCGGACGAACCGACCGAGGCGGTGCCGGGCAGACCCCCGCTGATCTTCGTCACGGTGCCCTTCCTGAGGTCCCGGACGTACAGCACCGTGTGGTACCGGTGGCCGTTGGTCGACCCGCCGGGCTCGCGCAGGGCGTAGATCGCGCGCCGCCCGTCGGGGCTGATCGTCGCGTCGAAGCTCGCGTACCCGAGCTTGCCGTCGAGGTCGAGGCTCGCCGCGGAGATGCGGCCGGACGCCACGTCGTACGTGTAGTAGGCGCCGGTCGTCGGCCGGGCCAGGCTCTCCCGGGCGCCGCGGGGCAGGGCCAGGGCGGTACCCGCGGCGGCACCCGGGGCCGGCTCGACGTCGGCGGTGGCGGCGCCCTCGGCGGCCGGGGCGGCGAGGGCGGGGGTCTCCTCGGCGGGCAGCAGGTTGCCGGCGAGCGAGGTGAAGCCGACGGTGCGACCGTCCGCGCTGATCGTCGGGTTGAGGGACATGCTGTCGCCCGGCTTGCCGTCGACGCCGCGGGTCACCAGGCGGGTCTTCCCCGTCCAGCGGTCGGTGACGTAGATGTTGTAGTCCCAGGTGTAGGGCCTGGCCAGCGTGGGGCCGTCGCCCTGGAGGTCCGGGACGAGGTCCGTCCGACTGGAGACGAAGGCCACGTAGCGGCCGTTCGCGCTGATCGAAGGCGCGTACGAGGCGTGGAACCGGTCGGTGTCGGTGCTGGTCAGTCCACCGCTGACCAGTTCGGTGCGGCCGGTCCTCCGGTCACGGACGTACACCTCGTCGCGCCCCTGGACCTGCTTGCCGGGCACCACGTTCTCGGCGTCGCTCTCGAAGGCGACGTAGCGGCCGTCGGCGTTGATCGCGACGTAGTCGGTGAAGCCGTCCAGCACCTGGTCGTCGTCCGACAGGTTGATCCGCTCGGTGCGGCCGGTCCGCAGGTCGCGGACGTACGCGTCGCGTCCGCTCTTCGCGGGCTGGGACACCAGGTTCGTGGCCCAGGAGGTGAACAGGGCGTAGCGGCCGTCGGCACTGATCCCCCGGCTCCACGACTGACTGTCCGGCACCGCGCCGTTCAGCCCGACACTGACCTGGACGGTGCCGCTCAGTGCCGGACGGGCTTGCGCCGGGGCAGCCGTCGTGGCGATGACGGCGGCCGCCACGAGGACGCTGCCGCCTCCGGCAAGCCACCGGCTCCGGGTGGTACGGGTACTGCGTGCCATGAAGTCTGTCCCTCCCATGTGATCGCCCGCCCGGGCTCCCTCCCGGCATCGGGCTCCAGGAGAGCCAATCCGTCGGACGGCACGGCGGTCAACGGTCGCGGGCGAACAGCGCGGAAGATACGCCAACGGGCGTATCCGGAGGCGTGAGGACACGGACGGCACGGGGACGTGTCCGAACGTGGCCGGGGCCGGAAGCCGGGCCTTCGCCTTCCGCCGCTCGCCGCTCGGACCGATCGGCCCCGCAGGTCCCGCAGGTCGCGCAGGTCGCGCAGGTCGCGCTCGAAGGGGAACGGACCGACAACCGGGCGGGAGGTGCCGGCCGGAGGACGGGACGTGCCGCGGAGCCCGCCCGTCCGGTTGTCGGTGAGGTCCGCTAGGTTCGCGATCATCAGTCGACCGGTTGGAGGGGCGTCGTGACCGACCGCACGGGCGGGACCATCAGCTGGGACGAGGTGCGCGCGCTCATCGCCGCCCGGATTCCGCAGGGGGTGATCGACCGGCTCTCCCCCGTGCCCGCCTCCAAGCTGCGCCACCTGCGCGCCCCGCTGCGCAGGCTCCGCACCGAGTTGGGGCGCGAGCGCTCGTCGGGCGACACCCGGCGCGCCGTCGCCGCGTTCGACCAGCTCGCCGCGCTGCAGTTCGCCGGGATCGCCTGCGCCGCCACCCCGGCCGAAGCCCTCGACTGGCTGACCGCGCGCCGCCTCCTCGATGCCACCTGGCCCCTGCCCGGCGGCGGTTCCACCTCCGCCGACCCCCGCGCCGTCCTCCTGGCCCTGCTCGCGCCGCACCGCGACACCGCGTTCCACCGCGAACTCGCCGTCCGGCTCGCCCACTGGCTGCCCGCACGCGGCGACGCCGCCCGCTGGCTCATCGCACACGGCCTCGCCGTCTGGTCCGGCGCCGAACCGCCCGCCACCGACGGCTACGTGATCGGCTGGCTTCGCCAGGGAAGCCTGATGCGTCACCAGCAACAGGAGATCGGCGAGTGGTTCGCCGCCCAGGGGCTTCGCGCGCCGGTGCCGCACCACGACTCGCTGCTCTCCTGGCTGCGCGCCCAGCCTCGGCTCGCCGAGTTCGTCCGCCGCCTCTTCGAGGTCCCGGACGTCGGGACGGAACTCGCGGACCCGTACGCCTCCGGACCGGACGAGGAGTGGCCCAAGGCGCTCGCCGCCCTGGCGGACGAGGGCCTGCTCGACCGCGCCGAACTGATCGACCTCTGCCTCGGCCGCCTCCTGCGCGGCGACCGGCCCGGCAACCTGCGCGGATTCCTCCGGCTGTACGCGGCGCTCGCACCCGACGCCGAAGAGGTCTCCGCCCGGGCCCGCGACCACGTCCAGCTGGCCGCCGACGGTGCACCGGCCGCCGCGAAGGCCGCCCAGGCGGCGTTGCGGTCCGTGGGCGCCGGGCTCCCCACCGACCTGTTCGCCGAGCTTACTGCCACGGTACTGGCCCGCCCGGAGAAGGCTCTCGTGACCGCCCAGCTGAGTCAGGCCGACGCCGCTCTGCGCCGCGCCCCGGCCGGAGCCGACGAACTGCTGCCCGCCGTCGCCGTGGCGTTCACCCACCCGGTTCCCGCCGTCCAGGAACGCGCCCTGCGTCTGGTCACCCGTCATCTGTCCGACGCCGCTCCCGGCACCGTCGAGGCCGTGCGCACCGCCGCCACCGCGCTCAGTCCCGCCCTGTGGCCCGACGCCGACCGTCTGCTGGCCGCCTCGCCCGTGACCGCCGAAGGACGTGACGACTCGCCGGTGGCCGCCGGAGGACGCGACGAACCTCGCGTCGCGGCGGAGCACGTGAAGCAGGCGGGGCACGCGGAGCACGCCGCCCTGCCGTCCGAGCCCGCCCTGCCGTCCGAGCCCGACGGGCCGCACGCCCTCGCCGAGCGGTTGGCCGCCGTGACGGCCGACCGCGTACCCGACCCCGGCGAGTTCGAGGTGGTGTTCGCCGCCCTCGTCGCCGAGCACCACCGCGACGCGGCCGCGCTCGCCGCCGCTCTCACCCCGCTCGCCTCCCGCGGTGACGAGGGCCCGCTCGCGTTCTGGGAGACCCGCGGCATGGGCGGAGCACTGGGCTGCCTGATCGACGTGCTGACCGGCCGAACCCACCGGTCCGCCCTGAGCGCCGCCGAATTCCTCGACCACCCCGACCACCTCCGCACCCCGGCCGTGATCCCCGCCCTGCGCGTCCACGAGGCGGCGTGCCGGATCGTGGACACGCCGGTACCGTTCCTGCTCGCCGCCCCCACCGCCGCCGACGGCACGATAGCCCCGGCCGTGCTCACCGAGCGGCTCGCGGCGTACCGGGCCGCCGATGCCCGCCCCTGGCCCGCGGACCTGGCCCAGGCGCTGCTGCGGGTGGTCCCGGAGGCGCTGCCGGCGCTCCGCACCGCCGCCGCCGGACTCGGCTGTGAGCTCCCGGCCGACACGGAGCCGCCCGCCCCCGACCGGTTCCACACCCAGACCCTTCGCATGCCCGAGAAGCCGGTCGGCGAGCGCAACTTCACCCCGCCCACGCTCCCGCGCATCGCCCCGCTCGCCGGCACCGCCGAACCCGCCGGGCCCGCCGGGCCCGCCCCCGAGGGCGTCACCGGCCTGCTTCACGTCCTCCCCGACCCCACCGACACCGGCCGCTTCACGCTCATGTCGTGGCCGCCGCCCGCCGAACTCGCCCAACTGCCCTGGCTCGCGCCGTGGCACCCGGAGACCGTGGCCGCGCACGGCCTTCCCGTCGTGGTGTTCCAGGCGCACACTCCCGGCCCCCGCGAACACAACCCCTTGCTGCCCCGGCTCGCGGAGGTCCCGGGCGAGCCCGGACCGGTGAGCCACCTCCTGCTCGCGTACGGGCTGACCGCCGCCCGGGCGGAGAACCGGACCGCCGCGCTGGACTCCCTGCTGGCGATGGCCCAACGCGGGCGGCTGCGACCGGAGTCGCTCGGCGGGTGGCTGGCGGCGCTCTGGCGGCTGTCCGCGGCCAAACCGAACCGGGTCCTGCCCGTCCTCGCCGATGCGGCGCGCGGTGGCGCGGGCCGGACGGTGTTCGCGGTGCTCACGGCCTTGATCACCGAGCTCGCCGCCGAACCCGGGCAGCGTGGGCTGGCGGACGCTCTCACATTGGCATCCGAGTGCGCGGCGGCCGACGGTATCCGTACCGCCGTCCCCGCCCTGGACGACCTGGCCGCGCCGGCGGCGCCCCGCCGCGTTCGGGTGGAGGCGGCACGGCTGGTCGGAATCCTCACGTCCTGACCGCCCGTTCGGGTGCGGTGAACCGTCGCCGGCGGGGCCGACCGGGCGGCCCCCGGGCCGGTTCCCGCTCCCCGTGCTCGGTGCGGGAACCGGCCCCACGACGCGACCGGCGCGATCCGCGGCCGGTCGGTGTCAGCAGGCCTTCCAGGAGGAGATCGCGTCGTTGAGCACGTTGCCGCCGAGGTCGTCGATCTGCTGCCCGCTGTCCAGCCTGAGGTACCTGCCCTGGAAGTCGTTGTGCTCCCAGAAGCAGAGCCGCTGCCCGCTCGCGTTCGTGATGGACGAGATCGAGTCCTGGAAGCGGGCGCCCTGGTCGAGGTTCCTGAGCGGGTCCTTCACCCAGGCACCGCCGTTGACGCAGTCGTCGAAGTGGGCGTTCCGGCAGACCACGACCGGGCCGGCCGCCGCAGCCGCGCCCCTCTCGGAGGCGCTCCCGGCGGTGGCGCTCCTGGCGGTGGCGGTTCCGGTCGCGGTGGCCGACAGCGTCAGCGCCGCCGCGACCGTGGCGAGCGCGACCAGGTTCTTCCTCGAACGGCCAGTCATCTGTCCTCCTGTGCTCGGCGAACCCGAGGCGGTCGATCCCCGGGGACCGCAAGGCACTCGGTCGGCCCGACGGTCACCCATGTGACCGGACAGCGCCCCCGGTTGTGACAGCCGGCTCGGAGCCGGCGGCGAGCCGGGAGGGGCATCGCCGTACGGGCTCCGTCGCGAGGCGCCATGCAAGCCGCCCGACCCCCGTTTGCCGACGGATCGTCATGATCCCGTCCGTTTGAGGACAATCACCTCTCCCGGACCTGCCCGCGCATCCGGTCATGGAACTCCCGGATGAGGCCGCGATCGCGCCGGCGGCGGAAGAACGCATGGGCCCGGTACCGGCAGCAGCGGCCGCACCACCACCCACTCCGCGTCCGTCATGCCGCTCGGATACCGACGCTCTCGCAGGCGGTTGTCGGCGGCGTTTCCGAACCGGTGAGCCGGACGGTCACACTCCCGAGTACCCGCGGTGGAGTGCACGGGCATCGGCACGCAGGACTGCGACACCAGGGTCTCCTGATGCCCGGTGATTCGACACCAGCGAGCTGTTCAGGAGGCCCTCCTCACAGGCGCCGAGCACCCGACGACCACCCAATCGAGACGGCCGTTCGAGCACCGAGCCCCCAGAGCATGACGACAGAAGCTACTTACGCGTCGGGGTGTTCCGGCAGGGCGAGCCAGTCCGTCCAGGAGATCTCTCGGCCGAGGAAGCGCGGCTGCTCGAACGGCCAGTCGGCGGCGATCCACTGCGGCACCAGCTCGTCGAGGGCCTGCTCGACCTCGCTGTCCACCAGGTCGTCCACCACCCACCAGGAGATCTCGCCGTCCGCGCCGGTCCTCTCCGGTGGGTCGATGTAGACGCAGCCGAGGAGAGCTGTCTCCGCCGCGTCGAACAGCGCGTAGTTGAAGGACTGGTGTGCGGCGATCTCCTTCTCGTGCCGCAACAGGTCGGCCTGGTCGGCCTCGTAGGTCATGGTGGCCGCGGGCCAGCCCCAGGCCGGGCCGAAGATGGTCCACAGCCGCTCGCGCGAACCCATCACAGCCGGATAGTCGAGCGGGGTGTCCGCCTCCCGGATCGGCCGCAGGTGATGACCACTGCCCGGCAGCGGCACCAGGACGGGATGGACGAAGTTATCGGGGAGCCAGCTCATAACGCCCGACCGTAGCAGCGCGCGGCCGTCCGCTCCTCTGGATTTTCCCCGTGTACCGCCAGGCCCTGCTCTCATGCCGGGCAGTGCACGCGCTCACCCGATCGAGGCTCCCGTTCGATCGACAGGCTCCATGATCGGTATGGCAACGGCTGCTGAGCCTGGTGTTCAACCTCGTCGGGCTCGGTGTTCCTTGATTGACTCGGCGCGTTTGAGTGTCTTGCCGACGCCGTGGCGCTGGGCCCGTTGCTCGTTCTTCGAGCCGGGAGGCCGTCCCGGGCCCGGCCGGGACGGTTTCGGTGCGTCTGCCGGACGGGTCGCCGTCGCGCGGACGTTACGAAGCCCCCGTCACGCACGGGCGGGGGTGAGGCGCCGGGGTTCGGCCGGCCGCCCCCGGGAGCGGTGGAGGTCCTCGGCGAGGGGACGGGTGAGGCGGAGCTGGGTGTGGGCGGCGATGATCAGCCGGGTCCACAGGTCGGCGCTGCCCGCATGGCGGATCCTCGGGGCGCTCCAACCGCGTGTCTGCTTCATCAGCCGGAGGTGTGTTCGAGGTCGAGTCCGCGGAGGAAGGACTGCCACCGGCGGTCCACGTCCGCCGGCAGGGCGGTCGGTGGCCGGGCATCACGGCCAGACCGGCTTCGGGTCGCGATCGCCCGGCAGTCGCTCGACTTGCAGCGGGCCGGGCCCGGTCGCGGAGCATGACGAGGTCCGAGCGCGAGCGTCCGACCAACACGACGGGCAGGTCGGCAGGGTCGGCCAGGGCGTGGGACAGGTAGACGACGTCGTAGCCCGGGTCCATGACGACCAGGATCTCGGGATCTCCGATCCGCCGCTGCCCGGCGTGTGTCAACCGCTCGACGGCGTCTCGCAGTTGGGCGGCGGTGACGGCGGTGGCGTCGTCCTCGGGGCCCAGGCGCACGGCGTTCGGCAACCCGGTCCAGGGCCGCATACAGGGCTCCGCGCCCGCGCCGATGCTCGACGGCCAACGACAGCTCGACCGGAGCCTTCACCGGTCCGTCCGCGCACAGCACGGCGTCGGTGAGCTCGAAAAGCACGTCCGCGCGGGCGTACAAGCAGTCGCAGAACCCCACCCGAAAGCGGGACGACAGGCCCAACGCCTCGCTCGCGGACGCATCGGCCGGGGGGACGAAGCAGCGGGCCCAGCGCCACGGCGTCGACACGACGGTCAAACGCGCCGAGTCGATCAAGGAACACCAAACCCGGCCGCGTTGAACGTCGAGCCGAGGCGGCCCGACACCCGTTCTCGTGAACTTGCCGCGCATGCCTGGGCGTGTCCGCAGATGCGTCCTCAGGCAACGCAGATGCCTGCATAAGCTCCCCGGCATGGACATCGTGATCCCGCTCTTCAGGCACTTCGAGCCGCTCGACGCCATCGGCCCGTACCAGCTCCTGGCGAACATCCCCGACGCCCGGGTGCGCTTCGTCGCGCCCGAACCGGGGCGGATCGCCGACGTGCTGGGCTCCATGCGGGTGGACGTGCCCACCCGGTTCACGGAGGTCAAGTCCTGCGACGTGCTGCTCGTCCCGGGCGGTGCAGGGGCGCGACTGATGCTGAACAACACGGAGTTCATCGACTGGGTGCGCCGGATTCACGAGACGACCCGCTTCACCACCTCGGTCTGCACCGGGGCGCTCATCCTCGGGGCGGCGGGGCTGCTCAAGGGGCAGACCGCGACCACCCACTGGCTGGCGATCGACGACCTGGAGGCGTTCGGCGCCACCTACACCGCGGAACGCGTCGTCCGGCACGACAAGATCATCACCTCGGCCGGGATCTCCTCCGGTATCGACATGGCCCTGGGGCTGTGCGCGTTGCTGAGCGACGAACTCACCGCCCGGGCCATTCAGCTCCTCACCGAGTACGACCCCCAGCCGCCGTACGACAGCGGCTCCCTGGCCACGGCGACGCCCGAGGTCGAGGCCCGGGCCCGGGAGCTCGTCAGCGGCGGCTGATCCCGCTCAGCCCCAGCGTGCGCGCGGCAGCCCAGTTCCGGCCATCAGTTCCCACCTCGTAGGACCCGCGTGCCGGCCCCGCCACAGGGAGTCCGCACCATGAGTTCGCCGAGAGTTCACCGAGACCACCCCCACCTTCTCCTCGTTCGGCCCGTTCGGATCGTGCAACTCCCACGCACCGGAGACCGTCGAGTCCGAGGTGTTCGACGTCACGGTCAGTGACATGTCGTCGTTGAACTGGACGGCCGACACCCCGAGCCACTTGCTGATCACGTCGTCGAACTCGAACGCCCGCGCCGGGTACGTGTAGTCCGCGACGTTGCCGCCGCACTGTCCCGCCGCTCGTGTCGCCGCCTGCGCCGCACCGGTCTGCGTGAGCGCTCCCGCCACGGCGAGCAGTACCACCACGGCGGCCAACCGCCTACGGGCTCCTATGTGCTTCATGGTGCCGAATTCCTTCGCTCGATCCATTCGTTCGTCAGCGAATCACTGACGGAATCAACCTGCCCAGCCGCCACAAGCATCCGCAACCGCCCAGAACCGAACAGCCGACCAGGCATCCCCGAACGGAGTCCCGTCAGCGGGCATCAGCCAACCTCGCCCACAGGGGCCACTCCCCGAGCTCCAGCCGTGCCGCGAAGCCGGCGAACCCTTGATGCCTGTTCCTCGACCTCTGCCGTCGAAATGGTCTCTCGTGAAGCCCGCACGCTGATCTACGGATTCGGCGGGCTCGCGTGCGGGTTCACTCCGCCTGGGGATGCCCTGTGATTCGTGGCGGCAGGAGCTGGTCCACTGCGACAGGACCAGCACTTACCAGCGCATCGAGGAGGAATCTTGAGCTGGACGGATTTCGACTTCGAATCGGCCCGCACAGCGGTCAGCGCGACGGTCCCGAGGCCGACATCGACGACGGGTACCTCAGTCTGGTGACCGCTGAGGGCGTCTCGAAGGGCGACGTCGAGGTGCCGGCGCGAGACCTGGGCAAGCAGATCGAGGCCGACTTCGAACCCGGCAGGGGCCTCATCATCACCGTGATCTCCGCCATGGGCGAGGAAGCTGCCATCAGCGTCAAGGAAACGAACTAGCGGTCTCCGGCGCCGGCGTCGAGGCGGAACAGAGGGGCCACGGCCTCGTCGACCACATCAAGGGCATTCACAACTTATTTGACGGTTCATCACATGTTCGACATTGATCGGGAAAGTACAGTCCCGACCCGTCGCGATCGAATCGAACCGGTCCGCGGGGGCGTCACCGTGCCCCCGGTCCGACTGGCCGACTCGCCGGGGCGGACGCCGCAAGAGGGCCGTTCCAGCACGCGCCGGATCTGGCCAAGTTCTCTGAAATGCAACGAAGTTGTGATCGTCCTGGATAGCTTTCGAGTGAACCGGAAGGCGTCGTTCGCCTATGGGCTGGGCGTTCCGACGCCCGGCTGCCTCTCCCTGACCTCCTTCGCAGACGGGAACCGTGATGACCACCCCGAGCACCGGAACACCTGCCACCACCCCGGCGACACCCCCGGCGGCCCCTGCCGGGCTGGACGGCGAGACACCCAAGGACCTGCTCCCGACGACCGGCAACCACCCCACGGAGATCGTCCGCTACCGGTCGGTGGTGCTCACCGACATACCCGGCGCCAAGCCGGCGCGCAAGCTCACCGGCGCCATCGACCTCGGCGAGGAGAACCTGCCGTTCTACGACCGCCCGGCCGAGGGCATGATCGTCACCACGGAGCAGAGCTGGAAAGCCGAGGGCGTCACGCTCGGCCGGCTGCTGCACAGCCTGGCGCTCGCGCCCGGAGAGAGCACCAAGGTCGCGGTCGTCGACTGGCAGCGCGGCACCAAGGCCACCGGCACCGAGAGCACCGCCGAGAACGACTCGCTCTCCAGCATCACCGACCAGAACCGCTCGATCAGCGAGGTCGCCAACGCGATCGCCCGCGAGGAGCAGTACGGCACCTCCCAGGCCTCCCAGGCGAGCAACTCCGCCAGCTCGGGCGGCACCTTCGGCACCTCGCTCGGGATCATCAGCGGCGGCGCGTCCTGGAGCAACTCGTCCAACTCGGGCTTCACGACCGCGGTCTCGCGCTCCACCGGCGTGAAGTCGGTCGCCGCCGAGGCCGCGCAGCGCATCGGCGCGCGAACCCAGCAACTGGCCACCGCCGCCCGCAGCCGGAACATGACGGTGGTACGGGAGACGACGCAGTCGGAGAAGGAGAAGGTCCTCACCCGCGTCGTCACCAACTACAACCACATGCACGCGATGTCGGTGCAGTACTACGAGGTCGTGCAGGTCTACAGCGTGACGACCAAGCCGACCAAGCTGGAACGCTGCCTGTTCATCCCGCTGCAGGAACTCACCTTCACCAACACCACCCTGCAGCGGTACAAGGAGGTCCTGGCGTCGGTCGCGCCCGCCGACTGGGCGAAGAAGATCCGGGAGGCGAACCCGTTCAACACCGCCGAGCGCAAGCTGGACGCGTGCACGGCGCCGGAGGCACCGCAGGTGGCGCTCTTCGACGGGGTGGACCTGGCGGACATCGCCGCCTCCGCCATGGGCGTGTACGGGGTGCGCAAGTCCGACGGCAGCCCGGTCCGCTTCGACCCGGTGGCCCGGCAGTGGAACCCGCTACCCACCACCGGACTGGACAGCGGCCTGATCCGCATCGCCCCGGGCAAGGACACCCTCTGGGCGCTCAGGACCGACAACCAGCTCGTCCAGTTCGACGGCACGACCTGGCGGCGCGACGCACAGGGCTGGGCGGGACGCTCTCTGACCTGCGGCCCGGACGGAACGCTCTACCTCATCGGCATGGGCAACGCGATCCACCAGCGCGACCCGAACGGCGTGTCGCATGACACGAGCGTCCTGGCTGACGACGTCACCGCCGTCGGCCGGGACAAGGCCTGGTACTGCCGACAGGGGCGGACCTTCGAGCGCAGCGGCGGCGGCTGGCTGGAGCGGACCCCGGTGCCGAACGTGCAGCGCCTGTCCGCAGGTCCGGACGGCACGCTGTGGGGCATCACCGCCGAGGGCAAGGCCCTCGTGGTGGAGCCGGGCGCGATCGCCTGGACCACCCCCAAGCCCCCCTTCACGACCATCACCGGCATAGCCGAGATCGTCTCGTCCACCAGCGGGGACCACTGGGTCCTGCGCACCGACGGCTCCCTCCTGCGGATCCTGATGGCGCAACGGGAAGCGCCAGTGGCCTTCGACGCCCCGCCGAAGGCCGACTCCTCCTACGCCTCCAAGATCGACGTCTGGTACGACGAGGCCGGCATCCGCAGCATCCAGGTGGTCTTCCCCGGCCAGACCGTCCGCTTCGGCGACAACGGCGGCTCCGGCGTCCTCAAGCGCGCCTCCTACACCTTCGGCCCCACCGACAAGCTGCTCTCCTACGACGCCTGGGCCGGCACCGCCGCCCGCGGCAGCCTCGCCGGACTGCGTCTGACGATGACCTCGGGCGTGGCCAACTTCGGCGTCGCCGAGACCACCACCGCGGCGCCCGACCTGAGCGAGGACGCCGGCGGAGCGGCCCTGTGCGGGCTGTTCGGTGCGACGGTGAAGTCCGGCACCCGCACCTACCTCTCCTCGCTCGGCTTCCACGTGCGCGGCGGGAGCGTGCCGCAAGCGGTGCTGGACCACCTCAACGACAACCGCCGCCACTACAGCCAGGCCGTGTGGGCCAACGCCGACGAGCTGACCCTCAGCCGCATCCTCGCCAACTACTCCTACACCCCGGCCGGCTCGACCGCCGCCGCGGTCCCGCTCGGCATGCTGCTGGACCCCAAGCCGGTCGCCGCCACCGGCAACTACCTCGGCTTCCGGTGGAACTTCCCCACCGAGCAGGAACGCGAGGCGTGGGCCAAGGCCCGCCAGCAGAGCGACACCTCGCTCGGCGCGTCGGTGACCAACACCATCGCCATCGCCACCGACGGCGTGTTCGCCGAGGCCGTCCTCGGCCGGGCCAACTCGGCCGAGAAGATCGACCTCACGCGGTTCTGGAACTGGAAGGACTCGCCCATCCAGATCACCGCCCCCGACATCGCACCGGTCGCCACCGGCACCCGCGCGCAGAACCTCGACCTCTCGGTGGCCGGCCTGGGCACCACCGCGGCGTCCTTCACGCCGCTGGTGGCCATGCCCGACCCGACCGGTCTCCAGGCCGCGCAGGCCATCACCACCGCGAACCTGTTCCGCGACATGAGCGGCCTCAACACCATGGGCCAGGTCCTCACCAAGGGCATCGAAGCCGCCGCCGCCGGCGACAAGGCCGCCGGCGAACGCGCCCAGGACGCCATGAAGACCGCCACCCAGCACCTGGAGAAAATGGCCGAACTCGTCATCCAGGCCACCAAGAAGGCCACACCGGCCGGGGCCGCCACCAACCCGACCGTCACCGGAGGCGAGATCAACCAAGCCGTCAAGGCCGCAACAAAAGCCTGACCACCACACCACGCGGGCCCGGACCACAACCCGGGCCCGCCCCCGCACAATCACCAGCGGCGACTCCACACCCGCTACGAACGACGTGCCAGCCTCTGCCGAGTCCTGGCCGAACTTGCCATAGCGTCAACGCTTCCTTCAGTTCCAGCGGCATTCTGACACGAGCGGTCAGTACCGGCTCTCACAATCGACTTCACAGTCGGGACGACAGGATTCGAACCCGCGGCCCCTTGAGACCCGGTCAAGGGATTCAACGGGTGACAGGGCTTCCATGTATCCCGGGCGGGGCGGTCCATCGGCCGATGTGCTCCACCGGCGCGCCGTCGACGGGATGGTCGACGGGATGGGTGCCATCGCACTCCCGCCTCAGCGAAGTCGACGAGGCGGCCGGCGCACGGCGAGCACCGTGCGCCGGCCTCGGGCGTCAGTCGATGGCGTCGAGGACCTTGCCCAGGTCGACGAACTTGAAGCCGGTCGCCTCACGGTCGCCGTCGGCGGGGGTCTCCTGGCCGTCCTGGACGACCAGCAGGCCGTTCGGGTACTTGGAGCCGAGCGGCGCGTTGAGGGCGGCGGCGCCGTCGCAGACCTCGGAGCCGTCGAGGGTGCTGGAGGCCGCCGTGATGCGGAAGGCGCCCTCGAACTCGTTGTCGTCGTCACGCTCGCGGTCGTAGGCGACGAAGGTGTTGTCGCCCTGGCTGGAGGCAAGGAGATAACCGTCGCCGTCCGGCTCGGTGACCAGGGTGAGCCCCTCGACGTCGGCCGTCAGGCGCTTGCCGCCGTAGCCCGGGTCGACGCCCGGCGCGCACTCCTCGGTCTCCTCGTCGTACGTGCCGGGCACGCCGTACTCGCGCACCTTGTCGATCAGCTCCGGCGTGCCGGTGAGGCCCGCGTCGATGCGCCAGATGCCGACGTCCTCCTGCCCCGCGTACAGGGTGCCGTCCGCGGGGTCGACGACCATGCCCTCGACCTGGGGCAGTTCGCCCGGCTCGGCACAGGGCGTCCAGGAGGTGCCGTTCGGCAGACGGAAGGAGGACGGCAGGTCGATCGTGCGCACCTGGCGGTAGTCCACCGTGCCGTTCGGGGTGGCGATCAGCTCCAGCAGGGCGATGCGGGTGCGGTTGCGCTGGCTGACCACCGCGTAGGAGCGGCCGGTCTTCCGGTCGGTCCAGGTGGCCAGGCCGTAGGCGGTCTTCTGGTCGTTGATCTCGGCCTGGTCGGCGGAGAAGACCGGGCGTGCGGCGGGGTCGGTGATGTCGGTGAGGGGGCCGCCGGACTTGTCCCGGTCGATGCGGTAGATCCGCAACCGGTCGTTGCCGCGGTCGCTGACCACCGCGACGTCGGCGCGACTGCCGGCCAGGCGCAGGCCCTGCACCAGGTCGACGTTGTTGAAGCGGCCGGGGGCGTCGTCGGCGCCCGGACCGGCGGGGGCGGGGATCGACTGCACCTGACGGGCGTCCAGGTCGTAGACCCGCAGACCGCCCTGCTTCGCGGTGGCGACGACCAGGCTGCGGCCCGGGTCGGCGCTGTTGCGCCAGATCGCCGGGTCGTCCGCGTTGGCGTCGCCGCCGGCCTCGTCGTCGTACAGCGGCGCGGTCTCGGCCTTGGGCCGGATACTGCTGATCGAGGAGGCCTGAGCCGGAAGTGCGACGGAGGCCGCGAGGGCCGTGCAGAGCACGAGCGTGGAAGCGCGAGCGACCAGACGTATCGTCATGTTTCTTCCTTTATGAGGGTTTTGCCCTGAAAGGAAGACGTTCGCGGACGCATCTGCCATGCCCGCAACCAGATGGTATCTGATATCTGAACTCGGCGCGAAGAGTCCGGGGCGGCGGTGTCCTGGACGGCGCCGTCCTGGGCCGGGGTGGTGGTCGTGTTCGGTGCCGTACTGGGGGCGGGGTGTTCGCGTACCGCGGATTGCCGGTGCGTGACCGCCCCTGTCCGGCGTTGCGGTGGGCTGCTCGCGCCGGTGCGTGCGGGTCGGTGCGTGCGGGTCGGTACCGGGCGGTGACGGTGACGCCGTTGAACGCTGTCCTGCCTCCGAGGGTGATGCAGCGGCAGTCGGCGGTGGTGTCGGTCACGGCGTTGCTCTGGATGCCGGTGCTCTTGGTGGAGTTCGATCACCGGTCTACCGTCAGCCTTGCCGTGCCTCCCGTGACGGCGATTCGACTTGACGCCGGAAGGGCCCCGCCGGAGCCGGATCAGCCGCCACCGATCCTGCGTCCGGTGATCTCGTCCGGCCGGATCCGGACCCAGAGCGGGCGGTCCCCGCCGGCCCACGGGGTGGTCCCGGGCAGCTCCGACAGCCGCCGCACCTCGTCGGCGTCCGTCACGTGCTGTGCCTCTCCGAGGATCAGTACGCTCCAGCCCCGGCTGAGCCGGTCGTCGATGCGGTCGACCTGGAACGACACCGGCGAGCCGTCGTCGGGAGCGGCACCGCTCCGGACGGCCGTGCGGAAGACGACGGTGCCGGCGTCCACGGTGTAGTTGACCGGGAAGACCGCCGGCCCCGGTTCGACGGGCAGGGCGATCCGCCCCACCCCGTGCGGGCCTATCATCTCCCAGCACTCGGCGGTCGTCAGGTGGAGGAGGAGTGGCCTCGGAGCCGCCCCGGGCTGTCCCGGTGGTGCGTCGCCCCGGCCCTCCAACAGGTCCTGATAGGTGAGTCGCAGGGCGGCGGCGATCCGCACGAAGCCGCCAGGGTCGAAGTCCGGTCCGGCCGCCAGCAGGTGCTGGAGGTAGCGTGGCGACATGGCCGCCTGGTTCGCCAGCACCTGCTCGGTCATGCCCAGGTGGGCGCACCGTTCGTTGATCCTGCGCGCGACGTCGGCGGGGTCGGCACGGCGGGCGGATTCGATGTCTGGGTTCTGGTTCACCGTGTGCTCCTCGGCTTGCCGGTCTCCGGGTCAGGTGCGGAAGAGTGCGACCTTGAGGGCGCCGTTGCCGCCCGCGTCGGCGAAGACGTCGTAGGCCTCCTGGATCTCGTCCAGGCCGAAGCGGTGGGTGACCAGTCCGGAGACGTCGAGCCGGCCGGCGGCGAGCATGTCGAGCAGCAGCGGGGTGCTGTGCGTGTCGACCAGGCCGGTGGTGATGGTGACGTCCCGGATCCAGAGGTCTTCGAGGTGGAGGACGGCGGGCTTGCCGTGCACTCCGACGTTGGCCACCCGCCCTCCCGGGCGTACCACCCGGGTGCACAGTTCGAAGGACTCGGGGACGCCGACCGCCTCGATCGCCACGTCCACGCCGAGGCCGTCCGGGCTCAGTGCGCGCACCGCCTCGGGGGTGGCCTCGGCGACGGTGAGTACGGTGTCGGCCCCGGTGCGCTCGGCGGCGTCCAGGCGGCCGGTCGCGAGGTCGACCGCGATGATGCGGGAGGGGCTGTAGAGCCGGGCGGTGATGATCGCGGCGAGGCCGATCGGGCCCGCGCCGACCACCACCACGGTGTCGCCGGGGCCGATCCGCCCGTTGTGGACCCCGACCTCGTAGGAGGTGGGGAGGATGTCGGCGAGCAGCAGGGCGTCCTCGTCGGTCACGCCCTCGGGCAGCCGGTGGAGGGAGTTGTCGGCGAAGGGAGTGCGGACGTACTCGGCCTGGCAGCCGTCGACCAGGTGGCCGAGGATCCAGCCGCCGCCTCCGGTGCACTGGCCGTAGCGTGCGGCGCGGCAGTAGGCGCAGCGGCCGCAGGCGGAGACGCAGGAGACGAGGACGCGGTCCCCGGCCTTGACGGTCCTCGTGCCGGGGCCGGTCTCGGTGACGGTGCCGACGGCCTCGTGGCCGAGGACGCGTCCGTCGGCGACCTCCGGGACGTCACCCTTGAGGATGTGCAGGTCGGTGCCGCAGATGGTGACCGCGTCCACTCGGACGACGGCGTCCTCGGGGTCGCGGACGGCGGCGTCCGGGACCTCGCCCCAGGTTCGGCGGCCCGGTCCGTGGTAGGTCAGCGCCTTCATGTCCTGATCACTCCCGTCGGCCCTCGCCGGTACGGAACGGGGATGCTGTCCCGCTTCTCCTCCAGCGTTCCCCCTGGGGTGGGTGGTCGCCATAGGGCGGGTGGGGTCGGCGGCGGGGCCGATCGGCCCCGGCGGGCGGCGGGCGAGGAAGGGCGGGACCGAGTGGCCGCGTCTAGTCTGGCAGTGGCACCCGGCGAGTCTCGGATCCCGGAGGAACCGGTGGGCAGCGCATCGGAGGATTCCACCCCTCTGCCCCGGCTTCGGCTGGACGATCTGCTGGACGAGCTCCAGGCACGGCTGGACGCGGCCCGTGGTACCCGTGACCGGGTGCACAGCCTGCTGGAGGCGGTCCTCGCGGTGGGCCGTGAACTCGACCTGGGCCAGGTTCTCCGGCACATCGTCGAGGCGGCGGTCACGCTGGTGAACGCCGAGTACGGCGCCCTCGGGGTGATCGGGGACGACCACCGGCTCTCCCGGTTCGTCCCGGTGGGCATGACCGACGAGCAGGTCGAGCGGATCGGACCGTTGCCCTCCGGCCACGGTGTCCTGGGGGAGCTGATCCGGAACCCGGATCCGCTCCGCCTGGCACGGATCTCGGACCACCCGTCCTCCTACGGCTTCCCCGCCCACCACCCGCCGATGAACACCTTCCTGGGTGTGCCGATCCGGATCCGGGGCCAGGTGTTCGGCAACCTCTACCTGACCGAGAAACACGGGGGCGGCGAGTTCGACGCCGAGGACGAGTCCGTGCTCGCGACCCTGGCCGTCGCGGCCGGGGTGGCGATCGACAACGCCCGGCTCTACGCCCGCTCCAAGCTGCGCGAGCGCTGGCTGACGGCCAACGCGGAGATCACCGGCAGCCTGCTGGCCGGCGACTCCGAGCAGCGGGTGCTCGACCTGCTGGTCACCCGGGCGGCCGAGATCGCCGGCGCCGACCTCGCGGTGGTGGCCCTGCCGCTCGCGGGCTCGGAAGAGTTGGAGGTACGGATCGCCGTCGGGCTGGGCGAGGACCGGCACCGGGGCCTGGTCCTCCCGCTGGACGGCTCCTTCGTCGGCGCCGCCGCCCGGACCGGCGGGCTGGTGGTGAGCACCGACGTGCGGAAGGATCCGCGGATCACCGCCGGTCCACCGCGTTGGGAGGGGCTGGGGCCGGCCCTCGCGGTGCCGATCGGCACGGCGGGGCACGGAACACGCGGGGTACTGATGCTGGCCCGGGCGGCCGGCGCACCGCAGTTCCGCGAGGAGGAGTCCGGTCCGCTCCTGGGATTCGCCGGCCAGGCGGCGGTGGCCATGGAGTTGGCGGAGCGCCGTCGCGATTCGGAACAGGTCGCGCTGCTCCGGGAGCGTGACCGGATCGCCCGGGACCTGCACGACCTGGCGATCCAGCGGCTGTTCGCCACCGGGATGACCCTCCAGGGCGCCACCCGCTTCATCGAGCATCCGGAGGCAACCGACCGGGTCCTCCGGGCGATCGACGACCTCGACGACACCGCCAAGACCATCAGGGCGACCATCTTCGGCCTGCGCGCCCGCGAAGCCGGACCCTACGCCGACGGTCTGCGCGCCCGGGCGGTCGAGGTGATCGAACGGGCGGCGGGGACACTCGGCTTCACCCCGAGTCTGCGGATGACCGGCCTGCTCGACGTCACCGTTCCGGCCACGGTCGCGGACGCGGTGCTCGCCGTGCTCCAGGAGGCCCTCTCCAACGCCGCCCGGCACGCCGCCGCGAGCGCGGTCGCGGTGTCGCTCACGGCCGGCGCCGACCTGGTGCTCACCGTGACGGACAACGGCGTCGGGCTGCCTGAGGGCGGGCGGCGCAGCGGGCTGGCCAACCTGGCCGAGCGGGCCGCCGAGCTGGGCGGCACCTTCAGTGCCCGGGCGCTGTCCGGCGGCGGCACCGAGTTGCTGTGGCGGGTGCCGCTGGCCCCTCCGCCCTAGGTTCCGGGGTCGAGGACGTCGGCTGCCGCCATTCGTGGGGTCGGGCTTCCTTCCGGGCCGTAGCCGAGGCGGATCAGCATCTGCACGTGCTCGGGCTTGAGGTGGGGCTCCCGGACCGTCCATCGCAGGTCCGGCCACTCCATGGCCTGGTGCAGGAGCGAGGCGCGCACCTCGTGGACGGTGGCGGCCAGCAGGACGTGCTCCAGGGCGAGCCCGGTGCGCAGCCAGTCCGCGGGGCGGTCGCGCTCGGTGGTGAGCACCGCGATGCGCGGCTCGTGCTCGAAGGTGGCGGGCGGTCGGTGCTCGGCGGGGTGGAGGGAGGAGAAGTCCCGCATCGGCAGGTGACCCTCCCGGTCCTGCGGGCCCAGGGCGCGGGCCGGGATGCCGTAGGCCGGCACGTCACCGCTGCGGATCCAGTCGCGGCTCTCGGCCCGCTTGCCGGGGTCGGTGGTGCTGCGGCGCTCGGCCTCGGCGGTGAGTCCGAGCAACCGGTCGGTCTCCTCCCGGCCGGGGAGGTGGAGGATCGTCTCCTCCTCCCGGGCCGCTGCCACCAGCTGGTCCAGCACGTCGGCCGGCACGGGCCGGTCGGTGAACGGTGTCCGGATGGAGTGGCGGCGCCAGATGGCGTCGTACAGGCCCTCCGTGCCGGGGAGTCGGACCGGGGACGTCTCGTCCAGGCGGACCGCGGCGAACAGGTCCGGGTCGGCGGGGTCCGGCAGCAGCCGCACCTCGGGCGCCCAGCCGAGGTGGCGGGCGGCGACCCGGAGGTTGAGCACCGCCGCGCCGACGGAGATGTGCATGGCCCGCCCCTCGGGGTCGGCGGCCGGGACGGCGCGCTCGCGCGCGGCGCGCACTTCCAGGACCGAGGCCTCCGGATCGAGCCGGAAGTGCCAGGGCTGGCTGTTGTGGATCGAGGGCGCGGCCACGGCGGCGGAGACCAGTTTCTCCAGGGCGGCGGCGTCGAGTGCGAGGGTGGGCATGGCGGGCTCCCGGGGTGTGCCGTCAGCCGGCGGGCGGACTGGCGCCGGAGCGCAGTACCTCCAGGCGGTGGCGGTACTCGTCGGCGTCGATCTCCCCGCGGGCGAAGCGTTCGGCGAGCAGCTGCTCGGGCGGGATGCGCTCGGGCGGGATGCGTTCGGGCTGCGGGGAGGGGTGCGTGCTCTGCGGATGCTGCGGGATCTGCACCAGGTGGCGGACGAGGAGGACGACCGCCACGACGACCAGTCCCCAGAACAGCAGCATCCCGACGGCCATCAGGCCGAAGCCCCAGCCGTTCATGCCGTGATCGTTCCAGTACGTCATCGTGGGCTCCTCGGCCGGACGGGGTGGGGCTGCTGCCTCACCTCCACCGTGCACCCGGGGGCCGGGGCGGTGCATGGGCCGACCGGCCCTGTCCTCGGGATCGGGCGGGCCGGTGCGGCCGCGCCCGCTCAGTGGGGCCGGTCGGGCCGGTGCTCGGGGTCCGCGTGGGCCGCGAGCACCGCGGCCTGGAGCCGTCGCTCCACCCCCAGCTTGGCCAGCATGCGCGAGACGTGGTTCTTGACCGTCTTCTCGGCGAGGTAGAGCTCTTGGCCGATCTCCCGATTGGTCTTTCCTTCGCCGACCAGGGCGAGGATCTCCCGCTCGCGCGGGCTCAGCCGGGCGAGCGCGGCCTCGGTCGGGCTCTCGTCGTGGTGGCGGAGGCTCTCCATCAGCTTGCGGGTGGTAGCCGGGTCGAGCATGGACTGCCCGGAGGCGACCGTCCGCACCGCACCGACCAGGTCGGCGCCCTTGACCTGCTTCAGCACGTACCCGGCCGCGCCCGCCATGATCGCGTCGAGCAGCGCGTCGTCGTCGTCGAACGAGGTCAGCATCAGGCAGGCGAGGTCCGGCAGGAGACCACGCAGGTCCCGGCAGACGGTGACGCCGTCGCCGTCCGGCAGCCGCACGTCCAGGACCGCGACGTCCGGTCGTAGCGCCGGGACACGCGCCAGGGCCTGCGCACAGGTTCCGGCCTCACCCACGACCTCCATGTCGGGTTCCGCCCCGAGCAGGTCGCTCACCCCTCGCCGGACCACCTCGTGGTCGTCCAGCAGGAACACCCGCACGGGCCGCGCGGGCCGCACGGACTCGGCGGGCTGGGCCGGCTCGGTCGCGGCCGTCGCCGGTTCCGGCTCCGCTGGGGTTGGCGTCGTCACGCAACGATTCTGCGCGCCGGACGGCCGCGTCGCACCAGAGACCAGGACCGGCCGCAGGGAACCCGGCGCGACCAGCCTTCACGACAGCCTCGTCCGGCGCGGCAGCCCAGGCCCGTGGGCCGGCTTGCCGCGCGACGTGCGGGTGCGGCTCAGGCCGGCATCCGTCACCGGTCGGGCCGTCCACACGCCGGAGGAGTCGGAGGCGGGAGCCCGGGACGGCGACCGGTGAGCGGCCCGGCGGCACGCTGCGCAGACTGGGAGGGAGCCGACAGGACGGAGACCGCCCCGTGGAACCGGACGCCGTCCCCGCGCACCCGGCCGCCGACCCGGTGATGCCCGGCCCATGGACCCTGCGCTACGAGGACTTCGACCCGGCCGAGGAGGGTCTACGGGAGGTGCTCTGCGCGACCGGCAACGGCTACGTCGTCAGCCGCGGGGCCGCACCCGAGTCGACGGCCGACGGAGTCCACTACCCCGGCACGTACCTGGCCGGCTGCTACGACCGCGCGTCCTCGACGGTCGCGGGCCGGGCGGTCACCAACGAGGACCTGATCAACACCCCGAACTGGCTGCCCCTGACCTTCCGTCCGGCCGGCGGCTCCTGGTTCACCGGCCCGCCCGCCGCGCAGACCCTGGAGCTGGACCTGCGGCGCGGACTGCTGACCCGGCACGCCCTCGTCGTCGACGCCGAGGGCCGCCGGACCCGGCTGGTACAGCGCCGCCTCGCCAGCCAGGCGCAGCCGCACCTGCTCGCCCTGGAGACCACGCTCACCCCGGAGAACTGGTCCGGCCCGCTGGAGATCCGCTCCGCCCTGGACGGCACCGTGACCAACACCGGGGTCGCCCGTTACCGCGGCCTGGCCGCACGCCACCTGGTGCCCGCCGGCCAGGGTTCGGGGCAGGACGGGTCGCTCTGGCTGGAGGTCGCGGCCGCCGGTTCGCCACTGCACATCGCGCTCGCGGCTCGCACCACCCTCCGCCGGGAAGGCGTACCCGTCATCCCGGACCGTCGCGGCGACGTCCGGGCGGGCTGGGCGGCCCAGATCCTCACCGTGGACGCCCGGCCCGACCACCCGGTGACGGTGGAGAAGACGGTCGCCGTCCACACCTCCCGCGACCCGGCGATCGAGACGCCGCTGCACGCCTCGCGCCTGCTGGCCGCGCGGGCTCCCGGATTCGAGGAGATCCTGGCCGCGCACACCCTCCGCTGGACCGAGCTGTGGCGCCGCTGCCGGATCGAGGCGGACTTCGACGGCTCCGGACCGCTGCACCTGAACCTCTTCCACCTCCTCCAGACGTACTCCGAGCACTCCGTCGACCTCGACGTCGGCATCCCGGCCCGCGGCCTGCACGGCGAGGCCTACCGGGGCCACGTCTTCTGGGACGAGCTGTTCGTCCTCCAGCTGCTCAACCTTCGGTTCCCCGAGCTGGCACGAGCCGTGCTGCGCTACCGCCACCGGCGCCTGGACGCGGCCCGCCGAGCCGCCCGCGAGGTCGGCCTCCGCGGCGCGATGTACCCGTGGCAGAGCGCGAGCGACGGCCGCGAGGAGTCCCAGCGGCTGCACCTCAACCCGCTCTCGGGCCGCTGGCTCCCCGACCACAGCCACCTCCAGCGGCACGTCGGATCGGCCGTCGCCTACAACATCTGGCAGTACTACCAGGCCACCGGCGACTCGGAGTTCCTCGCCGAGGCCGGGGCCGAGACCCTGCTGGAGATCGCCCGCTTCTGGTCCTCGGCCGCCGCCTACGATCCTTCACGGGGCCGGTACTCGATCCGCGGGGTACTGGGCCCGGACGAGTACCACGACGCCTACCCGTGGGCGGACCGCCCCGGACTGGACGACAACGCGTACACCAACGTCCTGGCCGCCTGGGTGCTCGCCCGCGCACTCGACACCCTCGCCGTCCTGCCCCGCTACCGGCGCGACGAGCTGACGGAACGGCTGGCCCTCGACGACACCGAACTCGACCGCTGGCGCGAGGTCGGGCGACGCCTCCACGTCCCGTTCCACGACGGCGTGCCGAGCCAGTTCGAAGGCTACGAGCGGCTCCTCGAACTCGACTGGGCCGTCTACCGGCAGCGCTATCCCGACCTGCGCCGGCTCGACCGGATCCTGGAGGCCGAGGGCGACACCGCCAACCGCTACCGGGTGTCCAAGCAGGCGGACGTCCTCATGCTCTGGTACCTGTTCTCCGCCCGCGAGGTGCGCGACCTGCTCCGCCACCTCGGCCACCCGGCCGGCCACGAGCTGCTGCGCCGCACCACCGACTACTACCTGCGGCGCACCGTACACGGCTCGACGCTCAGTTCGGTGGTCCACGCCTGGGTGCTCACCCGCTCCGACCGCCGCGCCTCCTGGCGGCACTTCCGCGACGCCCTGGTCGCCGACCTGCGGGACTCCCAGGGCGGCACCACCGCGGAGGGCGTCCACCTCGGCGCCATGGCCGGCGCGGTGGACCTGCTGCAACGCTGCTACACCGGCCTGGAGATCCGCGAGGACGCCCTCTGGCTCGATCCCCACCTGCCCTCCGCCCTCGGCCGACTGGAGCTGGAGCTGCACTACCGCGGCCACTGGGGCGTCGTGATCGCCACCGACCGCCGGGCCGTGACGGTGAGCCTGTCGGAGGGGCGCCAGGAACCCGTCCGGATCCGCTTCCGGGGCGCCCCGACCCTCGTCCGCCCCGGCGAGAGCCGCACCTTCCCCCTGTGAACCCCGACCGGACGGTCAGCCGCAGTAGCCCGACGCGGCGCCCAGACGGAGGGCGCCCACGGACTCACCCGCCCTGCCGAAGCCGCCACCCCGGGCGACGGCCTGCCTCCTCCGGGACGGCGCCACCGAGGGCCTCCCCGAGGGGGCGAGCCCGGTCGGGCTCCACGGGATCCACCGTCCGGCCGTTTCCCCCTCCCACAGCTGACGCACGACCGGCGGCAACGGTCCTGTCGGCGGCACGGTCAGGGCCGAACGGCCCACGCCCGGAAGGAGGTGGCGGAGGACGATGGAAGGAGAGGTGAGAGCGATGCGCACAGTGATCGTGTACGAGAGCATGTACGGCAACACACGCGAGATCGCCGAAGCGATCGCCGCGGGCATCCACGAAGCCGCCCCGGACGCGGCGGTCGACTGCATCCCGGTGGCAGAGGCCGACGCCGACATGACGCGGACCGCCGACCTCCTGGTGGTCGGCGGTCCGACGCACATGCACGGCATGTCCTCCGGGCTCAGCCGCAGGATGGCCGCCACGGCCGAGGCGAAGAAGGAGGGCCACGAGGACGCCGCTCGGGAGGCCGCTTCGACGGCTGAGGGGCCCGGTCTTCGCACGTGGTTCCACGACCTCCCGAAAACCGAGCCCGGTACCCACGCGGCGGCCTTCGACACACGCGCCGACATGCGGATGAGCGGCGGCGCGGCGGACGGCATAGCGCAACGGCTGTCCCGCCACCACTACGACGTGGTGGCGGAACCCGAGGGGTTCGTCGTCGAGGAGGCCGACGGCCCCCTGCGGGCGGGCGAACTCGACCGCGCCCGCGCCTGGGGCGCCGGCCTGGTCTGACGGATCTCCGGCCGACCCTGCTCGTGGCAGCGTGACGACTACGGACGAAGGCCTTCTCGTCCCTACCCCGGCAACGGCCCTACCGACCAGGAGGGCCGCGCCGAGCGGCTCCTCGCGGTACGCCTCGCGTACCGCGAGGACGGCCACGGCGGCGATCAGCCTGAACAGGCGTCCAGCTGGCAGCCGGCCGCCGTCCCGCTCGGTGCCGAAGCAGAAGTACGAGCTTGTCCCGGCACCCGGCGGGACCCCGCGGATCATTGCGCTGGTCAAGCAGGCGCCGCCCGGACGACCGTTCCGGCGGGAGCGCACTCAGGGGAAGAGAGCGCACTCAGGAGAAGAGCTCGCCGAGCAGCTCGGGGCCGAGGGCGATCGGGGCGGGGCGGTAGGCCGGGGGCTGGATGCCCATCAGTTCGCGCACCATGAAGTCCCAGCAGCGCTTGCGGACATAGGACAGGCAGTCGATGAGCGTGTGCTCGGCGCCGGGCACGATGAGCAGCTCGAAGTCCTTGTCGGCGGCGATGAGACGGTCGGCCAGCCGCAGCGTGTGATGCGGGTGGACCTGGTCGTCCATCTCGCCGTGGACGAGCAGCAGCTTGCCGGCCAGCCGGTCCGCGAGGCCCGCGTCGGACACGTTGGAGGTACGGGCCCATGCCTCGGGGTCGGCCGCGCCGTCATAGGTCTCCACGAAACCCTGGCTGAAGTGGGGGGCGTCGTGGGAGCCGGAGAGGGCGACGCCGGCCTTGAACACCTCGGGGAAGTCCAGCATCGCCCGCGCCGCGGCGAACCCGCCGCCGGAGTGGCCGAACACGCCCACCCGGTCCAGGTCCATCCACGGCCGGGTCTCGGCCAGTTGCCGCAGCGCCGCGACGTGGTCGGCCAGGGAGCCCGCGTCGGCCAGGCGGCCGTAGGAGGCGTCGTGGAATGCCTTGCTCCGCCCCGGGGTGCCTCGCCCGTCCACCGCCACCACCACGAAGCCCAGTGCCGCGAGGGGTTCTGCGTCCATGCCCATCCCGCCGGGGTCGAAGCACGGGGCGACCCGGGCGACCTGCGGGCCGGGGTAGACGTTGTCCACCACGGCGTAGCGTCGGGCGGGGTCGAACCCGCGCGGCCGGTACAGCACCCCGTAGACGTCCGTCACCCCGTCGGCCGCCTTGACGCGGAACCGCTCCGGCGGCGTCCAGCCGGTGGCGGTGAGCTTGCCGATGTCGGCGCGCTCCAGCTCGACCAGCACCCGCCCGTTCCAGTCACGGACGAGGGTCACCGGCGGGGTGTCGACCGTGGACGCGGAGTCGATGAAGTACTCCTGGCCGTCCGGCACGGTGACGACGTGGTCCAGCTCGTCGTCGGTGACCTTGGCGAAGCCGGAGCCGTCCAGGCCGGCGCGGCACACCGTGCGCCGGTACGGGTCCTCCGCGACCAGCCCGGAGGCGGTGAAGTACACCACCCGCTCGGCCTCGTCGACGCGCAGGATCTGCCGCACCGCCCACGGCCCGGAGGTGACCTGCCCGAGCAGCTCGCCGGTGTGCAGGTCGTACCGGTAGAGGTGGCCCCAGCCGTCCCGCTGCGAGTACCAGAGCACCTCGTCGGGCAGGACCCGCACGATCGGCGGCTCGTACAGCCACTGGTTCGGCTCGACCCGGGTGTCGCCGGTCTCGCTGAGCACGGTGGTGACCTCGCCGGTGGCGGGGTCCAGTCGGTGCAGGGAGAGCGTGCGCGGGTCGCGCGGCCGGCCGAGGTAGTACACCGCCGAGCCGTCCTGGGCCCACCACGCCCACCTGGTGGTGATCGGCGACATCTGTGGCATGAGCAGCGGCTCGGCCTGGGCGCGGACCACCGTGCCCGCGGCGACGTCCAGCACGACCAGCTCGGCCTGCGGCACGCTCTCGTCCCCGGGGTGGGCGTACCGCTGGGTGTGGACGGCGGGCGCGCCGCCGTCGGCGGGCCTGGCCTCCACGAGGTGGGTCTGCCGCACACCGCGCTCGTCGGTCCGGTGCGCGAGCACCTTCGTCGAGTCGGGCGACCAGGCCACCGCGGGCGGCAGGTACGGCAGGCCGATCTTGCGCAGCAGGGTGGTGTTGCTCGTGCAGTCCGGGCCGGTGCCGTACTGGTGGTCGGGCGCGCCGTCGGTGGTCAGCGCCCACTCGCGGCCGTCGGACAGCGAGCGCGCCCACAGGTCGTGCCCCCGCCGGGACACCGCGGCCTTCCCGTCGGGTGACGGCACCTCCAGCGGGCTGCCCGGTGGCGTGAATTCCGCCGGCTCGCAGCTGTAGTCGTCGAGGCGGCAGCGCCAGTACGCGCCGAACGCGGCGAACTCCACGGTGTTCCCGACCAGTTCGATGGCCGGGAACGGCAGGGCCTCGGGGTCGACCTGCTGTCCGGTGGCGGCGGCCAGCGCGGTGGCGAGCCGGGCGTGGTCGAAGGCCGGCTCGCGGGTGCCCGCCGTCGGGCCGACCAGGACGAACCGCCTGCCGGTGCCGTTGCTCACCGCGTACCAGAAGCGGGCGCCTCCGTCGATCCACTGCGGCCTGACCTTGTCGCCTACGACGAGCTCGCCGGGGCGTGCGGGGCGGTGCAGAAGCAGTTCCGCGGCCTGGTAGTCCTGAGTGGTGCTCATTCTTCTTGTCCTTCCTTGGCGCCGTTTCCGGGCACGGCGACGGCCTGGTGGTGCCGTGACGGCAGGGGTGACGAGAGCGAGAAGGGCTCAGGGGCCCTGGACCATCTCGCGGGCCGGTGAAGGCTGCCGCTGTGTCAGAGGCTGCGAGCGGTGATGTCGCCGTGGGTGGTGGTGGCGTGGATGTCGACCGTGGGGGTGCCGTCGGCGTTCTTGAGCGCGTTGTCGATCCGGCCGTAGGAGGTGCCGGCGTCCAGGGTGGCGGAGACGCCGCGGGCGACGCCGACGGACAGGTCCCCGGCCGCGGTTCGCAGGGCCACCGTGCCCCGCACGGCTTCGGTGATGGTGATGTTGCCCTTCTGGGTGGTGATCTGGGCGGGTCCGCCCAGACGGCCGACCCGGATGTCGCCGGCCTGGAGGGTGAGGTGGGTGCTCGCGGCATCGTCGAGCTCGACCGAGCCGTGCGCGAGCTCAAGGGTGACGTCACCCAGTCGTCCGACGCCCCGCAGGTCGGCGCTGGCCGCCTTGGCCTCGACGCGGGAGCCGGCGGGCAGTCGGACGGTCACCTCGACGGCACCGGAGTCGCCGAGGATCCCGTTCTTCGGCGCCGGGGCGTCGATCCGCAGGAGGCCGCCGGCGTAGTCGACGGTGATCCGCTCCGCCGCCTTCACGTCACGGCTCTTCGACGCGTCAGCGGGCAGGACCTCGACCGTGGTGTCGGCCCGGTCCGCGGCGACGAACCGGATTCGTCCCGCCGGGATGTCCAGGACGGCGGTGACCGGGGCAGGAGTGGCGAACGTCTGCATCATGATTTCCTTCGACTCGTTTTCTGGAATGCCCTCCGCATCCGACTGTCATCGAGACAGGTCGATGCGGGGACGTTTGTTGCGCTCGCCCGTGCACCCGTGCAGCGGGGAGCCTCTGCACCACATGGCGCATCGACCGGTTCGGGCTCCGAGTGAACGCCACGCCGGGACACCACGGACCCCGAAGGAGGCCGCGCCCACACCGCGGTCGCCCCGCGCCGCACCGTGTGAGCGCGAGCAACCCTGCGGCCGGACGACGGGCTGGCTGGCAGGCAGGCAGGCAGGGGCATGACAGCTTCAGGGCCGGTCGGCACCACCGATCCAGGACCGCTTGACCAGCCCCGGATCCGGCCCGGGGCACCGCCGCAGGCCCACCGGATCACCCGCGTCCCGTTGCCGGTCCGGCTGCCCGCACCAGCACACCGGCCACTGCCGCAGTCACCCGGGTAACAGCCGCTCGCCGCGCCGGCCGTCCCGGCTCCGAGAGCCACCGTCGCGACAGCCGAAACCACGACCAAGCGCGTTCACGACCTTCATCCCCACCCTCTGGTACGCACGGTAACGCTCTCGCCGACCTGACCGGCTGCGGTACACCGGCCGCCCCGGGCGGCCCGGGCTCACCGAGTCAGGCGGGGCTCAGCCGAGAACGATCATCACGCTACTGCCGTGAAGATCATTCAGCGAGGGCGGTACGCGCCAGCAAGGGGGCCTCGCGCGCCACGGAGCAGACCGCCCGCGCCATGACGGGAACCCCGGCGCCGGCCCCCGTGATGATCTTGTCGTTCGGGCTGGTCTACGCTCGGCCCCTGTGATCTCGCACGCACACCAGGGGACGACCTCCACGGCCCTCACCCGTCTCAACGTCAACGCCGCGCGCCTGCTCGGCGTACCCACGACGGAATACGCCCACCTGCTGGGCGTCGCACCGGAGCACCTCAACGACGACCTGTGCCGGGCCCCCACCATCACCAGCATCCGCATCGCCGAGCTGATGACCGTACACACGTCCTGGCCCGAGGTGGCGCTGCTGATGGCACAGCGGTCGCACGTCGGCAGCCTCGGGGTCTGGGACTACCTGATCACCTGCGCGACCAGCCCGCTTGAGGGGATCCGTGATTCGGCGACGTACCTGGCGACCGTCCTCGACGTGGGCACGGACAGCATCCAGGTCAGCGAGCACGGCCGGCACATCTCCGTCAGCCACGCCAACGGGGCCGATCTGACCTTTGAGGCCGCCTGCGCCGTCCGCGCGTGCGCGCTCGGCCTGTTCCAGGCGCGCCTGGGCCATGCCGCACAGCGGCACCTCGTCCCCGTGCACGTCGCTCTGGCCACCGAAGTGCCGCGTAGCCACGACGCTCTGATCGAGCTGTACGGCACGCGCGCCATCGACTTCGAGGCACCGGTCAGTTCCATCACCTTCCACGCCGCCGACCTGAAGGCGCCGTCGCCCCACGCCCAGCCGGGGCTGTCGGCAGTGCTACACAGACACGCCGAGCAGACGCTCGCCGCCTCCGTCCCGCTCCGCAACTGGCTGGACCTCTTCCGTGCCGCCCTGGCGTCCGCGCACGACGCGGCGGACCCTCCCACGCTGTCCGCGGTGGCGCAGCGCATGAGCCTCAGCACCCGGACCCTGCAACGCCGGCTCGAGGAACACAGCACCACGTGGAGCGGCGAAGCCGAAGCCATCCGCAAGGCCCACGTCACCGGGCTCCTCCACGACACCGATCTCAGCATCAACGCGGTGGCCGCCCGCACCGGCTACGCCGACGCCCGAGCCCTGCGCCGCGCCGTCCAACGCTGGTACGGACAGACACCCGCGACCCTGCGGCGCACCGCTCAGCCGCAGCCCCGCCGGTGATGTGGGGACTCCCGCTCCGGCGGGCACGGACCTGCCGTCCGTGACGCGCACCGATGCCTGTCATCCGGCAGGGACTTCCGGTTGCGGGCCGCGGGACCCGCAGCCACGGCGGCACGGTACTGATGTCGGCCGCCGCCCATCGGGACGTCCAGGTCGGCCTCGTCTCCGGTTCGCGCGGTGCGCCCGGCTCGTCCTGTTCCGCTACTGCGCCGGTGTGATGAGGCCGTAGTGGCCGTCGTAACGGTGGTACAGGACGTTGCCCCGGCCGGTGGCGGCGTCGGTGAAGAAGACGAACGGCAGCCCGGTGAGGTCGAGTTTCGAGACCGCCTCGGCCAT